>PBUZ01000064.1 GCA_002728035.1 Methanobacteriota archaeon
CTTGCCCTTTGTGGTGGCGGCCATGACCATGACCTCGGTCGGCAAGGCTGCTGGCGACATGGTGGTTGAAATCCGACGCCAATTCAAGGAAATCCCAGGTCTACTCGAAGGTAAGGAAGGCGTGAAGCCTGACTCCCAGACCTGTGTTGACATTTCCACCAAGGCCGCTCTGCGAGAAATGGTTGGACCTGGCGTGGTGGCGGTCATCGCCCCCGTCATCGTCGGCTACGGGCTGGGCTACGATGCGCTTGGCGGTTTGCTGGCTGGATCCCTTGTGACCGGTGTGCTCATGGCCCTCTTCATGGCCAACGCAGGTGGTGCTTGGGACAACGCCAAGAAAGCCATTGAGCAAGACCACATCCCCGGTGCCAAGAAGGGCGACGAAGCCCACGACGCTGCCGTGATTGGCGACACCATCGGCGACCCGTTCAAGGACACCTCTGGTCCTTCCCTGAACATTCTCATCAAGTTGATGTCCATCGTTGCCGTCGTCCTCGCTGGCGCAGACGTGCTCACGCAGAACGGTTTGCTTTGAATCGCATCGTCCTCTGCCGAGGAGCGTTAGCCTTTCAAAAGAGGTCCAACAGGACCCACCATGCGTGCTTACGTGTTGTCCCTCTTGATGATGACCGTCAGCCTTGCTGGCTGCATGGGTGAAGGGGGCCTCTCTTCATCGGACATCGGCAACACAACCGAGGATGAATTGGCCTTACCCGATTGGCAAATCGGTGACCAGTGGCTGTACACGTTCATCACGCCGCAGTTTGGAGAAGACAGTGCTCGCCTTGTCGTAGCGGATGTTCGCACGGACGACGGATTGTTCATGCTTGGTATTTCATCAGAGGGTGAGGCTCAACGGCATGCGGTCATCAATCACAATCCCTTCTTGGGCAGGGTCACCATGGACGGCTTGTCGGTCTACGAAAACGGTGAGCCTCAACCAGTCTTCAATTTCCCTTGGGCCGTTGGCAACACATGGCAATTCAGGCTTCTTGGTCAAGACTGGACCGCCTCCACGGACAACATCTACAACGGCGAAGTGACCGTTTCTGCGAGTTCAACGGAGGACCATTCGCTTCGCTATGTCTTCAGCGGTCGTGAGGGGTTCATCAAGAGCCTTCTCTGGACAGACAACGAGGGCGTTGACCACCTGGAGATGAACCTCAACCAAAAGAAAACGGGATACACTGGCGATGTGTTCTTCTATCGTGCAGGTGATATTCACGACAATTTGTATGAGGAAAACGACCAGGAGATCTACGATTCTTTCCTCGATGAAGGCTATTCGCCAAACGAGGCTTGGGATACCTTGGTTTGGTACCTTGATGTTGAAATCAGTCAGCAAGGTGGTTCTGGTTCCCTGAGCATCAAAGACCACCAAGGCGCTTCTCCGCTCACCCGTGCTTGGGGTGCAGGAGCGACTGAAAAAGGTTCATTTGGTACCATCCCTGCCAATTCGGGAGATCATTCCATCACGGTAACCTTGCGAGGGCAAGATTCCTTTGTCCATCTCAAGGTTGCAGGAGCCCTCGTTCGTTCTTGGACACTCTGAGGTGGTATCGACTTGCCCACCCTCATCATGATGCACGGGATGACCGGCGACGCCTCAATGATGCGCCCCTTCGCAGAAAAAATCCTTCCAGAAGGATGGACATTGCTCGTGCCCGAGGCACGTTTTCCTCACCCCACCCGCGGTTACACATGGTGGCGCTACGAGGATTTTGAGGCCGATGTCACTCGGCGAATGTCGTTGTCGCGAATTGAATTGGTGGACGTTGATTCCAGTTTGTCCCAGTTGGAGAAATTGATCGCCGAACAAGCCCCGATGGGTCCGTTGGTCGTTGGAGGCTTTTCTCAAGGCGGTGCCATGGCGCAAGAATTGCTTCAACTTCCAATCGCTGACCGCATTCAAGGTGTGGTGTGCATCGCCACGCGTTTGGTGCGCCCCATGGAACTCCGCCTGCGGTTGAGCGATCTTGAGTCAAAACGCCTGTTTTGGATGCACGGGGAACGCGACCTTCGCGTGCCGATGGAAGACGGATGGGCGGTTGCGCACCTTTTCGAATCGGCAGGTTGGGCGGTTGAACTCATCGAACACCAAAAAGGGCACATGATACCGATTGAGCACCACGATGCGCTACGGGAATGGTTGACGACCTTCACTTGAGGTATCGCTTGGTCTCGTCAAAACCACCGATGAACAACGGTGACTGCTCGCGAATGTCAAAGACCACGGGAACGGTACGGTGGCCTGTCGCTTGGACCACGAGGGTTCGCATGTTTGGAAAGTTGTCAAAATTGAATTCCGTGTAGGTCAGGGACTTGCCATCGAGCAAGTTCTTCAACGCGCGGCAATATCCACAAAAGTTCCCGGTGTAGATGAGAAAGTCGGTTTGGGCTTCTGCCGCATGCTCCAGAATCATGGCTTCGGACACAACCTTACCTGCGCGAAGGTCTGCTATAACTCCTGTTCAACGCGAGGATTGAGCCGACGGGTCAAGCAAGGAAATTCAATTAACGGGCCATCATAAGGCGGGTCATGGTCAAGATGGTTTGCATTGACTGCGGAGCCATCGAACATGAAGCTGAATCACTCCGTGAGATGCTGGTGATGATGATGCCTCATTATTTTGAGGCTCACCAAGACGTGATTGCATCCCACAAAACGAACCCTTCATCTGCGTGGATGAAGCGATTTACTGCGGCGTTCAACCACCTCCTCGAGCAGGAATAGGCTGTCGGTCGGACGGTTCATGCCGTGAAACTGCCAATCATAAAGAGGGCAACACCGTACGAGCATCATGGCCCGAATCACCTTCGTTCTCGCATCCGACGGCAACAATGCTGAGTTGGCGAAATTGGTTGAAGAACACGCTATCAACATGGGCCATGAAGTGACGCATGTTTCCCTGAATGCTTGTGATTTTCCAGTGTACACCGTGAAGCGAGAGAAAGAAACGGACACCCTCCCCGGTCTTCAAGCGCTCAAAGACACGCTCAGCAACTGCGATGCTTGGTTCGTTTTTGCCCCTGAATACAACGGATCTTATCCGCCCGTCTTGAACAACGCCATCGCATGGCTGAGCAGGGAGGGTGATGATTTTCGACGTTTGTTCCGTGACCGAACGGTGGCCCTTGGAACACATTCTGGCGGCGGTGGACAGCATGTCATCATGGCGATGCGCATGCAATTTTCATTCCTTGGATGCAACGTTGTGGGCCGTTCATTGGTGACCAATCGAAACAAACCAGCCAACCCTGAATCCATTGACGCCATCTTGCGCAGCATGTTTTCCGAGGTGAGTTCATGAATCGCCATCTGTCGTCCATCGTTCCAACCCACACCGTCCTTGAGGGAGGGGGCTTCAAGGTACGTCGGCCGGCTGCCATGGGGCGGTTGATGAGTCCGTTTCTCTTGTTGGACGAGATGGGTCCTGTGACCTACAAGCCCGGTGAGGCCGTTGGCGCTCCTGACCACCCGCACCGTGGGTTTGAGACCGTGACCTACCTGCTTGAGGGGGGCATGAAGCATGCGGACTCGGCAGGCAACAGCGGGGACCTCAATCCTGGTGATGTGCAATGGATGACGGCAGGCCGTGGAGTGATTCACTCGGAATTGCCGCAAGACCACATGATGGAGCACGGGGGATTGATGCACGGTTTCCAAATTTGGGTAAATCTACCAGCAAAGGACAAGATGATGGCGCCACGTTATCAGGACATTCCCTCTGCAGACATCCCTGAAATCAGCAACGATGAAGGAACCGTTTGGGCGAAGGTGATTGCAGGCAAAGCACTGGGAAAGGAAGCGGTCATCGACACCGTGATTCCCATCACCTACATCCACATGCGAATGGAACCTGGAGCAACCTATACGCACACGAGCAATGCAGAACATAACCTCATGGTCTATGCCTTCGGCGGTTCGGTGAACATCGAAGGCCGTTCGTTGCATGATGGTGGACTCGGCCTCCTCAGCGAGGGTGAACAGGTCGTGTTGAGCGCTGAAGAAGACGGTGCAGAGTTCCTTCTTCTTGGTGGCCCTGAACTCGGCGAGCCGATCGCCCGCTACGGGCCGTTTGTGATGAACACACGAGAGGAAATTTACCAGGCCATTGAAGATTTCAACAACGGCACGCTGGCTTGACTCACTGGGAGCAGTGGGCGACGATGGCGTCGTAATCGGGCTCTTGACCGAGACTTTCACAGACCCATACATAGCCAACAGAACCGTCGGCTTCGACGATGACAACGCCACGGTTGGCGACGGTGTAGCCGTCGATGACGAAGTTCTCGAAGGTCATCCCGTAATCGGTGATCATGGTTCGATGAACATCCGACAATAAGGTGAATTCAATGCCGTTTTCTTTCGCGAATGCTCCGTTGGCAAAAGGTGAATCGACGGAAACGCCAAACACCGTGGCGCCAACATCGTTGAGTGCGGCCATGGAATCTTGGAAAGAGCACATTTCTGCCGTGCACACACCCGTAAAAGCGGCGGGATAGAACGCCAAGACCACGCGTTCACCAGCGTGGTCGGCAAGGCTGACCTTGCTCTTGTCGGGGGCTGTAAGGGTAAAGGCTGGGGCGGTGTCTCCAATGCTGACCATGAGTTGGCCACGGGAAAGAGAATCTTAAGGTTCCGCCAAACGCCAATGGACCACACTTCATGTGCGGTTGAAATAGGTGTTCCCGAGGTCCTTGGCCCAGATGTTTCCTTCAACGTTCAAGGAATCCAAGGATTGTTGCAATTGGCCGTTTCGAATGAAATCACGAATTTGCGTTCCGCTGTTGAATCCGTGACAGAATTGGATGGTCTGGTTTTTTTCTGCGTATTTGCACTCTTCCTTGATCCGCTTCTTCGCCTGATGTATACCGTGGTTGTGGAGGTCGATTTTTACCACTTCATCACGCACTGCATGGCTGTAAGAGGTGGAGTTTCGCTCAAGTTTGTGGTTTTGTGGATTGGCCTTTGATGAGCGCGCACGGCGGCCTCTGCTGTTTCCAAACAGGTGACGGTGGATGTCACGCTGACGACGTGTTGACATGAACTTCTCAATTGATGAGTCTACATAAACAACACGCGTGGAATGTCCAGCGCGGAGGCACCGATATGCGAGTTGAGTGCTAGTGCCGGGATTCGAACCCGGGTCGACGGGATGAAAACCCGTAATGATGGACCGGACTACACCACACCAGCGGTGTTTTGCCCACATGCGACCCGTTCATAACCGTTCCCGTGGTACTCGCTATGGTGGTTGCTCATGGGGTGGCCGAAGGCGCCTGTTCGTCCAGCCCACTCCACCATCGCCATGCGACGACCAAGAGACCGCCTGTAACGATCAGGGCGACAGCGAGGAGGATCTCGTTGTCCAGGAACCACATCATGGCATCGTAGGCATCGTCACCGTACAGTCCGATGAGGACGGCTTCGAGACCGAAACGCAGGCTTCGCCCGACGAAGCCAGCGATGAGGAAGGGTTTCTTGGCCATATGCCCCATACCCGCGACCCATCCAAGGACCTTGTAGGGGATTGGGGAAAACGCTGCGATGAAGATGCCCATGGTACCGTAGCGTTCGGTCAACATCTCGAGTTTCGCCAAGTGCTTCTCTTGGCCGAAGCGGATCAGCAACGGCGTCCCCCAGCGTTGACCGATGAAGTATCCAACCAGTGAACCAAGTACAGAAGCGACGGTGACCACCAGCCATAGCCAAACGACCAACGGGGTATCGCCCATGGCGTTGACCAGCATGGGAATGTAGAGCAAGTCGGGTGGAATCGGTTGTATGATGGCTTCCGTAAACGAGAGCAGGAAGAGGCTGGCAGGGCCAAAGACTTCGAAGGCCTCGAGAATCGTCTCCTTCCAACTCATGCCCCTCGCTCACCGCCTTCTTTGATGAAGATAGGGGTGAGCGGTGCCTTCATGATGGTGATTCGCTTGAATTGACCATGGAGCGGGTGTTGGATACTGCGGCCTTGCTTCATTGGCCCCAAACAAAACTCACAGGTGGCGTCTGTGCCACCTCACAACGACAGGAACTGAAGCGTTTGAGCGAAGGCCGGTTGTTGCTCGTTGAAGCGATGGACCTACGCTGGCAGGATGTTCCTGCTGATTGGTTGGCTCGAGCGACGGCGACTGCGCGTGAGACGGGAGACTTACCACGTCTTTCTGATGTCGACCTCGATGTTTTGGCGTTGGCCTTGGGACTTGACGCCGATTTGGTCACCGATGATTATCGATTGCAGAACACCTATTCGCATGCAGGAGGTACATTCACGCCCGTTGTCAATGCGGCCTCAAAGGCCGTTTGGGTTTGGGAATTGCGCTGCACGGGCTGCAGGGACGTGACCGAAGTTCCCGAGGACGTGAAGCGCTCAAAAGGTCAAGCGGCCAGCGAGTGTCGTCGTTGCGGTTCACCAATGGTGGTGAAGCGGAAGCGGGGCTGAATCACTCATCGTCCTTCGTGTTCAACGACTCAAGCGCCTTGATTTTCTCTTTGAGTTCTTCGACGGGCATACCAGCAGGGTCCAAACCGACCGCTTTGGCTCGCTCAATGAGTACCTGGTCGGGCGTTCGTCCTCCAGCGTCAAGGTCAGCAACCGTGCTCGAGGCGAGTTGATTCGTTTGCGCCAGCCCTTTTTGGAATTCACCTTTTGAACGCCCCAAGGCATTGGCCAATTCAGGGAGGCGCTGCGCCCCGAACAAAACGAAAAACAAACCGAGCAAAATAGCCAATTCAAGGGGCCCGAGTCCAGCGACCATGGTTCTACCTCAGTGTGTGGGGGTTGCTCCCCGTTGTTGAAGGCTTTCCTTCAACGGCAACCAACAACGGCTTATCCGCCGCTAACGGGCGGTAACAACGCCACCTCGCATGCTTCGTTGAGCACCGTGTCCATCGGACAGCGCTCGCCGTTCAAGGCGACGGAGAGGCCGAAGGTGATCCATTCTTCAAGGCCCAATGTTCTGACCAAGTCCTCGATGCTGATGCCACGATGGACTTCGAGTTGATGGCGCCGTCCACCAAGGCGCTCCGCCACCTGTCCAAAGGCCAAGACGGCGACCTGAATCTCCGAGGCTTCCGTGGTCATGCAACGCCTTTCGGGCAGGGATTTATGAAGTCAATTCCCTTTGGTTCATTCATGACCCCTGCCCTTCAAGCCTCCAATCTCTGGAAACTGTATCAGGCGGGTGAATCCACGGTGGAAGCGGTACGCGGAGTGGAACTTCGAATCCAAGCGGGTGAAATGGTCGCTGTGATGGGTCCATCGGGGTGTGGGAAAACAACGCTCCTGAACATCCTCTCGGGCATTGATGAACCCACAGCGGGCGAAGTGAAGGTCAACGGTCATCCTCTGTACGGGATTTCAGATAACCAACGCACGGACCTGCGTGGGGAGCACTTTGGCTTCATCTTCCAAGACTTCAACCTCCTGCCCGTGTTATCGGCCGTTGAGAACGTTGAACTTCCGTTGTTGTTGCTCGGACGTTCGCCAAGTGAGGCCAGAAAGGAAGCGATGGACGCTTTGCGAAGGGTGGGCTTGGAAGACCGAGGCGAACACCGCCCCGCCGAGCTCTCGGGCGGCCAGCAGCAACGCGTTGCCGTTGCTCGCGCCATCGTTCACCGTCCTTCCATCATCTTGTGCGACGAGCCGACGGGGAACCTCGACACCGCGACTTCGACGCAGGTGATGGGTTTGCTCCAAGACATGAATCAGCGAGAAAAAACGACCTTCCTCATCGTCACCCACGACAGCAACATCGCTCAACTGTGCCAGCGAACCATCACCATGAACGATGGGTTGGTGGTTGGTGACCGTTCTCAACCTGAGGAGGAATGAGCGTGTTTCTCTCGATGATGTTGGTGGGCGGGCTCGTGCTCGTTTGCAGCATCATCAGCATCGTCCTTTCCGCTCGTTGGTCGTCGCTTCGCTGGTCCTCGCGTTTGTTGTTGCTGTTTGGTGGACCGATTGACGGGGTGCTGGGATACGCCCTCCTCTCATGGCTCGGGCTGTCGGCTGCCAATGCCGTGGCAGGTGGTCTCCTGCTCGGGTTGCTCTCGATGATGTTCTTGCAACCAATGCTCGTTCCGCAGCGTTTGCTGGTATGGCGATTGGCGCGTGAAAACATCCGCCGTCGCCGCCGTCAATCTGCCCTGATGATGGCAGGATTGATCATCGCTTCCGCCATCATCACCTCCTCCCTGGTGGTCGGTGATTCGCTTGATGAAACGGTGAGCCAGGAAGTCTCTGCGGCCTGGGGTGCGACGGACATTCTCGTTTCCGGTTTGGACCCTCAAACGGGCACAGCCGTTGAGTTCAACGAATCGATCGGCGCCCGCCTCTGGTCAACGTTACAGGATGATGTCGAGTTCAAGGATGCTTTTCTGGGTCGTCAATTTGGCATCGCAGCATCGGTGAGCCTCGCTGCGGCCAACGGATTGGCTGAACCGTCCGTTTCGCTCTACGCTTTGGATGCAGACGTGGACGCAGCCGGCGTTTGGGCACCGTTGAATCCCGTGAACGGTTACCGTTTCACCAACCTTCGTTCTGCTCCTTCGGTCAACGAGAGCGTAGCGGTTGCGATCAATCACGTGGCAGCAGAGATGCTGGACGTTTCGCAAGGCGATACGCTCTCCATGGGGGCGTTTGTGACGAGGGACGGGGCACGGGAGCGGGTCACTCAGGACGTGTATGTCCACGCCGTTGTACCCAACGAAGGTCAAGGAGCGATGGCAGGAAGCAAGTCACCTGCGGTCTTTGCAAGTCTCGATGATGCTCAATCCATGCTTGAGATGGAGGGGCAGTTGACCCGTCTTTCACTGGCATACGATGACACCCGTCCAGAGGAAGAACTTCGCGCTGCACGTGAGGCTGTGGAAGAGCATATGGACGGGTTGCTAACGGCAGAAGATGTTGGTTTGGTGTTTACCGCCGATGATGCCACGGCTTCGTTGACCGTTTCCTCCAACACCGGATTGCAGCGGCTTTCTGGCGACGACGTGCGGGGGTTGCGGGAAAACGCTTCGCAATTGTATCCGAACGCCGCCCTTCTCGAGGTCTTGCAAGTACCGCTTGTCGATGTGATGGTTGAGGGGCAATCCTTGCTCACCTTGGCGGACAAGGATGTCAATCGATTGTACACCACCAACTCGGCGCTTTGGCACATCACATCAAACGGCGTCGGCTTTGAGCCCATCGATGGCGAGGCGTGGTTGTGGCAGGTCGAGGAAGGCGATGTGGTTGAAGACACGGCGCAGAACGAAACGGGACAAGCCATGCTGGTGGCTCACGAGCATGGTGTCACGTTGGTCGATGAAGGGCTGGACGACGAAGATCCGAGAGCGTTTCACAAAACAGACGGAAGCGTTGTCGCCGTAAGCAACAGCACCAACGGGTGGTTGGCCTTGGTCGCCAACGGCTCGGGGCTCCATCTCCTCCAGTTTGATCAGAAGCTTGAATTGCAAAACACAGTGGAGGTGGGGGTTCCTGTTCCATCCACCGTGCTGAATCACCGTGTTTTGGTTGAGGATGGTCTTGTCCACCTCGCCATCGAGGGTTTACTCTCAACCGCATTCTACCAAGCACAGCTTGACCTCCTCGACTTCGTTCAAACCGACGGTTCGTCTTGGCCAGATGAATCCGTTGGCGTTGTTCCTGAACTTCACGATGCCTGCGATGGTATTTCAGCGGTCCAAACTTCCCCCCATCACGGGTGGTGCACAACCGCGGAGGGCTTGTTGCGGTGGAATCTGACGACGAGCGAGGTTGAATCCATTCGTCTTCCGGTTCTTTCCGACGCACCGGGTTTTGGTCGGTTCCCACAAATGGTGCTCGCCTTTGGGGGTGAAAATGCGGCCATGGTGGTTGAAAACGGCACGATCATGACCTCTCAGCGAATGGGGTTGTTGGCCCTCGAAAACGGCTCTTTCGAAGTGGGCTTAACCGGTCTGCTTCCCTACGCTTACGGCAACGACTCGATGGTCATGCTGACCCCCTCGGGTTTGTACACCGCCTTGCCTGGTTTTGAACAATTACGTGACCTTGACGGGGTGGTCCTTGGGCTGGTGAGCCTNNCGGTNTGCTGAGCGGTTGGCACTGGCGGGTGAAGACGACCGTTCGCTGTTGATGTTCTCTGGTGAAGGATTTTCTAGCGATGAAAACGCTGCCATCCTCAATATTACGGATTGGTTGAACCAACAAAGCGGCGTTGATGACCTGCACCTTTCGGTGCTCACCGTTCAATTGGACGCTGCTGAACAAGCCGCAGAATCCTCGGGTGTTCTCTCAGCGATGTTCCTGGTGTTCGGTACGTTCACCATCGCTGCTGGTGTTCTCCTTTCGTTGACCATCATCATGCTGCTTGCCGATGTACGGCAACAAGAATTGGCCTCACTCCGAGCGCTGGGCTTGCGCAAAAGCGATGCTCGGGCCTTGTTCGTGCAGGAGGGCGCTGTCCTCGCCTTCCTTGCAGGTGGACTTGGGTCGGTTGTCGGCCTCGGGCTCGCATGGGTGATCGCTGTTGGTTTCCAATCCATCTTCTCCTCCGTGGGTGCCCAAACGTTTGCCTTTGCATGGTCCATGGATTCCTTCCTCGCAGGCTGGATCTGGGGGGCCTTGCTTTCCCTGCTGTTGCTGGCATCAAGTTCCGCTTACAATGCCCAACTCAACATCGTTCGAGCCTTGCGAGGTGCCCGTTTGGTGCTCAAATCTGGCGTGCCGTGGGGTGTGCTTTTGATGCAAGTTCTCGCTCTCGGTGGCATCGTTGTGAGCGGCGCTTCNCTGTTGCTAGGCGGTATGGATGGAGGGCTTGCCTATGTTTCGTATGTCCTGCTTGGCGTCTGTGGCATCGTCTTGCTCACGCCACTGGTGACGTGGCAACTCCCCGTCCTCTTTTCAAAGGGCGTCGTGACCCGTTGGACCCGTCATGCACCGCGCAACACACTCGGTGTTCTTGGTCTCCTTTTCTTGATGTGGACGTTGTTGTTGGCGCCTTTTGACCCCATTCGCCAATCAATGCGTCCGAATGAACTCGCCTTCATCGCCTTGGGTCTTTTCCAAGTGCTAGCAGGCGTGATGGTACTCACCAGTGTTGCACCGCTTGCCGTTCAGTACCTATCCAAACAGCGTGCATTGTCCAAACGACTTGGGCCTGCAGGTTCGGTCGCCCTCGCTCATCCTTTGGCACACCCAGTGCGTACCGCCGTGGTCATGGGCATGTTCTCCATCACGATGTTTTCCGTGGTCGTTTTGGCAGGCTATACCGAGCAGTTTGAGACCTATTCCGGAGATTTTGTTGAGGAAGCGGAAGGTGAGTTTGAACTCCTTCTCACCTCGAGCCGGTCACGACCGATCGAATTGGACGCTGACCTCGATGCATGGGGAGTGGACGACGCTTCCATGACCAACATCGACGCGATCGGGCGAGTGCATCGAGCCCCAGTGCATCTCGAGGATGCTGCGGGTGAACGCATGCCCTACCTTCTCCGCGGTGTGGACGAGCATTTCGTCCTTCACGGTGGACTTCCCCTCCATGCATGGGATGAATCGCTGGGTTCGACTTCGGAAGAAGCCTGGTTGGCAACATCTCAGTTCCAAGATGTGGTCTTCCTCGATGCCTCGTTTGGGCTTGAATCCACGGCCGATGGAACGGGTTTGGTGCCGCTACAATTTTCAATTGGAGATTCGATTTCGCTAATTGATTTTTCAAATCCAAAAAACACCAAAAATGTCCGTGTTGGCGGTTTCCTCAAACAGTCATCCTACCTGTTCTCGCCAGGCGTTTGGATGAGCGGTGAAATCGTCGAACAACAGTTTGGTGGGGAGGTCACGCGCCTCTATGTCAGCGTTGCCGAAGATGCCGTGCCACACGACGTTNCNTTCCAGNANNTGGAAGTCCTNGGTCAGGGNAANTCCGATGACGAGCGTCGCGCTGCAGCGGANCTTGAGGCTGTTTTGGACAAAACCCTCGCCTCTTCAAACATCAATGTTCAAACGGTGGCTGATGAGGTGATGGTGGTTCAATCACTTGTTTTGGCGATCTTGTCGCTGTTTGAAGGCTACTTGGCACTCGGGCTCATCGTCGGTGTGGCGGGCATTGGTGTTGTCACGGTTCGAAATGTCAGCGAGCGGAGGCAGACGGTCGGTATGTTGCGTGCAATCGGTTTCCGTCAGCGCCATGTCTTGAGAATGTTCTCCATTGAAGTCTCATGGATTGCCGTTCTCGGCATGCTGAACGGTTTGGTGGTGGGTTACGGCTTCCATCTGATGCTCTACAAGGCTCTGTGGGAGGCGGAGGGCGTTGTCTTCTCCTTCCCGTGGGTTTCAACGGTTGGGCTGTTCATCTTCGGTTGGATCGTTGTGCTTACAACGACCTTTGCTCCCGTGCGCCAAGCATCAAAAATACCGCCTTCTGCTGCGTTACGTTCTGCATAGAAAACGAAATGTTCTGATGCCTAAGAAGTTACAAAAAAAATGCACCAATTCCGAAGGCGAATGGCGTTAAAATCGCTGTAATTTACGAAAAAAGCCACTTTTTTGGGTTGAAGTATCGCTTAATCATCCTTCCCATAGTATAAATACGACACATGACGTGGTGAGGGATACCGAACCTTCGGGGGTAAAGACATGAAGAATATGACACCTGTAATCCTCGTGATGTTGTTGTTGACGAGTTTCCTCGCCAGCATTGACTTTCATGAGCTAGAAGAACCAGTGGTTATCGAGGAGACCGGAGCCCGTGCGGGCGCTGACCCCTCCGTGATGGCCATCACAACGCCGAAAGAAACGACCTGTAACAACGCAGGTTGCCGCAACGCTCTGCAAGTGGGTGAAGCGACAACCTTCTCTGCGTTCATCCAGAACTCAGGCGATGCAGACATCAACGAGATGGGCTACACNGTTACCATCTACTTGACCGATGCAGCAGGNAACGCAGGNATGATCGCCAAGGACGCAAGTGGCGCCGACCTGCAGTGGAACAACCCTGACGTGATGTGCGACGATGGCTCCGTCTGTGACTTTGACAGCTCCAACGGCGAGCAACTCGCCGCAGGCGCTTACCTCGACGGCGGCAAGCACCAACTCCTTCTTCAAGGCGGTGCAGGCCCCATCACCTGGACGCCAACGCAAGGAGAATACCTCGTTGAGATCAAGGTTAACAGCCCAACCGACGCCGACATCGCCAACAACGCTGAACTCGTTTACGTGAAGGTCGAGGACTGGTACGACATCGAGGTCGACCTCCAGTGGACCTCNGGCGACAACCCAGAATTCTTGGACGCTGCTTCCCTGCAAGCCGGTGAGTTCACGCTCACCGTGACGGCCAACGGTTCCGATACCTTTTCGCCTCGAGAAGTCTTGATTGAGGTCAAGACCACCTCGAACACCGCCTTTGTGAGCACGGCCACCCTCGATGGAGAAGCCATTCCTCTCGACGGCACAGCACTGATCGTTACCGCAGGTACCGAAGACACGAACGGTGACGGCACCGTCGACAACGACGACAAGGTCAACACCAAAGAGAACGAATCCGACCTGAATGCGACGGAAACTGACTTCCGCCACACGCTGGAGTATCAAAACGCCTGGACGGTCAACGGAGAATTGGTGCCAGGAAACAGCAGCGACGCTCGCTTTGAAATCACGGCTGAAGTCGTTGGCTACACGCTCTATGGTCAATTCGATGACTGCATCGAGACGTTCACGCCTGTCGACGCCTCAACGGGCGAAGAAGGTGAAACGGAAACGTGGATGAACTTCTGTGAGGTTGATGTCGCGAACGACGACCGTCCCAAGACCGACTTTGATGAAATCACCGGAAGCAAGGTGACCTACGACGATATTCGCATCGCTCGCATGGGTGTGCACCAAGGCTACAACTCCGATTGTACCGGTGCACAGAGTTCCTTCGTGCAAGCAGGCACGGGCGCTGACCTCAGCGTGGGCTGCGCCCTTCTCATCGCTGATGTCGAACACCGTGGAAGCGACCCAACCAAGAACTACGGCTGGAACGTCTCCTACACCGTCACCCGTGACGGTGCAACCGTGAACACCGGCGTGGTCAACGAATGTCAAGAAGGAATCTTTGACACCTACGTTCACAACTCGCTCGGCCTGGGCGGCATGACGTCGACTGCTGTTGGGAAAGCCTGTGTGATGCTCCAAGTTGAGCCTGGTGCTTACACCTTTGAGATGGATCTGCTCATGAACGACAAGCCAGGCCCTGACCCAGCCGACCCCATGGTGGACAGTTGGGCTGGAGCAACCGATGCACGAACCGCAAACAACTTGCAAAGCATGGAAGCAACGGTCTTGAACAACCTTCCCGTCATCACCTCCTTTGAGTTGGTGACCGAAGGCGACATCGTCGTTGGACAGGAGGGTCTCCTCCAATTCGCTGCAACGGCCTTTGACGTCGATGACCCATCCGGTGCAGGTTTGAACTTCGCCTACAATTACCAAGGCGGAGAAATCGGTGGCTGTTCAGGTACCCAAGCCGAGCAAGGCAACATTTGTGACACGCCCGTGCTCGCTGAGTTCATTGGAAACCTCGTCGTGACCGTCGTCGTCCAAGACAACCACATGGGTGAAGTTTCACAAGAAATGACGCTCGACGTGTGGAACAACGCTGTTGCAACCGCTACGAGTGATGCTGGAATCACGATTGAATACCCCCTCCAGTACTTCGCTCTCAGCGAGTTCAACATCACCACCTTTGCCGATGCAGACGCCAGTTCCTACGACAATGTGCAATTGGAAGGCTTCTCGGGTAGCTACGCAGCCGTGGCTGCCGTGGACTACGCTCCAAGCACAACCTTCCAAGCCAACGACATCTTGAGCCAGTCGCTGTCGGTCACGGTCGACAACGCGCTCAACGCGACTTCGCTTTGGTACATTGACAGCTCGAACAAGTGGGTCCTCCTTTCGGACACCGCAACCGAGGTTGATGCATCCACCGAGATGTTCACCTACAGCTTCGCGGCTAACTCGCCTGTGCTTCCTGCAGGAAAGATGGTGCTGATGGGCGGTGAACTCGCACAAGCAAGCGCTCCTGACGCCTACGTGAGTGGCTTCAACGCTGCTGCTCAAAAGCAGGGTGCCATCGCTTTGAACTGGGAGATCACCAACACGCTCCGAAACGCTGACAACGTCAAGATTTGCATCAGCGAGGACGACACGACCGTCACGGTGCCGGATTGTGACGGAGGATTCGCTGCTGAAGGTGCGAAAGCACAGGCTGGCGACTACAGTTACAGCGGCTCGCAAACAACCCACGGTGCCGCCTACCACATCACCATCGCTGTGTGCAACGAAGAAGGTTGTTCCACGATCGGTGTTGCAGATGTCACCGCGGACAAGCGTGTTGACGGTGACTTCACCGTGAGCAACCTTGCTGTCGAAGTGAACGCTGATGGAAACAGCTGGGACCTTACGTGGGACGTGAGCGGTGACACCTCAGATGTCGCTATGTGGCATGTCTGCAAGGGCAACTCAGAGTTCGATGCAGCCAACATGCCTATGGATTGTGGCGCCGGTGTTATGGTCGGTACTACGACGATGAACGTCGACATGGGTCCAGTCAACAATGGTAAGTTCACGTACTTTACCGTGGTTGCCATGGATGACAAGGGTCACATGAGTGCTGCCGGTCACATGAACGAAGCACAAGACACCCGTGTTGATGACACCTCCAACCCCGATGACGGCAACAACGTCATCGACGACGGTGGCGACGGCGCATCCAGCGGCGTGCCAACGTGGACCTGGGGTCTCATTGGTGGCGTCGTCATCGTGGCGTTTGTCGCAGGTGCGTTCATCCTCTCCCGTGGAGACGGTGAAGGCGGCGAAGGCAAGGACTGGGATTACTGATCCCAACCCCCTGACGCAACATCCACCTCGTTGAGGTGTACAACGCTGGAGGGGTCGCCAAGGCGACCCCTCTGGCCTTTTCCTTTCAGCCAACGACGACATGGGGTCGTCCAGGTTTTCTTTTTCTTCCCCGTCATCAACTCCATGGGTATTGATTGAACCCGTCAAATCGTACTGGAACCAGTGTCCTCGCTTTGCGGAGTNTGGATCGAAACGTGTAAGTTGTTCAAATGGAAGATTCGTTACCAACCAAAGAACTGATATTTTTTCGAAAAAATCTCGAAATTTTTTCACGGTTCGGCGACCGTTTTTGATTTCAAAGGGGTTCCCTTTGTGGAGATTTCGGGCGATTTATCAAAGATTTTGCACCCCAATCCATATAAATGGTGTAAGGCGTGGGATGCAGTGCATACAGTCCGTATGGGGTGAATGACTAATGTTGGGAAACAAGAAAAACCAGAAGAAAACCGTCTTCGGCGGTATCGGGGTTGCACTGTTGTTGTGTGCTTTGATGGTGCTCATGCCAATGAGCGGCTACGTAGATAACAATGACAACAGCGCAGACGTTGAGCTTGTGGAAGCAAGCACGACGGGAGCAGAAGAATTCTTCGCGCTCCCCGAAAAGATCGGCGAAGCAGAATACGAATATGACCCATCGCTTGAATTGCAAGGGATGCGAGACCAGAAGACCAAGTCCTTCCTCAATGAGGATGGAACCATCACGCAAGTGATCGCCAGCGAGGCGGTTCACTACATGAGCGAAGATGGGACTTGGGAGAACATTGACCTGAACATCCAGGCTTACCCAGAGGGTTGGGGCGTGACGAAGAATTCCTTCACGACCTACTTCGCTCCTGAGGCTGCCAATGGAATCTCCGTTCAGGCCAACCAGTTCGTGGACCCAGTCGTGTCGGGTATCAACCCGATGCTCGTCACGCTTGACGAGTCCGGCTCGGCGCCAGAACCGTTCATCACGGCTCCCACGCCGAACGGCATCGATGTTGGCGGTAACGTCATTCGATACCCGCTCGCAGAAGGCTATGATTTGGATTACTCCGTTGAAACCAACGAAGTCAAGCAGAACCTCATCATCCGTGAAGTTCCAGTCGTTCCAGACAATGCCAAGTGGTTCGGTCTCAGCGAAGGCCTCCGCATGCCTGCTGGCTACGCCCTTTTCTCTGGAGAAACAGAACTTGGCGAGGAACTCTTCCAGACGCAGGAAGCGCTTCAAATCCGTGACCTTGAGACTGGCGAGATTCTCGTAGAGATTCCTGCACCAGTCATCATTGAGCCTGGCGCAGAAGCACCTTACGAAGCCACGTTCTTCGTGCAGGTCTACGGCCCTCAAATCCTTCTCATCACCGTGGTTGATGTTGATTGGCTCCTCGATGAAGACCGTGTCTTCCCGTTGGCCCTCGACCCAACCATCCGTGTGAACTCGGCTGCTGGTGGCTACTGTTACATCTACTACGCATACTGTTACACCAGTTCATACCGCTACCACTACCGCTACTACGGTACGTACTACTACGTCCCATGGCACCGCTACTCCTTCGCTACTGCCAACGCACTGCCATCTGGTGCTACGGTCGACAAGATCGAGTGGAAGAAGTACATGAACTACGCAAGCGGTGCTTCCCGAACCTTCAACGTGAAGGTCTTGGAAAGCTGTGGCCTTGCTCCACGCTACTCTTACAGTTTCGGCAGTTCCTCCTGCAGCGGCAGTTCCCTCTCAGCGAGTTACATGATTCGTAACTACGGTGGTACTGCAGCTCGAAGCCTGAAAGCCTCGATCGGTCGCTCGCCAACGGCAGCAACCGTCAGCAGTTCGGGTACCGGTTGGAAGACCGTGAACCTCTGTAACTCGGCGACGGCTTGTGCTGCCACCACCGGTGGTGTGTCGCTCATTACCAACGCTCTCGGTAACGCTGGTTCGTCCGGTAACACCGTGGGTATCGGTGAGCACTACACTGGCGGAAGCGCATACTTCTACACCCGCGCTTACACCTCAGGAAGCTACAACTCTCACCTCTCCATCACCTATTCTGGTGGTACGGATGCGGACCCCCCAACGGCCGACTATGTCCCGTACACGGGCATTGATTCCTACATTGAGGGTGAGCGAACATTCTTCATCAAGCTCTCCGACATGTCGGGTATCGACACCACCTCAAGCGGTGCACCAAAGCTCTTCTACTCCACCAACGGTGGAACCAGTTGGAGCAGCACCAGCTACGGACTGGGCTCCAACAACCAGTTTGATGCAGGTGAACTCGTGTCCATTGGTACCTGTTCCAGCACCGCCACCGACTGCCGCTTCAAGGCACGAACGCCAGCGCTTTCTCACGGTGACGACCTCCGCTACTACTGGACCTACCAAGACTTGAACCAAGGCAGCAACGGTGCCAACGCCGGTACCATGCCAGCCTTGACCGGTACGCAAACGACGCCAACGCCTTACCAAGTCGACATCGTTGACCCGGTCAATGCACCAACGTCTCACAAGAAGATGACCGTGTTGACCACCGATGTACACGCAGGCAGTTACTTCAACCCGCAAGGGTTCATGGACCGCCAAATGACCTACTACAGCCACTCTGACGAATACTTCTTCGAATTCGACACCTCTGGCTGTGGCACCGGTTCCTCGTCCTGTTTCTACACGGGAACGAGCACATTCTACGGCAACTGGCTTGCTCGTGGAAACGTGAACCCTGCCTACGGTTACTACGGCATGAACAGCGGTTCCAACAAGTTCAACCAGAACCTTTGGAACAACAACGGTGATGGATACTTGTGGATCAGCGCCAAGAACGGCCCTAGCATGAACATCATCTTCGTGTACGACAGCACCCTCAACAAGTGGGCAACCGTTGGTGTTGACACCTCAACGGGTATCGACTCCGCCCTCACCGGTGGTAGCCAGGCTTCGTCCTCGCTCTCGTACGGTTACACGCAAGCCTACAAGTTCGCCATCCCTGGCGACATCACGGGTGACTTTGGCACGTTCAAGTTCAACTCGACGGCCAGCACGACCACCGCCAACCGAATGTGTGTGACCACCAACGGATGGTACTACTTCTACCGTGCAACCTCCTACGACCGCTGTACTTCGGCTTACTACATGATCTACGGTTCCACTTCCTCCTACCGATGGAGTGGTTTCGCTCTCGGCTCTGGCTACTACGGTCGCCAAGCCAACAGCGGCGACATCACCTACAAGGTCGGAAACGTGGCTCCAACGCCGGACACGTTCAAGCCAATCTTCACGCACTCTGCTATGCAGGACTCCCACGCTAAGAGTCGAACGGTCTCCGTTCAGATTCTAGACGATGGCGACCCAGCAGCAGGTCTGAACACCAGCAACAGTGCAGGCGTCGGTCCAACCCTCTACCACCGAATCACGCCCGATGGCGGTTCGGCCGGAAGTTGGGTCTCGACCGTTATGGATGCCGACAAGGCAGTTCGCGATGATTGTCAGCTCTCCCAATGTACCTGGAGTGCCGAAATTGAGGACTTGGAAGTCAACGACACGGTGGAGTACTACTTCACCGCTCGAGACACCTCTACCGTCAGTCAGGGCATCAACGTCAACACCTCGTCGACCTACTCCTTTGAGCGAGGCGACCCGAACAAGGTGTTCGTCGTTGAATGGCGAGACCGTGCTTACTACACCTACAACCAATACTGTACGGTTCAAGCACTGTTCTACGACGTGACCAACGAGATTGAGTTCAAGTACGACAACAACTGCCGTACCACCTACAACTCCTGGTCGATCGGTTACATGGACCAAACTCGAAGCAAGGGTGCCAGCATTTCGCACTCTGCTTCGACGAGCTTCAACACCAACCCTGGTCACGTGCCAACGACATCGA
The DNA here is from genome assembly GCA_002728035.1 of Methanobacteriota archaeon. Taxonomy (GTDB): domain Archaea; phylum Thermoplasmatota; class Poseidoniia; order Poseidoniales; family Poseidoniaceae; genus Poseidonia. The sequence continues at coordinate 19,748 of PBUZ01000064.1, forward strand.
ACTTCCGTATCTCTACGAGTTCAAGCGATCACGCTTGGGAATCCTTCGATAAGGGACTTGTGGAAGTCACGAATGCACAAACGGCCTTGACCGGTACCTCAAACGGTGCGCCATACATCTACTACTGTATCTCTTCCTACTACTGGAACACCTACAAGAGCCGATGCAATGCGAACATCGACATCCCTGCTGGATTCGAGTTTGAGTACTTCGGTACGACCTATGACGGTGACGACAGCAACGACCGTATCCAATTGAACCGACAAGGAGCCATGTACTTCATCTCCAACGGTAACACGAATGTGGAGCGCTCGTTGTGGACCTACCACCAGCCTGCTCTGCCGTACAGCAGCAGCAGTTTGGCTCGCCCAGGTCTCATCGCACCGTTCTGGACGGGTTACAACAACTACTACTGTTTCGTGACCTCAACGGTTGACTGTTCAACGTACTACCGAGTCATGCCTTACGAAGGCAAGGGTACGGATGTTTCGGCTGACATTACTCAAGACCCAGTTTGGGACTTGACCGACAGCCCGATCCGCATCAACCCAACGAACAAGTACCTCCAAGTCTCCTCTGACTTGACCATCAAGCCAGGTGTCGAAATCTTTGTCGCACCGGGCAAGGGAATCTCCTTTGATGGCTCGTGTACTAAGTTCACCGCCTTGGGTAACGCCACGCACAACATCAACATCACCGGACAAAACGGTGGCGAATGGTTGGGTATGGCCTTCACCGATGACTGTACCAGCGCTGGTGGAACGGATGACCGACATCAATTCAGCTATGTGAACTTCGAGAACACCTCCGGTGCCGTGTTCCGCTCTGGCAGCCGCCATGACGGATCCGGTCCATCCTGTGGTAGTTCCACGGCTGATTGTAACACGGGTAACTACACCATGAGTGACGTGACCTTCTCGAACGTCGGTGCTGTGTTTACACACGGCAGTGGCCAAGGAACGGTCGTGAGCATGACCGACTTCAGTGTTGACGGTGTTGACGAAGCCTGTTTCAACTTCCCCGAGAACTCGGTGGCTACGTTGATTGAAGGTGACATCAAGAACTGTAACACCCTTGGACGCTCCTGGGCCGGTACCATCGTGAACTACCCAGGTTCCACCTCGGGTGCTTTGCACGCTGAGAACCTGACCGTTGAGAACTCGTATGTCAACTTCATCGATGTTGACCTGCAAGATGTCACGCTGTCCAACATCACGGTGACCAACCCGTCTGCACAGACCGGTGTCGCCATTGATTCGATGCACGGTGTGAACTCCAACGTGTACATGAGCAACGTTGACGTTGATTCCTACGCCAATTCTGGTGTGAACGCTATGGGTAGCCTCAAGATGATGGATGTCGATTTCGGCTCCGCTGACCTGTGGCTCATCCCTGGTGGTTGGTCGCAAACGGGCAACGGTCCATCTGGTGCAGATGCTGTGTTGGACACGGTTTCAGCCGGAAAGATCACCATGCAGCGCATGCACCCAACGACCTTCACCGATATCACGGCTGAAGATGTCTCGCTTACGGGTACGGCCATCACCTCAGAAGTTCTCAGCATGGAGAACTTCGATATCGATGCCTTCACCCTTGCAGGATGTGGCTGGTCGATGATCGTGACAGATGCTTCCCTTGAATCGTTCAAGAGCACCTGTTCCAGTTCGACCTCGAAGAACACGGTGACCATTGACAGCGCTGACTTCGCTCACGGCTCCAGCTCGGACCACGTGATCGACGGACGTAACAGCTTCATCTCTGTTGGTGAATCAAGCATTTCCAGCAGCAGTGTGAGCAGTTCTGGCGCTCAGGTTGCCAAGGCTCGGTCCGGTACGGACATCGTTTTGGTTGAGACCGATTTGAACGGCAACGACTGTTCAGACAGCAGCGGTGACACTGGAAACTGTGCCTACGATGTTTCGTCGTCTTCGTCGAACCCATCCATGGTCTACTTCGGTGGCCTCGCCAACGTCTCTGTTTACCGATTGGCCTCTGGTACCAAGGTGTACAAATCTGACCACGTTGTGACTGCAACGCTGGTGGATGGCAGCCTGAACGAAATGTTCCAGGTTGGTAGCCACATGACCGACGCCAACGGCAACACCAGCATCTGGGTTGTCGTCGGAGACAGTGATGGTACGACCTACGAAGACCACATCGTCCGTGCCTTCGGTACGGCTGGTCAGAACGAGACCTACCCGGACAACTTCCCGGACGCTACGCTGGCCAGTTCTTGGTACCCAAGCGGTGGCGTGACCATCGGTACACACCTTGACTTGCTCTTGGAACCTGCACCGATCGTCTTCAACGACCCAACGCTTGACTGTAACAAGCTGATCAACGATCCGTTCTACACCGGTCAATCGTTGGCCAGCGGTGGATACGACCTGCGTGGTAACTACGACTCAGCCACGAGCACCTTCACCTTTGACGACACCTCCATCACCGTCTCGGCAGATATCATGCTGGACACATGTGGAATTGAGTTGCAAGGTGGGTCGCTCCGTGTGCAAAGCACGGCGACCTCGACCCCAGTGATCACCATCAAGGACGATGGTTTCATCACCGCAAACAACGACGGTACATCGACAAACCCTGCAGCCATTCGTGCGGTCTCCTCGACCTATGGGCTGAACATCGACATCCAAGATGGCGGTGTGTTGACGCTTGACAACGCTGTGCTACGCGACGTTGCATGGGACGCCACAACGAAGTCGGCTCTCCGCATTGGTATGGGCGCTACGCTCAACATGATGGACTCGGCTATCATTTACGGTGCCTCGGCAACAGCTGACGACATGGCTACGGTGAAGATTGACGGCGGTTCCGCCAACATCAACGCTGCAAGCATCATCAACACGGGTCAAACCGGTACGGCCATTTGGATTGAGAACTCAGGCGCTACGCTCACGGACATCATCGTTCGTAACGCGGCCGTGGGTATCCAATCTTACAACGGCGCTCCACAAGTTGACGGCTTCACCTCCAACGGCAACACCGTTGGTGTCGCCGCTTACGGTGGTATGTCTCTGCCAACGATTTACCGAAGCTCTGCGCTTTCCGGACAATCCGCTGGTTGGACCACGTACAAGATCGACTTGTCGACCTACTTGGGCTCAGGTGACTACCTCCAAGTCGGTGCAAACTCGATTTATGCAGGTGGTAACGCTCACCCAACGTACAACTATGCATCAAGCAAGTATTACTGGGTCAGCGACCGAATGAACATCATGTTCGAGGACGACGCAGGTAACGCATGGAACATCACCGATGATGGCCAGGAAGGATACTACCCCTATGGTAGCAACGACCCAGCCGTCACCGCAGGTACACACAGCTACAACGGCGGTAGCGGTGGTGCTCCTTCGTGGCACTGCAACTACTACGGTTACAACTACGGACCAAACTATCAGTCGTGGGACGGTTACTACTACTACCTTTACCGCTACTGGCTCGGTCAGTCCGTGTCCTACCCCAACTACTACGAAGCACCTGACGAATTCGGATTCGGCTGGGAAACGATCCCTGGCGTCTCGCCAACGGGAACCTACCAGTCCCGCTACCCGTACAAGTACTGGGGTTACTACTCCCCAGCCAACTACTTCCAAGGTGCGTTCTCACCACCTGAAGGTACCAACGGTCAGCCCAGCACCGGACCAGGTCAACCTGGTAACGTTGGAAACCCACCAAGCTATGCTGCTGGTGGATACCCCAACAACTACGGTGTTTGTCTTGACTACGCCTACACCTACTACATGAACAGTGGACAAGGTGCTCGATTGACCTACCCAATCGTTGACATCTCCAACGCAGTTGCCAACGGCGGAAACATCTCGAAGGTCTACCTTTGGATGGATGTGATCCACCGTGGAAACGACAACTACCAGGACCGCTACGACTTCGTGGCTCGTGCAGGCAACGACCCAAGCAACTTGGGAGACTACCTCCGTGAGTCCGGTACGCCTCTGTTCAAGGAAGGTACCATCATCGGCGCTGATTACGGTGTTGATGTTGGTGGCGCCTTCGCTGCAGGTCACTTCGAAGACATTGATGTCACGACGCCAACGCATGCAGGTCTGTATGTCTCCGGACAAACTGCTGCTACGGCAGACCGCTTCAACGTCTCCGGTGGTTCCTACGGTGTGTTGGTCGCTTCGGCCGCATCCGGAAGCATGGACCTCGAAAACTTGGATCTTGAAAACCAAGCCAACGCTGGTGTCTACTACTTGAACGACCTTGGCGGCGACCTCTCCGGTACCGTTACTGGGTCCTCAGGTGCAGCCTTCAAGTACGGCTCAGGTACGGATTCAGGCGTTGAGTTCAACGGCGTGACGATCGAGAACAATGCCATCGGTATTGATTCAGCCGGTGACGTTGACTTCGTCTTGACCGATGTCACCATGTCCAACACCAAGGATGTCGTGATTTCCGGCTCTTCGACCATGGACTTCATCGAAGGTACCATTGACACGAGCACGGTTGAAGTCACGGGAACCGGTCAATTTGACCGCCTCCGACAATTGGACGTGACCGTTCAAGCGAACGTGTCTGGTGTGACAGAAGATGTTGACGGGACCACGGTTGTCCTCAAGGACGCAGACGGCTCGGTCACGGGCATGGGTACCTCAGATGCCAACGGTGTGGCCCATGACTTGACCTTCGTTACGCAAACGGTTGACAGTGGTTCATGTGCCAGCGTCTGTACGCTCAGCTTGAATGGATACACGGCCGTGACGGTTGCAACCATCAACTACTACTGGACGAACTCCAACAACAACGACGCTGACTTCCGTTACGACTTCCACGAATTGTCGCTTAGCGACACCGCTGGAAACGCGGACACGATGTACCTCGAAGATGAGTTCACTGCTCGTATTTGTTACACATCAACGGCGTACACCAAGCAAGAGCGCTGTGCAAGCGGCCTTGGTTCAACGAGCAGCCGACAATACTCCAACGGTTTGTGGGAGTACGGCTACCTCCGAAGCCACAGTGGTAACGACCTTGAAGGCGAGACGGTCATGATGGATGCTCCATTCATGTACCTCGCCAGCGGTAAGCACAACTGGAACGGCAGCACTTGGATCTCCACGGCTTCCTACGACTTCGACGGTACGAACCGCATGTACCCCTACTACAGCGGTGAGACCTCCTTGTACATGCACGACGCTGATGTGACCACGGTCGCTGTCTCCAGCTCTGGTACGCCTCAAGGATTCGTGATTGGATACAACTACTACTCCATGAACATCGACATGAACAACACCACCATCTCTGGATTGGCAACGTTGTACGCTGCGATGGGCTACGGTTACTACAACGGCTACGACATCGACTTCTGGAAGGTCACCAACAGCACCTTCGTCCACTTCAACGGATACACAGAACTCAACAGCGCCATCCAGTGGTCTGACGAGTGTATGCGTATCCTCGGTGGCGATGGAAACGTCATCTCCGACAACACGTTCATCGATTGTGGCGTTGGTATGATTGTGACCCGCTCTCCGTACTACTACTCTCACCAAACGAGTGAGATCGGTGCAGACAACATCACCATCTCGAACAACGTGTTCGAAGACGGTGGCGAAATCGCCGATGTGTGGCTGTACGGCAGCAACGAAGCTCAAGGCGTGACCATCACCAACAACGAGTTCAACCCGTCCAACGGGCATGCAATCGACATCCGTTCCGGTAACACGAACAATGTGTTGATTCAGGACAACACGGTCGTTGGTGGCGATGACGCCATCATGCTGACCAACGTTGACAACTTTGAGATCGACAACAACGACATTGGTGGTATCAGTGACGCTTCGTCCACAGGTATCTTCATCAGCGGTGGAAGCGGTAACGTGACCGACAACACCCTGACGGATGCTGACGGTGGTATGTTCCTCGATGGAATGGAAGCACCTCCATCACCGTCCTCTGCCCTTTGTTCCATTGCAAGCAACGACTACCGACGTGGTCCACACAGCTGTACCTGGAACCTCGCTGCCAATAAGAAGGCTGAAGTGAACTTGGGCACCGACAGTTGGGGCTACGAGATCAGCATCACCATCGCAAAGCCTGACGGTACAACCGACAGCTGGCCAACCTACTCGTTCGCCAGCAACGCTCAGTACACGCCTCTCCGAACCTACTCGGACGCAGGCAACTACACGTTGACCGTTCGTGACTCGTGGGGTGACGGTGGAGCAACCATCAACGTCCTTGAGGCTACGATGGGTTCCTCGTCCTATGCTGGACCAACCATCAGTGGCAACACCATTGGTCTGTCCGCTGGACGAACCTCGCCGAATGCGGTTGGTATCACCGCCGAAGATTGTGAAGCAGTGGCTATCCAGTCCTCGTCGAACAGCATCAACCTCGGTGACAACGCCATCGTCATCAGTGACTGTGACTTCAGCGATGTTGGTTCAACCATCACCGGTGACGACCTCTCGTCCACGATTGGTATCGTCGCTGACGACACCAACGTTGCTTTGACGCTGAACGGCACCACCCTCTCTGGCTTCGCTACCGGTGTAAGCAAGGAGAACGGTGACCTTTCGTTGATCGGCGGCGCTGACATCGAAGGCAGTGACTACGCAGTCTACGCAGAAGACACCTATGTGGTCGCCATTGACGCGAGTGTTGATGGTGGCGCAACCGGTACGGGTCTCCACGTTGAGGACAGCCCAGATGTCTGGGTCTACCCAATGGATGCCTCCGGTGACATCGGTGTCTACATCGAGAACACGCCATTCCGCTGGGACGGCGGTGTCTCCGATGCGACCACGGCTCTGTCTGTGGTTGATGCAGTCGGCAGCGTTGAGAACCTGACCTGGTCCGCTTCGACGACCCAAGTGAACGCTGGCAACAACGCTCACGTGACGTCGATCGGTAACACCTTGGACGCCAGCAAACTCGTTGTCGCTTCCTCGGCAGTCATTGACGAAGCCAACCTCATGAGCATCGAGTCCACCCACTTGGGTGTCGCTCCATCCAACGAGGTTGCGCTCCTCTTGACGTCTACGGACGACGAGCGTGCATCCTACGTGTCGACCTCGTTCCAGCCAGAAGCCATGACCGTTGACGGTGATGACGCTGATTGGGTTGGTGGCAACGCCCTCAACCCATCCGGCTACGCTATGCCTGGTGTGATGAGCGGTGACGGCACCGATGACTTCCTTGTGACCTACATCCAGGGTGACGGTCTGTACCTCGGTATGACCAACACCGACTTGACCAACTCCGATGTCCTGATTTACATCAGCACCGGAAGCGGTGGTTCCGATGTCGGCTACAACGGTCTTGGTGGTGCACACAACCTACCGTTCAACGCCAACTACGTGCTTTGGGCAGACAGTGCCTCCTCGTACGACCTCTACAGCTACGGCTTCCTCGGCTGGAGTCCATCCAGCCTGAGCACGGCCAACGTCGATGCTGACTTCTCGACCTCACTCGCAGAGTTTGGTATCCCATGGAGCCGCATCGGTGGTATGCCTGACGAGATCGACATCGTGGCCGTTGTGCAAGCCGAAACCACGGCTGACATCAGCGTTGTTCACCCAAGTCAAACCTTGGACAGCTCTGCTACCCTGCAGACCTTGACCAAGTACATGACGGTGGAATTGACCCACGGCGACTTGGACGACGGTACGCTGTCCTCCGAGGTCTTGGTCTACCAGACCTACAAGGGCAGCACAACCGCCTCCGGCCAGAAGAACTACGATTTGATGGTCAAGACGGTGGCAGACTGTGCCTACGACTGGGCTACGGTTGAAGACATCTCGTTGGCTACCAACGTTGTCTTTGACGACAGCTATGTCGCAGGAACCGGTGACACGACCAACGTTCAGAGCACGATTGACATCCAGCGTGCTTGTCCAGTGATCGACACGGAAGGCAGTGGACCAAGCGAAGGTTTGGTCGACTTCTCCAAGGACGAAGACTCTGGCGCCTTCACCTTCAGCCTGACCAACTTGGCTGATGACGTGCAAGACGCTGAGGGAGACCTCACCTGGGACATCACCACGGGAACCATGGTCGCTTACGACAACAACATGGTCCTCGACTGGTCCCAAGATGGTCAAGACCTCACGATTACGCCACGCACCGACCAATTCGGTACGATGGTGTTCTCCTTCGTCGTTACTGACAGCAACGGTTTGACCGACACGCACAACATCACCTACACCGTGAACAACATCAACGACGCTCCGGAAATCTGTAACGCTGAGCGCGCCGACTGTATGCCGATCTTCTCTGAGGACGACGGTAACTACAACATCCTCCCAGAAGGATTCGGTACGCACACCAAGTTCTTGGGTGATGTGTCGAACGCAACCCGTTCGTACATCCGTGACATGGCCAACGAGCAAGCACCAACCCGCCAAGTCTACACCTGGTCCGCCAGCGCTGTGGACTTCGGTACATCGGATGCCTGTTCTGCCTTCAGTGTTGCAATCGTGAACAACGAATTGACCATCACTGAAAACACCAACAACGAGTTGGGTGGCAAGTGTACGGTGACCCTCGGTCTTTCTGACGACGGTGCTGAGAACCAAGACGCCCAAGACTTGGACGTCGTCTTCTCGGTGGCTCCTGTCAACGACGCTCCAGTCATCATGGACTGGAACCGAACAACCGAGACGGTGATGAAGGCCGACAACGGCTCGATCCCTGCGCTCCCATGGTCCATCTCCTTGATGGAAGATGACGAGGGCCTGGCGAACTTGACCTACGACCTTTCCGCCATCAAGACCGACGTCGACCACGAGTTGGACGACTTGACTTGGACGGTTGAATCGACGGACCAGTGTGTCTACACGAACTACTTCACCACGACCATCGTCGGTGACGACCTCGTGTTCGACCTCATTGAGGACGCTACGACCAACGCTAACGACTGGGAGATTGACTACCTGAACAACAACGGTATCCACCAGATTGGACCGTCGGGTTCAGAGTACTGTCAGATCCGCTTGGTCCTCCGTGACACGCCAACAGAGCCAACCACGCAAGGCGAGTACAACACCTACGTGCCAAACTACGACCAGAGTGTGATGCCTATCGCTGACTACCAGCAAGGTGTGGCTACCAAGGAAATCGGTGTCCGTGTCGAGAACGTACGAGAGCAAGTGCCTGACTACTTCTTCGACGACGAGACCGGCTTCAGCTTCAACGGCGTGACCAACGTCATGACCGGCACCTACGTGCCCGTGACCGTCACCGTCGGTGGCGGTGGCGACGAAGGTCCATACCGCTACGACCACATGTTGGCCATCACGTACCACACGGATGGACACGATGACGTCGAGTTGACCCGCTACTACGCTGTGCCAGACTACGGTGCAAGCGTCAAGTACACTGAGGATGTCTACATCACCAAGGACACGACCCATGTGTGGGTTGAGATGGACGTGGTGACCTGTTTGGCAAACCCATGTGACATGTCGGTGACGGCTGCAGACCGCTTCCAGGCAGACGAGCCCGGATCGCACTACGCCATCATCAACAACGTGCAGAGCGACGACCCATGGTCCAAGCCCGGTCAATACGGTAAGAACGCTACGAAGACCTCGGAGCGCCGACCATTGCTCGAGGACAGCAACTGGTGTAACAACATCATGACGTCCTTGGCTACGGCTGATGTGTGTAACCACGCAAACCAGCCCGCCAGCAACTTCCTGGCCACGGACCAGTTCCTGCCCGAAGTTGTGGAGACCATCGGTGCCAGCTCCGTTCCATCGTTCGCCCCAAGCATCATCGCTGTGGCGCTCAGTGGACTGTTCGTGAGTGCGCTCTCCTTCGCCAGCCGCCGTGCGGATGACGAAGAAGAAGTTGAAACCATGGCCGAAGATGACGCAGCCGTGAGCCCAGTGATCGCCACCATCCTGATGGTTGCTATCACCGTCGTGCTTTCTGGTGTCATCTACGTGTGGGCTTCCAGCCTCGCTGAAACCGACGTGAAGGGTGTGCCTCGTGTGACCTTTGACATCGAAGACATTGACGCCTTCGATGCAGATCAAGGACACTGGCGCATCACCGTTGAGCAATCCCAGACGCCGCTTGCCACGCAAGCAGTTGAGGTGAAGGTGTTCTACACCAACGCCACTGGTGCGCTCAACACCTACACGGTGAACCTGGCCGACAGTGCCGGCGTGTACGGTTTCAACCCAGCCAACAGCGATGCCTTCGTCACGTTCGTGGATTCGGTCACGAAAGAACAAATCTCCGAGGGAGAGACACGGTCGATTTCGACCTTCAACTCCGGAGACACGATCTTCGTCCGAACCCACGCACCAGATGGTACGCCACTTGTTGATGCAACGATCACCCTGAGTTATGCTCCAATCAACGGAGACGGTGCTCTGCTCCGAACTTGGGATGACCTGAACTACGACAAGAAGGCTTGAGGTCTGACGCAGAACCAACCAACCCGTCTGCATCAGCAGACGCCCACCACGGTGGGCCCCTTGGGGTGAGGGGGCAGCATTGCCTTCTCGCCCTTTGGGTGGTTGTGCGTTGATTGCTGGAAAGCGAAGGCTTTCAAGGAACGTTGCGCTGGTGAAAGCATGACCGTGGTATACACACGACCGGAAGTCGTTGTCTTTGACTGCGATGGGGTGCTCGTCGATGCGGTGAGCTCTTGGCGAACCTTGCACGATGCGTTTGGTACGGACAATGGATTGAACCTGAACCGGTTCATTCGTGGTGAGATCTCCGATGTGGAGTTCATGCGTTCGGACATACAAATGTGGAAGGCGGTGCAAAATCCCATCCACCAGGATGAGATTTTCCGGGCCTATGCCGGTGTTCAACTCATGCCAGGTGCACGGGCGGTCGTTCAGCGCCTCCAAGATGAAGGCATCTTTGTTGCCATTGTCAGTGCTGGAGTTGACGTCTTCGTCAGTTCGATTGCGAGCATGCTGAAGGTTGACGATTGGATTGCCAACGGCTTTGTGTTCGATGATGACGGTTACCTCACGGATGAAGGCGTCTGTCGTCTTCACGCCACAGGGAAAGGTGAAATCATTGAGAAGTTGCTCACAATGAACGGTTTTGATGCGTCTGGTTGCGTGTCGGTTGGTGATTCGGAGATGGATCTTTCCATGCATGTTCCAGGCAGCCGTTTCATCGGATTCAACCCAAGCCGTCCGTCCTCCTTCGAGGCCTTTGAACGGGCAGAAGTCCCCATCATCCGAGAAAAAAATTTGACTGAAATTTTACCATTCTTGGGTTTGGAATGAAGGCCTTGTTGTAGGCCTCTCAAGAGGTTTATGTTGTCAAAGGAGTACGCCGATTCATGACGCAGTATCGCCCGAAGAGCCGGGCTACTGGTTGGATGGCCATGGTGTTGGTCACCACCTTGCTGCTGTCAGGTTGTTTGGGTTCTGGGTCATCGTCTACCGAGGCGCCAGCATCAGGTCAAGACGGCCCGTTAACGCTCGAAGTTTGGCACACCTTTGCAGCGGAGAGCAAAGAGGAAAACGTGTTTTTGCAATCCATCAAATCCTTTGAAGAACAGCACCCCAACATCACGGTTGAGGTGGCATTGGTTCCCTTTGGGGATGCAGATCAATTGTTCATGACCGCGGCTCAAGGAGGTGAAGCACCGGACCTCATGCGCCTTTCAAGCGACCAACTCGGGGCAATCGGTGAGGTACGTGTCGATGGATTCCCCCTCTTGGAGGACCTTCGACCCCATCTCACACCGATCGAGCGCGGCTTGTACGATGAACGGGCTCTTCACGCCATGCGTTACGGTGACGCGTTGTACGGTGTGCCCGCCAGCCAAGATGCGCTGTCGTTGGTGTACAACAAGGCGCTGTTTGATGCCCGAGGCGTTGATTATCCCGATGAATCCTGGACACAGCACGATCTCTTGGAGGCGGCTGAACGTCTCACGCATCAAGATGTTCAAGGGCTCGCCCTTCCTGTGAAGTCAGCGTATTGGTGGTTTGGTTTCCAAGCGGGTTACAACGGTTCGCTGTTTGACGCCTCAGGTTCACCAACGCTGGACTCAAACGGCTCTGCGGAGGCGTTGGATTGGCTCTTGAATTTGGAACTTGAACACGGCGTTGTCGCAACCGGGACACAAACGGAGGGCATGAAAAACCAATTTATCGGCTCCAAGGCAGCCATGATCGTCGATGGACCATGGAATTGGGCAACCTACGAAGCGAGCCGCTTGGACATTGGTCAGGCCATGTTGCCCGTGATTGCGGAAACGGGTGAGCGTGTTGCCCCGCTTGTGACCTATAAGGGCTGGACCGTAAGCAAGCAAAGTGCGAACAAGTTGGCAGCGGTTGAATTGGCGCAGCATCTCTCAAGTGTGGAGGTGCAGAAAGACTTCGCTCTCGAAACTTACACCTTGCCCACCCACGTTGACCTTGCTGACGATGTCGACATTACCAATGACGAGGTGCTCTCGGGTTTTCTCGCCCAAATCGATTCGGGCACACCAGCACCAACCACTCGAGCCATGGCGATGGTTTACGGTCCCTTGGTGACGGCGTTCGAACAAGTCTACACCGAAACGTCAACTTCAGAGGAGGCTCTGCAAGGTGCCAATGCTGAATTGATTTCACTGATTGAAGGTCTTCAGCGAGCAGAAGAACCACCTGCAAATGAGGGTTATCGCACGGTCGAGGTGAATTTCACCACCGATGGTTCTGCGAACTACCGTATCTTTGTTGACGGTGTGATGCATTCGCTGATCACCGTCGATACAAACGGTACTTCATCCATGTTACCTTATGATTCATGTCAAGCCGACGGTATTGAAATGCAAGGTACTTCTTCAACACGAACACTCCCTCTCACAGCAACCCGCATCGTTTGCACACTCACGGGCATGGTTCCCAATGTTGAACATGAAGTGGTGATTGAAGGAGACGAAGGGACTGTCTTTTCTGCCACATTAAGCACTGGCGTTGGTGATGTTGTCCCGACGACAGGTAACACATCTCCCGTTCTCTTCGCTTTAGGAGCAATCTTTCTCTCGCTTTTCATCCTGCTGAGTTATGGTCGAGCCATGGATGTACGAGCGGGACGACTTCATGCGAAATCCGCTCATGTCTACATCGCTCCTGCGATGTTTGCCCTTGCACTGTTGACCTTCTACCCGGTTCTCTATGGTTTTTGGTTGTCGTTTACCGATGCGGATGCCACCCGTTTGGGCGAGGAGGCCTTCGTGGGATTGGCGAATTTCATCGAGGTGTTTTCGGCCTCAGGCTTCCTCCGTGTGACGCTCTTTACGCTGGTATGGACGTTGGTGAACGTGTCTGCCCACATTGGTCTCGGCCTGTTCTTGGCCATGGTCTTGCAGAGCGGGGCCGTTCGAGGTACAACGGCCTACAGAACCGTACTGCTGCTCCCTTGGGCGATACCCTCGTACATTTCGGTTCTCGTTTGGAAGGGTATGTTCCAGCCAGAGGGTTTGGTGAACGATGTACTGGGGACAAATCTCCATTTCCTCGCTGACCCGACAGGGGCGCAATTTGTGGTTATTTTTGTCAATATTTGGCTCGGGGTACCGTTCATGATGATGTCGTTGAGCGGTGCGCTGCAAGCCCTGCCCAGCGATATGTATGAGGCCGCCAAACTCGATGGAGTGGGTGCCTGGGACACGTTCCGTCACCTCACGTTGCCCAACCTCAAGAGCGCCCTTGTCCCGCTTTCGTTGCTTGGATTCATCTGGACTTTCAACATGTTCAACGTCATCTATTTGCTGACAGATGGTGGCCCAGACCTCTACTTTGGCCAGCCAGGGCAAACGGACATCCTCATCACGTATGTTTACGATGTTGCCTTTAGGGACGGCGCATACGGTGTTGCAGCAGCGTGGTCGGTCATCATCTTCCTGATGTTGTTGGCCTTCTCATGGTCCTACATGAAGCGTACAAATGCGACGGAGGCGACCGTGTGATCACCGAATCGACGGTTCGGTCCTGGTACACCCCCATCGAGGTGACCACGTTACGACGCTGGCTCATCGTCAGTTTCCTTGTGAATGTGTTGCTTCTGACGGTGGATGTTTTGCGCGGCGGACAAGGGTTGGCCTTGGGGTTGCTTGGCCTTGGGCTGATTGGACTTTTGCTGAACACGTTGCCCCAAGAGGCTGATCCAAGGAGCAGCAACATCTCGCTCTTGCTTGGCGGTGGATTGCTTTTGGTGGGTCTCGTTCGTCTCGTGTTCACACCGATGTCGGCCTTCGACCTTTGGATGCAGGCATGGTTGGTGGGGCCAGGAGCGCTGACATTGATCTGGGTTTCCAGTCGCCCCGTCACCGCTTGGACCTCTCGTAACCTGTCGCTCTCAGCGGTAGAATACGGTTTAGCTCGTAATCAACGGCTTGAAGGTCGGCTTCGCTCCTTTGGCGCCCATCTCGTCCTCCTTCATTTTGTGGCGTTGACCCTTCTTCCGTTAATTTGGATTCTTGACATCGCTCTTTCACCAGGGAACGCACTCGGTGGTTCGCTTGGTGGTCCGTATACGGGTGAACATTTCTCAAAGATGCTCGGAAGTGAATCCTTCTGGACATGGATGCGGAATTCCCTCATCGTCAGTATTGGCACCACGCTCTTGGGGTTGGTGGTCGCCATTCCAGCGGGATATGCTTTCAGCCGTTACAAGTTCACGGGCCGCGATGCGTCCATGTTTGCCTTTTTGCTGGTTCAAATGTTCCCAGGGATCATCATTCTCGTTCCGTACTTCTTGGTCATGAAAACACTTGGCTTGCTCAATTCCCACCTTGGTCTCATCCTCGCTTATTGTGTGACGGCGCTCCCTCTTTGCGTTTGGATGCTGAAAGGGTTCTTTGACACCGTACCAAGGGAACTCGAAGAAGCCGCGTTGCTGGACGGTTGCAATCAATTCCAAGTGTTCACCAAGGTGGTGTTGCCTCTTTCACTTCCTGCCGTCGCCGTGACGGCGTTGTTCAGTTTCCTCGCAGCATGGAACGAATTCTTGCTGGCGTTGACGTTCAACACTTCCAACGATATGTACACGCTTCCCGTGGGGCTTGCCTCCATGATTTCCAGCACCGGCCAAGCATGGGGCGATTTTGCCGCAGCCAGTCTCTTGGTGAGTTTGCCCGTGGCGCTGCTCTTCCTCTTCTTCCAGAAGTTCCTCATCGAGGGACTATCGGCTGGAGGGGTCAAAGGGTGATGACATGGTGAGTGTTGAATTTACGAACGTCCACAAGCGGTATGAAGACGGTTTTGAGGCCGTGAAGGGCCTCAATCTCACGGTTGAGGACGGCGAGTTTCTTGTCCTTCTGGGCCCGTCTGGATGCGGGAAGTCCACCACCCTACGTATGCTCGCAGGACTTGAGGAAATCACGGACGGTACGGTCACCATCGGTGGCGTGACCGTGAATCATCTACCAGCAGGCGCCAGAGGCCTTGGCATGGTGTTCCAATCCTATGCACTCTACCCGCACATGAGTGTCCGCGACAACCTCACCTTTGGTTTGCGTATGGCCAAAGGCGAAGACCGCTTGAGCGACCAGGCCATCGCCGAACGTGTGAAGGAAGCGGCATCCATGCTGGAACTCGAAGAGCATCTGGACAAGAAGCCAAAGGAATTGAGCGGTGGCCAGCGCCAACGCGTTGCGCTCGGCAGAGCGTTGATTCGTCGTCCGAAGGTCTTGCTGATGGACGAACCCCTTTCCAATCTTGATGCAGAATTACGTCATCAAATGCGCAACGAAATCCGCCGTCTTCACGATGAGCTTGGAACCACCACCATCTATGTCACGCACGATCAAATCGAAGCCATGACCTTGGCCGACCGTGTGGCGATTCTTGACCAAGGCGTCCTTCAACAGCATGCTCCCCCCCTCGAGGCGTATCAACAACCGGCCAACGATTTCGTCAAATCCTTCCTTTGCCGTCACCTCGATGATTTGGTTGAAACAGCCAACACGCTGCTTCGCCCATCCACAAAGGAGGAAGGTGCATGATGCAAGGACGGAACGCTTCGTTGACCCTGGTGGCGCTGTTGCTCATCGTCCTCGCATCACCGATGATGACCAACGATGTCGAGGCTGCAAACGGGCGTTCAAGCGCCTTCATCACCCTAACCTATACCGGAAGTGCTTCAACGGTGGAACTGGTTGGTGAGTGGAACTGGAGTACTTCTCTCGAGATGAATCGGTCGGGCGACCTCTGGAGCGTAGATGTCGAACTCCCCGAAGGCCTGTACTGCTACAAATTCGTCGTCGACGGCGTTTACATCTTTGACCCCAGCAACCCTGAGCGCGTGTATTGCGATGATATCGAAAACTCGTTGTTGCGGGTGGACGACCACCTGCGGCCCCATTACACCGCATCGTTAACAGAGCTTGCCCTGGAGGTTACCTACCACCCCGGTTCAACCGGTGCTCCTCATGATGGCGTTCCCGCCGCCTTGGTCGGCGCCACATGGGACGCCACGACCTCAACATGGACGCTTCCGTTGGCTGGTCTGGAGGATGGGAAGCACGCATACAAAATAGAGGGCTTCGATACCAACGGTCACGCTGCCTACGATTTGTTGGTGCCGTTTTGGACCGGTCCACACGCCGATTTTGTGTGGGAAGATGCCCTGGTCTACATGATCATGACCGACCGTTTCGTCAACGGTAACACCAGCAACGACGGGCCTTCAACTGGAGCGGCGCAAGGTGCCGATTGGCAGGGTGGCGACTTCGCTGGCGTTACGCAGATGATCGAATCAGGCTATTTCACGGACTTGGGTGTCAACGCTCTTTGGCTCACACCGTTCAATACGGCGGCCACCTCAACGGGAAAAGCCGCTGACGGGGTGCACGATGTTTCTGCTTTCCACGGCTATTGGCCCACGGAGGCTCGCGGCGTGGAGCCAAGACTTGGAACGGAGAGCGAACTCCATGCCATGATCGAGGCGGCTCATGACAACGGTATACGCGTGATGATGGACTTCGTGGTGAACCACGTCCACGAAGACCACGAGTATGTTCAAAACAATTCGTCCTGGTTTAATTCCGGGTGCATCTGCGGTCAAGCCAACTGCGATTGGACCGAACATCGTCTCGACTGTCAGTTCACCGCCTACATGCCGGACGTCAACTGGAAGAACCGTCATGCTTCGGAACAGATGATCGCTGACGCCTTGTGGTGGATGGAGACCTTCGACCTTGATGGCGCTCGTATCGATGCCGTCAAGCATGTCGAGAACTTGGCCGTTTCAAATTTGGTCGCGCAGATCAATGAGCGTTTTGAGACAGTGGGCACCGATGTCTACCTCAAAGGCGAGACCGCCATGGGCTGGTCTGGTCATTCGCTCGAGGACAACCAAGCCCAATACGGAGCCATCAACGCCTACATGGGGCCCAATGGGTTGGACGGCCAGGCCGATTTTGTCCTCTATCACGCCGTGGTTGACAACGTGTTTGTGAGCGGAAACGAGAATTACCAACACTTGGATTATTGGACCAACCGAAGTCAAGACCAGTACACGCAGGGCGCGCTGATGGTCCCTTATGTCGGCAGTCACGATGTACCCCGCCTGACCAGCCGGGCCGATACGGGTACTGGCGATGCGTACAATCAGTGGGTTGAGGACGGCCTTCCTGGTCAACCAGGGGATGTTTCCGCTTACCACGCAGCTCTCCAAGCCTACGGTTGGTTGCTGACCACGCCGGGTGCACCGTTGCTCTACTACGGTGATGAATACGGGGA
>PBUZ01000065.1 GCA_002728035.1 Methanobacteriota archaeon
ATGGAAACATCACTGCACGACCACCTCCCGATTTAGCCTTCGAGGACCCCTTGCCTCCACTTGAAGAAGTCAAGGATGACGAAGAAGAACGTTGGATGGACGACGACGCGTGGGTTGACGAGGAACGTTACTTGCTCGCTGATCTTGCCGACCAAGAAGCTTCGACACCTCCCACGGAACCTGCGCCGCCTTCGGATGGACAAAAGCACGGGGCGGCGATGGAATTGGCGCCATCCACTGGAAAGCATGAACCCATCCAAGACCTTCCCCCCACAGAGGAAACGGTACCTGAATCAGCACCTCTTGAAGAGGAAGAAGCGTCCAATGTGCGGGTACGCATTCTCGAAACGCTGGGCGAGCCGATCCTCGATGATGCCGGTGAGGCACTCACCCTTGAGGCAGGCGATGTCCACATGCTCGATGAAACGACGGCGTCCTGGTTGATCGACGCTGGCGTGGCTGAACGTGCTGAATTGTGAGCCAGAAGGCTCCCATTGCAACGCAGGCTTGTCCTCAGTTGATGCTTCGCATCGAGATTTCGATACTGACCGTGTCGGGGATAGGGATCTTGGTCACGGCTCGAAGGGCTTGTTCGTCCTTTCCAGTCGTGAGATCCATCTCAAGAAGGCGCTTGTGGATTCGGAGTTCCCAGTGGTCGTAGGTCTCACTGCCTTCGCCATCTGGAGCCTTTCGAACAGGCACCACCAAGCGGCGAGTTGGCAATGGAATTGGGCCACGTAGCGTGATTCCACCGGATTCGCAAATGGTCTTGATCTGGGTTGCAACGCCATCAATGTCTTTATGGTTTTCACCGGTCAACTTGATGACGGTAACTGCAGCCATTCAATCCCTCCAACGTCAATCTTCCAGTGAGTGAACTCACTTCTTCTCGATCTTCAAGCAAACGCCGGCTGCGACGGTCTTACCCATGTCGCGGATAGCAAAGCGAGACAACTCAGGGAAGGTGTCCATTTGCTCAATGGCCATTGGCTTGGTTGGTTGGAAGCGGATGAGACAAGCGTCGCCCGTCTTCAAGAAGGAAGGGTTGGCTTCCTTGCCAGACTTGTTGGTCTTCTCCAAGAGATCCATGAACTTCACAGCGACTTGAGCGGTGTGAGCGTGGAACACAGGCGTGTATCCAACGGAGACAGCCTTGGGGATGTCCATGAGTTGGATTTGACCGACGAACGTTTCGTCGTGTCGCACGAAGGTTGGCTCGTTGTCGGAGTATCCAGCGACGTCACCACGGCGGATGTCAACAGCAGCGAGACCGCGGACGTTGAAACCGACGTTGTCACCAGGCTCGGCCTTGTCGACCATGGTGTGGTGCATTTCAATGGACTTGACTTCGCCGCCCTTCATGGAAGGGTTGAACACGACGTTCTTGCCGACGTTGAGGACACCGGTTTCGATCTTACCAACAGGCACCGTACCGATACCGGAGATCTTGTAGACATCCTGAATGGGCAAGCGGAGTGGCTTGTCGGATGGCTTGTCTGGCATGGGCGTGGCGTTGATGGCCTCGAAGAGGGTTGGCCCGTTGTACCAAGGGCACTTGTCGGACTTGTTGAACACGTTGTCNCCGTTGAGGGACGAGGCAGGAATCATTGGAATNCTGTCAAGTTGATTTCCAAATCCAGCCATCTTCAAGAGGCCAGANACTTCCTTGACAGCGTTGTCGTACTTCTCTTGGCTCCAGTCGACACCGCCGATGTCCATCTTGTTGACGTGGACGATGAGACCCTTGACACCCAACACCTTGGCCAAGAAAGCGTGCTCCTTGGTCTGGGCGTTGACACCGTCGTTGGCTGCACAGAGCAACACAGCGGTNTCGGCTTGGGANGCACCGGTGATCATGTTCTTGACGAAGTCNCGGTGNCCTGGAGCNTCGATGATGGTCCAGTAGTAGTCNGGGGTNAAGAACTCCTTGTGAGCGACGTCNATGGTNATACCACGCTCGCGCTCTTCCTTGAGTCCGTCCATGACGTACGCAAGTCCGAANCCGGCCTTACCGGATTCGGCAGCGAGTTTTTCGTTCTTCTCAATCACGTGTTCTTCAATGTGACCAGAGTCGAGGAGGAGACGTCCAACGGTTGTGGACTTTCCGTGGTCGACGTGACCGATAAACACGATGTTGCGGTGTGGCTTGCTTCTGTCTTCCCATTGTGATGGCATGGTAATCGCTCCTTAGCAGGCAATGCGACAAATATCCCCTATATCAAGAGCGCGACGCGTTTCACGAGGTGAAATTGGTGCAACCAAGCCCATTCTGGCTATTCTGCGCCCAAGATTTCCCCGTNCTCTCCNATCTTGTACAGTCGNAGGGTGCTGGTGGCNCCGCGCATGGCTCGAGGGCTGCCCGANATGGCAACNACGCGGTCACCTGGAGCAATACGTCCCTGNATCACCAGTTGNTCGACCGCTTCCTTCATCGTCTTNGAGCCGCGTTCGTGTTCCTTTGCCAAAATGGTGTCNACGCCNGGCAACAGGCAGGTGCGCCGAAGCGCNCGNAGGCGGTCGCTCACNGCAGTGACGGGNATNTCGGGGCGATAACCCGAAACAAAGCGTGGCGCATTGCCGTGCTCCGTCGCCACAACGATTCGAACAGCCCCGGACTCTCGAGCGAGTTCGACACCCGCATGCGCCACCGCTCGGGTGGAACGGAAACGGGCCAATGCGTTCGGTCNGAGNTCGTGCATCCCCAGCCCTTGTTCGGTNGCCATGGCAATACGCACCATGGTCTGCACCGTTTCGAGGNGGTATTTCCCTGAGGCTGTTTCTCCAGAGAGCATCACGCCCGTAGCGCCATGACGAATCGCCGTTGACACGTCGCTGACCTCGGCACGGGTTGGACGAGGTTGCAACGTCATTGAATCCAGCATTTGCGTGGCCACCACCGCTGGCATGCCCCGTTCGAGGGCTTTGTCGATGATCATTTGCTGGACGACGGGGACATTTTCCAGCGGGATTTCAACACCGAGGTCTCCTCGAGCGACCATCACCGCGTTGGCCGTGTCAAGGATGCTGTCCAAGTTTTCCAATGCCACCGGATGCTCGATTTTTGCGAGCACGGGCACGTGCATGGAGGCGTTGTTGACCGCTTCTTTAGCAGGTAGAAGGTCTTCAGCGGTGCGGACATAGCTTACCGCGATGTAATCTGCACCGTTTTCCAAGGCGTGTTGAATGGCTCGTTGGTCCTTCTCGCCAATCGCGGGAAGGTNGACCATCGTTCCTGGGACGTTCACACCTTTGCGGCTGCTGACAGGTCCACCATCCATCACCGTGCACCGAACGGTACCGTTTGGCTCACCGCTGGTGCTGACCACCGAAAGGCGGATGAGACCGTCGGCGACGAGAATGGGGTCACCNATCTTCAATTCTGCCGACAATCCACCGTATTCAACGGGGAGGGCGGTGGCATCGGCCTCGTTCATTTCCCGCACACCGCAGTGCAACACAACCTCCGAGCCTTCAACGAGCATGTGAACCTCGGGAAATTTGCCGAGTCGAAGTTTGGGGCCAGGAAGGTCGGCCATGATGCAAGTGGGGCGTCCAAGTTCGTCTTCGATGTCTCGAATGCGACGATAGAGGTCTGTTTTTTCCTCGGGCTCGCCGTGAGAATAATTCAATCTGCAGACGTCAACGCCTGCTTCCAAGAGCGCCTTAAGTGTCTCACGGTCGTCGCATGCGGGACCGATGGTCGCAATGATGCGGGTGCGTTTCATGGAGGTGCCCTCGTTCTACTTGTAGTACAGACGAATGACGAAACGGTCCACCCTAAAGTCGTTCACGCGGTCGTTTTGGATGGTCATGGTCCATTCCCCCTCACCAAAGGCCGTGTCGCTGTCTGAAAACACATACCCGAACAGCGAGAGGTGAACGCAATCTTGTTCGGCATCACAATCGCCTTCGTCGCGAGATTCAAGGTCCGTCGACGTGGTGTTTGACGCTTCTTCGTCCTCTTCGTTGTAAGCAAAGATGTTGAGTTCTGCACGGCAATTGTTGCCCGGTGTATTGAAGCAATCATCGTCTTCTTTTGGATACTCCAGTTCGAGCTGAGCCCTCGCAATGGTGTTGCCGCTGTCCTTGTTGTAATGGATGAGTGCATCAAAATCCAATTCTGCCGTGTTGCCGCTGGTGTTACCGGCCATTTCGAAATCCTTCCAATATCCAGCGTAGCTCACATGAACTTTGATGGTGGTGTGATCGCTCATACCGACATCGTTGGTCACCGTAAGGCCGATTTCGTATTCACCCGGCCGCACGTTGTTCCACTCAACCGTTTCCCCAACGAGGTCGTCGTCGTTTTCGCTGTCACCGTCGTTGTCCTTGTCCTCGTTGAGGTTAAGGTCCCAGGCATAGCCGTCAGTGGGGATGTACTGCGAAGTATCATCGCCCGATGTTGACCCCGAGGCGTCCAAGTTGATGGTGATGGTCTCGGTGATGGACCGGTCGGTCATGGATTTTTCATATGCACAAATCCAGACGAGGATTCGTTGACTTTCTGAAATGGAATCGTCCTCGCAGTCTTCTTCATCTGCATATTGTGTGATCTCTGCGGTTGGAGGCTCGGCGCTCTCGGGAACGACGGTTACTTCTCGAGTTTGCTCGGCGGTGGTGATGCCGTTGGAAACTTCCAACATCACCTCGTATGTTTTCGCCTCGTCAAACGACCAGGTGGCCGTTTGTCCAGTGGCATCGATATCGGTTGAGCCTTCCACATCAAAGTTCCAACGGTAGGTGAGCGAACCATCGTTTGGCATGGAGTCGGAGGCATCAAACGACACCGTCATACCAGCTTTGATGTTGGTGTTTGGTGAGAAGTTGAACACCGCCAACACCTCTTCAGCAGGCCCGTCACCATCGTCTTCAAAGATGCACCCCGCAAGGGCTGAGCAAAGCATGAGACTCACCATCAAAAGCGACTTGGCCAAGTTTCCCATGTACATGCGTGGGTGACGGTTCATGAAAAGGGCTTCCTTGCATTGTTGCCGTCAATAATCGAATAACGAGGCCTGCTTGCTGCCTTTCATCAAATCGCTGGCGGTCCAATCAAACGCTTCGGTGATTCGACCAACAGCGGCGGCGAGGCGTTCAGCATAGAATTGGCCATCGTAGTCCATCGTGTTCGTCTGTTCTTCGGTATCCAGCCACATCGCTACCTGCATGGGTTGGCCTGTTCGCTTGGCGTTGGTGACGATGTAGGAGACTTTCATGCCCGACGTGAAGCCGAGGCCTTGTTCGATACGCTGCTTGGCGATCCGCACTTGAGCCATGCTGTCCGGCCGGCTGTAATCTTTGGTAAAATCGACGTCGTCCACAGATTTCACCGGCGTCCTGACCACCCGGCCCTTGCAGGTCTTGGCGAGCACCACGTCTTGAATCGGGACCTCGTTCGTCCGCAATGCCTGGACGCGTTGGCGGGCATAATCGACCAGCGCATCGCCTTCGTCGGCCAGTGCGTATCGGAAGATTTCTTTCATCGTCGCCGTGAGGTACGGGAAGGAATCTGTGCGTTGCGTCTCGTAGCCTCGGACCAACATTTCATGGGTTGGCCACACGACTTGGCCGATGTAGCGTTTCTTTGCTCCGTGGCTGAAGAAGACGGACAACCCTCGCTCAAATTCAAGCACGGCCGATTCTCTGCTGTAGCGTTGAGCCAATCCCTTGCCAAAGTCAACCATGCTCAACAGGGCCTGTTCATACGCGTCAACCGTCGCTTGCGCTGTGGCATCGCCCTGGGCGGCAGCCTGTCGGACCTCGTCGCTGACTTGTCTGGGGGCATCCTCAGGGATGGGGCAGCGAACGAAAATGGAGTCCGTGTCGGAATACACGACGCCGTGGCCTTCGGCCTCAACCGCGGTGATGATGCCCTTGATGTTTTGACGCGCCCAAGCGGTGATGGAGGAGCCCAAATCTCGATGCGTAAAGCGATAAAATCCGCTTGCAAACACGCCGTAGAACGAATTCATGAGGATCTTCACAGCGTATTGCATCGCGTCATGGAAGCCTTGCGCCACGTCATCTCCGTTGGCTTTGGCATGCTTGAGGGCGGATTTATGCTCGTCGCGCTGAGCCATCAAGTCCTCCAAGAGGGTCGGCACCATGCCCTTTCTCAAGGCTGCTTTGCGAAACAGCACGTCGTCGGGAGAAGCATGGACATCTTCTCGGCTGGGCTGGTCGGGTTGCGCCGGGTCAACGCGGGTGGTGTAGCAGATGTTGTGCCCGATCATGATGGAAGGGTACATGCTCTTGAAATCGAGAATGGCAATCCAAGGGTGCAAACCCGCCTCGACATCGTGAACATAACCGCCGGTGATCTGCCCCTCCTTTTTCTCTGCTGAACCCGTCAAAGGAACGGCGACATTTTGCTCGTCGGCCAGTCGGATGACCAACGAATCGATGAGTTGACTGGTGCTGCCATTTGCTGCCGTTTCAAGCGGTACCTTTGCCACCGAGGCAACCGCTTCCTTCCTGCGCACGGCCTGAATGGCCTGAAGAATGTCAAGCGGGAGTTCGGCATCCCGAACGCAGTAAGCCATGACCTCATCGGGACGGGTTGCCCACTCTTCGTCCATGTTGGAAGCATCGACGTCCATTTTGTGCTTGTCCTCATCGTCAGGAAACAGCAACGTGGCGACAAAGGACAGCGTTTCTCGACGGGGTTTCAAGGCCTGTCGCGCTTGCCACCACGCGTCCATCACCACGCGCCCCGAAAGGTTCCAAGCCCGATTGGATTGACGTTTCGGCGTCAATGCATCGCGTTGCCGTTTCAATTCCGTTTCCAATCGAGGCGCGCGACCCCAACCAAACAACGCCATCGTGGCCTCGTTACCTCCGCCGCGTTTGAGCACCTGTGTCCGGTCCGCAAGACGCGGCAAATCGAAATTATCGATGTTGTAACCCGTGATGATATCGGGGTCGTGCTTGAGCACCGTGCTCGTCAGCCCTTTGAGAATGTCCTGCTCATCACCACGAAATTCGTAGGTTGTTCGGCGTCCGCTTCCCAGTTCCTCAACACATGCTGCCGCACAAAGCACCGTTTCTTTCTCAATGCTGGTTTCCAAATCAAACGAGAAGACGGTGTAGGGCACAAGAAACGCTTCGGTTGCTTGAACGTGAGTGTGTTCGCAGCGCACCGTGATGTCAACTTCGTAGCGACCTGCGCCGCCGGCTTGCAACACTTCGGTTCGAAGGGGCGGAGCGTCCTCTTTACGCCGATCGACGACCTCACCTTCAAACGCCACGTGAATGCCCAAATCAGCGTCCAAAAACAAGCGGTTGACAAAGGGAATGTCGCCTGAATAGATGTGCCATGATTGCGTTTTGAGCGCCTTCCGTAGCGCTGGCACATGGAACGGTTGCTCAACTTCCACTGTCCAAACGGGTCGCTCGCCCAATTGCGTCCATTTGGTCACCGGGCCTCGAACATCCAAAACGTGGTCGAGCGCCTTCACATGATTCAATCGGTCTTCAAGGAAGGATGGTGTGCCCTGCTCGACATCCCAAGTCCCGATGGGTGCGATCTCAAACGTTGGGCGCAACCCATGAACCAAGAGGCAGACCGAGCGTCCATCGTCCATTCTTCCGAAAAGTTCCACGACGGTGAGCGGTTGCTCGTCGGTGGTCGGACCGGGCGATACAGAACGGTACCGGCCGCTCACGATACCCATTCGCCCGTTCATCTCTCGACCCCTTGCCGTGTTGAGGCCTGCGCCCCATTAGAACCCATCTGCAAGGGTTTTTCATTTTGCAGTTGAGAAACGCTGACGCCAACCAAGAAATGGCAGAGCAATGCTTGAAAGCCTCATCCCAATGGCTTATCTTGAGAGCGGAGGCCTGTGCATGGACGAATCATTTGACTGGGACAGCCTCACCTTCTCACTCACGCCCACTGAGACCATGTACATCACCACGACCGAAGGGAACGAGCCGTGGATGCCGGGGAAGTTGCAGCCGTACGGCGACATTCCCATGTCGCCCGCTGCGGGCGTGCTCAATTACGGCCAAGGTCTCTTCGAAGGAATGAAGGCGTTTCGAACCTCCAAAAACCGTATCGTTTTCTTTCGTCCCGAAGAGAACGCTCGACGGATGCAGCGTGGAGCCGACCGCCTCAAAATGCCGCCAGTGCCAGAATCCATTTTCGTCGATGCCGTGGAACAAGTCGTGGCGGCCAACGACCACTGGGTGCCGCCCAGCGGGAAAGGAGCGATGTACGTTCGACCATTACTCATGGGCAGTGGACCCGTTTTGGGTGTCGCCCCTGCACCGTCTTACACCTTCTTGATCTATGTCACGCCGGTTGGACCGTACTTCAAGGGCGGCATGAACGCCATCGACCTGCTGATTTCCGAACATCACCACCGTGCTGCCCCCGGAGGTTCAGGTGGCGTCAAAGCCATTGGGAACTATGCGCCGGGCATG
This sequence comes from Methanobacteriota archaeon, assembly GCA_002728035.1. Lineage (GTDB taxonomy): Archaea > Thermoplasmatota > Poseidoniia > Poseidoniales > Poseidoniaceae > Poseidonia. The sequence goes on from PBUZ01000065.1 coordinate 8,425, forward strand.
AAACCAAGCAAAGATGCAAAGGCTCAGGGCTATGCTGAGGTCATCTATCTCGATGCGGAAACGCACACGGCCATCGAGGAAGTAGGTGCTGCCAATTTCTTCTGCGTGAAGGACAAGGTGTTGTACACCCCTGCGCTCACCGGGACCATTCTTCCCGGCATCACACGCGATTCCATCATTCAACTCGCCCGCCACCAAGGCTACGAAGTCGTTGAGGGCTCGGTATTGGCTTCGTTTGCTGTTCAGGCCGACGAGGCTTTTTGTTGCGGTACTGCGGCCGTGATCTCACCCATTGGCTCCATCACCCATGACGGCGTGAAGACGGTGTACGGTGACGGTAAACCCGGTTCGATCACCACCGAACTCTACGATTTGCTCACCGGTATTCAAAACGAGACAGAAGAAGACGTCTTCGGCTGGCTTCACCCGTTGCCCTGAGAGCGACGAATCATCACTGCCAGTGCCACCACGGACAACGCAGCGAAAGCCGACGGAAACGGTGTGTCTTCACCCGATGACTCCAGCCCTGTTTCATTGGTCTCGTTGGTGGTGTTGCTGGGCGGTGCTGGCTCTACGGTGATCTGACCGATCATGCCCACCGATTCGTGGGGCTCACAAACAAATTCGTAGGTCCCGTTGGTTCCGACTTCAAACGTGAACGAATAATCCACGTTCCTCTCGGGCTCCCCTGAATCGAAGAGGCCGTCCCGCTCAACGGCATTGTGGGGCAAGGCTTGCCCACTCCAGAAAAACCGCACCGTGTCACCTTCGGTCACCGTAACCGAAGACGGTGAAAACCGAAGGTTGGTGCTGTCGACCGTGATGATGGTCTCGTCGGGGTCTTGTTCAAGATACAGGTCGCCTTGCAGGCAGGCCAGTACCAAGAGGATGACCAAGAAACTGCCCGCTCGCATGTTCAAAAAGAGGTGGTGAAGGTTATCAAATCATGTTTCACAACTTCATCGCTTCTTGAAACTGGATCGTTTCTTGAAACTGGAACGCTGTTGTGTGTTTTTACGTTGTGAACGTGCTCGCCGGTCGCCCGCTTTTGGCCCTTTTGCCACTTGTTGAACCGCTTCTTGGCGTTCGTTGCGTTGCATTTGTCGCCATTGCCCTCCGATGAGTTGGAGCAATTCCTCTTTGCTGCCCGCTCCAATGGTTTCCTTTGCACCGGATGCTGAAACCCAGAGCCGCCCTTCTCTTCCATGAGGTCGGCGGGGGTGAGAAATGTGTTCTTCGCGTTTGATTTTCTTCAGGCCAACGCCTCGAGCGGCTCGAAAGAGGCCTTCGAGGTTCGGCTTGAGAACCGAGGCATCCTTCGGGACACGCCTTCCCGACCTACGGGACTGCTTCATGTCAAAATATCCCGGCCAAACGCAAAGTCGGTCCGGGTTGTGGTCCATGGTCTCGCCTCATGAGCCGCTCACGGCAGGCTTTCTTGAAGCCGTCGCTCGGCTTCACTCGAGCAGAACGCCGTTGATGACACCGTCTTTACCGGGTCGCGACGTGATGCGCACTCGGCCTTTGTCGGTCTCGATGACAGCGCCCTTGACGAGGATGTTTCGTCGAACGTAGTTGGGGTCCGAGGCGTTCTCGACCACGCTGTGGATGGAACCCAAGGTGGTCTTGCCGGTCTTGGGGTTGTTGATGCTGACCTGGTTGGCGGCCATGACGCGGACCATGGTGTTGCCACCGGTCTTGCGGTAGATCTTGCGCTTGGGCTCACCAACGAGGGCGAATTGCTTCTCCGTTGAGATTTCAGTGGCTCGCTTGCCGCGTGCCTGAACCTTT
>PBUZ01000066.1 GCA_002728035.1 Methanobacteriota archaeon
ACTAACCCCTCTTATATCTTTTCCTTTTTGAGGTTTATATCTTGACCAAGTGCCTTCGAACCACTCAATTTTTGGTTTATAATCTTTTGCAGTTTGAAATTGTTGATCGAGCAAATTTTTGAAATCAGATTTTTGTTGTTCAAACTCTTCAAGAAGCCTTGGTGACAGCCCACCTCATGGCGGGGGTGCTTGGACGGACGGTGCTTCATCGCCATCGCTACGCTCGCGTGTGGGGATTGGGCGACCGAAAAGCGCCAACATCTCAAACGCCGTCGTTGGTACTGATGGAGGATGACCCAGCGTTGCCATTGGCATACGCTCCGTTCAAATCAAGCACATCTGCAACGCTTCCAGCATCCCTTGAATTGATCTCAAGAGGTGCCTTCATACCACCGAACTTTGAGGAAGATGGACCCCATTACTGCGTCAATCTTGGCCATGTCCTTCCTCCATCACTCGAAGACGCCAATGCCGGCGAGGAACAGGGGACATCGCCCTTGCTTCCAGTTTCTTGGCAACGGATGAATCATGATGAGGGCTTGATGGACGCAGAACTCAAACCGGAAGTAGTCGTGCTGACCGATGCTGTCCAACTCGCCAGCCAACCCGGGAAATTGCCGCGTGCCCTCATCACCCTCAAGCATCGGTTCCCGGGCGCTTTGCTGTGGGCACCCGGTGTTGGGGGGCCCGATAACATCGCAGCACTCGCACGAATGGGCGTGGATTTGGTTGACCTTGCTCGTTGTCGCCAAGCCGCCGCTCACGGTGTTCTGTTGACTCAACATGGGCCCCGTATGCCGCTCGAACATGAATCAACCTCCCTTGAATCACAAATGTATCACATGATGAAAGCACTTGATGAAACTCGAGCTGCTTTGGCACAGGGAAGACTTACCTCCATGGCTGTGGGCCAATCGCTCTCCAGCCCGCGAATGGTTGAACACTTGCGCAAACATCAGGCGTTTACATGCGAGCAGGAGGGTGTGTTGTCATCGCATGTGGCTTCAGCAGATCAGATGGAGTGTTTCTCTTCCCATGCCCTTTCAGACCCCGTTGTTGAGGATTGGGAGGCGTTCATCACCACCCAATACGAAGCACCGAAGCCCGTCCGTGAGGTGATGATTTTCCTGCCATGCTCCGCACGTAAACCGTATCGCCTGTCAAAATCACATTCTCAATTCCTGCGAGCCATCCGCTCCACCGGCTGTCACGAGGTGATGATGACCTCTCCGCTTGGTCTTGTGCCAAGGGATTTGGAAGATGTCTGGCCAGCGGCCAATTACGATGTTCCCGTAACCGGCGATTGGTCGCTGGACGAATTGGCTCGCGTTCAGCGTATGCTGACGAACTTGGTTGAACGGACAGGATACAAACGCATCATCAATCACACCAACATGGACCTCACCTTCCTGAATGTTGAGGTCGTTGACACACGCCAAGGAGAAGGTGCGACCAAGCATGAGGCGCTGCAACGCCTTTCGCAGGCAGTTTGCGATGCGGTCGAAAACTACGAACTTCGAAATCAGAAGAACAGTCATCGCTTGCTGGAACATTACAAGAGTATTGCACGCAAGACGACACTCAACGATGCATGGTGTGAAGGTCTCTCCGTTAAGGGAAAATTGCCTCGCTGGCGTCTTGAAAAGGACGGCGTTCAGATGGCGGTTTGGTCCATCGATCGAAATGGATTTTCATTCTCGAAAGCATCCATCGATCTGCTCCACGAACATCGGGCACTTCGAGAAGTCCACCTCCATCCCGATGTTAAGTGGAAAGGTGATGTGTTTTCTCAGATGGTTGTTGAATATGATCCAGCGATTCGGAAAGGGGATGACTTGCGCGTCATTCAATCCGGCGATTGCATTGGTTTGGCGCGTTCGCTCGCTCCCGGTTGGGAATGGGGGGGTACGCCGGGTACGCTGGCGAAATCACACCAACGCAAAAAGAAAGCATGACCTGAGATGAGGGTTGATGGTTGCGGAGTGATTAAGAAGGGGAGATAAGTCGGAAGGCCGCTTGGTGAACTGAAATGGCACGCATGTACAAGTCCCGAAAAGGCAAGAGCGGCTCCTCCCGACCAAATGTTTCGGAGGCTCCTGCGTGGTCGAACACGGACAAAGATGCAGTTCAGTCCCTCATTTTGGAGATGGCGAAGAGCGGTCTTTCCTCTGCTGAAATCGGCACGGTTCTCCGCGACAAGCACGCCGTCCCCAACGTCCGCCTCGTCCTCGGAAAGCGCATCTCGCAGGTGCTGGCCGAGAACGACATGACGGGTGCATACCCTGAGGACTTGATGAACCTCATGCGACAGGCTGTCGGTATCATCAACCACCTCGGTTCGGGAAACCACAAGGACATTCACAACAAGCGCGCTTTGGAAATCACCGAAGCGAAGATTCGACGCCTTTCCAACTACTACAAAGGAGAAGGACGCCTCCCAGCAGATTGGCGATACAAGCGTGATGAGTTGCGCTTGATGGTCGAATGATTTGGTTGCCTGAAAGTCATCTTCATGAGGGGTTGACCCTTCCGAGAAGCGATTGGTCATGCGTGATTTGTTGGCGAGCCCGCTCTTTGCATCGGTCTCGGATGCCTTTGCATCGAACATCGAGCGCTTCCGTGAAGCACCCTCGCTTCATCTGAGTGCCCCTGCTTCACTGGCTGGTGTTTTGGCTCTGGGGCAATTGGAAGCCGCTTGTCTTGATTTGAGCATCAAATACAGTCGTCGTTTTTTCCCAGCCAAACACCACTTACCTCGTGATGAGCAGGTAGAGCATGCATTTCCCGACAACGGATTGTCCGTGGTGTTGGACGTTGAAGAAGATACATGGGACCTGAAGGACATGAAAGAACAGTCTTTTGTTCATGTCGTGCCGCTTAAGGTGCACATCGAGATGGGATCAAAACACCGACGCCAAGCCGGTGCACTGGGTCCTGTCATTCAGGCAGCTGCTCTTGCAGCCGCCCTTTCACCAAACGGGCGAAGGGTCAGGAAATTACGTCCCTTCATGTCGCTCGGCTTGTGGATGCGAGGAGCGCTTGACACCAGTTTCGACCCCATCCATACCGCTGTTGTTCAGCACCTCAAGGAAGAGGGTTCAGTACGAATCGTGCCGCTCCCTGAAGTTGCGGAACCGACATCAGGAATGATACCTGGCCTTGCAGAACGGCAATTGCATCGACTGGCAAAGGCATGGCCAACAATGGATGTCGATGCACGTACATTGGCGTTGAGTGAGTTGGTGTTGCCAAGCCTCGTCAATCCATCGCTTTCAACACCAAGACTCGAGGAATTGATGTGGCATCGTATGCTCATTGGCGAGCAACCAAAGGACGTCGTCAGTCAAGCCCACGCTGTCGTCGAGGCTTGGCCTGAAGGTGCAGATGCATCTCGGCTTTATGCCTCGAAGGTTCTCGATGCATGGCTGGTATCGGGTGAATTGAAGCCGGTTTAAGAAGCGACGGATTCAAGCCCTCGTGCGACTTGGGGGTGTCATGGCGATTGAACGCTTGTTGACCGGTAGCATCCAAAATCAGCTTCAGGAATTGATGTCCACTGAAGATTTGGTTATCGAAGCCTTCCGAGATCTCGTAAAAGACGAGTTGAAGACACACATTCGTGCGAAAGTGGATGAAGACCCCGATTTGAAGGCTGAAATCAAAGAAGCAGTTGCGTATTATTTCCAAACCAAGGCTCGCAGTATCTATGCTGAATTGAAGGCGACTCGGGCGGCAACCCGCTTGGGTCTTCGACTGTTGCCAGATGAACTCCAGGGAGAGGTTGGAGAAGCATTGGTCACCTTGTTTGAAAAGGAACTTGGGGCACTCCTTGAGAAAGCACTTTGACGACTTTGTTCCACTTTTATTCGTTCACCTTATGTGCTCTCCATCGTTGGGAGGCATGAGAACCAATGCGTCAAGGCCTTCTTCTCGTTTCGCTCATGCTTGCCATGACCTTGGCGCCGTTTGTTCAACCGGTTCAGGCAAGCGGTGACGAAGACGTGTTGGTTTGCTGCGACGCATCTCCAGTGGAGCTGTTCCTCCTTGGCAACGATGCCAACAAAAAGCTCACTCCCTTTGCTTCTGAACTTGGCGATGAGGCGCAATCCGTTTCGGTGGAGACTTCCATTTCTTCGCAAGAGAGCATTGGTCGTTGGGTGTTGCCGAACACATGGGGCGGTACCATCCCTTCGTCAACCTGGACCTTTACGATGAATTACCAGGTCGCCAATGCTGCTGGTGCCCAAGTGAACGCCACCGCCACCATCAACATCGGGTCGAAGAGTTTCAGTGCACAAACAGAAGTCGGTTCCTCCATTCTTGCGCAGGGTTCAGGCTCGTTGCAGTTCGACATCGATGTCGAGACCCTGACGACGAGCGGTTCATCAAACATCGAACTTGAGTTGACGGTTCAAACGCTGGTCTTCTCCGTTCCCGGTGCAGATGCGAAATTGGAATTCCTCTGGGGCAGCGAAGACGAGGCATCCTCGGTCGAGGCAACCATACCGTTGTTGGACATGTTCATGGTTCAACCTGAAATTGAAGGTTCGGATGTTTATTTGGCGGTTCGATTGGATTCTCCATGGGGGCTTACAACGCTCGCCATGACCGAATCCATCATCATGAAGGTGAACGGAAACCCGTTGTCAGGCGACCCGATTGAAACGGCTTCTGGCGATATGGTTCGGGTCACATGGACCTGGACGGAGGCCGCAGGTGGTGTGGAAACGATCAATGTCGAAGTGGAACTTGAATTTCAGCAAGGCCAACCTGCGTTAAGGGGTTCAAACACGTTTGAGATTGAGACCTTTGACTCAGGAGGCGGCACCGGCACATACTATCCTCCTGATGAACCGCTGCGCACCGATGGAGCGGGCAGCAGCCTGGCTGTTGATATCGACATCAGCCTCTCGAAACAAGGAAATGAACTCATGCTTGAGCGGGTGACGACCCTCACCATGGAAGATGAGATCGCCTTTTGGATGCGCTGGGGAATGGATCACATTGGTGACGACAATCCCGCACTTTCGCCCATGCTTCGGGCCTTCTCAGCAGGGCCCGTGACGGATGAAGATCGGGTCAGCCGATTTATCGAGGAGGTTGAAGAAGCGGAGTTTGAACGGCAAATGGTCAACCTCGGCATGATGTATTTGAACACGGGTTTAGGATTGGATTCTGAAGACCTCCTCGGTGATTTCCGCTCGTTGAATGGACTCAAAATCGAAGTTGATTTGAACGGCCAAAATGCGGTCATTAACCATCCCGTCACGCTGCGCTTTTCGACCACCGAATTGATCGATGACAGCAGCCGTCTAACCCTGCTTGAGGATTTCATCATCACGCAACCTGCACCGCTTTGGAGCGATTATCGTCTGGAATTGGAGGCCACCTCCACCCCAACAACCTCGTTGAGCAATTCCATTCTGCGTGACTCAACGGCCATTGATTTGTCTGTTTCCAGGTTCCCATGGGGGGACCAACTTCACCTCGAAGGAGAGGGGCTTGACCAAGAGGAATCGTTCACCCTCGCAACCCTTCCCACCTCGTCACTTGTTTATGCCCCCCTTACCTTGGGCGTTCTGACCATTGTTGGTCTGTTGGTGGCGTTTGTGGTTGGTTTGAGCCTTACAAGAAAACGCCGCCGCACCTATTTGTACACCGAGTTGGTGTTGGCGCCGGTCATCCTCATGGTGTATGCCTTTGGCTATCCTCCGATGTTTATCGGTGCTGCTCTTGGTGTTGTTGCCGTGGTGTGGTGGGTCACGTCCATTGCGAGTCCTCGTTTGGTCGGCGAAGCCATGCGGGCCAAACGGGTGGTTCACCCAACGATTCCCTGTCCTGCTTGCCAAACGATGAATCCTGTCACAACGAACGATCGGCCGCACAGATTCAATTGTCAGGGCTGCGGGCGAATCATCAAATTGGTTGCTTGATCACAATTTCAAATCTTTGAGATTGCTCACGAGTTGCACCGCTTCTTGGTAATCGCCGGGAGAAAAATACCCGATGAACGCTTCATGTTCGTCCACGGCGACCACAGCTTGCGGGCTACGGGTTTGTACATCGGCGAGTACCTGCTTGAGGGAGTCTTCGTTTCGAACCTTCATGAAATCCATTTCCATGTGTTCATGACACTGCGTAGAGGAGGCATCAACGCCATTGGCCATCGCCTTGAGTAATTGACGTTGGCCAATGACGCCTTTCACATGCTGGTTCTCGTCCAACACCACCAAGATTCCACCCGAGATGGTCAGCAGGCGCTCAGCGGCTTCTTGGAGGCTGTCATCGAGGCCGATGGTCATGTGTTCGTCGTCAAGCGTAAGGTCAGCAACTGTCTTGGCCATGGTTCGTCCACAGAGGTTGCGGATTTTGTAACTTGCTTTCCTCACTCGTCCTGCAGGTCTTCATGACTGAGCACCAAGTTTCCATCATCCATGATGCGGGCGTACCCGATCCGTTCGAGTTGTACCACCGTCCCTGGAGGGTAAGCGTGGGGCTCAAGACGCCCTTGAATGTGAATGAGTTCGTTCTGTTTGGTCGTTGTGAGCAAGACTTCCCGACTTTGATGATCAGGAAGCCAATGGATGATTGGACGTTGGTCCTGACGCTCAATGGATTCTACTCTTGCTTCTTGGTCGTGAAGGGCCACATCTGCAAACTCTTTCAAACGAACATCCATCTTTGCCAAATCTTCGCTTTCCAACCAAATTGCACCGTCCTTGATGGTCCATGTTCGAACACCTTTGGTGTCGTCGTTTGGGTGGACCGGTAGTTCCACGGTGGCGTCGTATTCTCCGTCGAGAATGAAACGTGCTGGATGTCGAATAAAGGATAACCTGGGCGCATCTTCATCCACGACTTTGGTGTTGTGGGAATAGAGCGTTGCCAGCGGCACCGAGATGTCTTTTTGCGTGATGCCCAGTTCGAGCCAAAAAGAGCGGAGCGCTTCTGCTTGTGTGCCACGCATGCGCAAGGCNTCCAGTGTTGGCAAGCGAGGGTCGTCCCATCCNGTGTAGCGTCCAGCCTCGATGTCGCTNCGCATTTGTGATGTCGAAAACCCACCCCATTCGTGCACCTTTACCCTGCCCCAGTACAGTGTCTCTGGGTAGGTCCATCCGAAATGTTCGTAGAGCAATGTTTGTTTTCGCGTTGAGTCCATCAAGTCCTTTCCACGAATGATGTGAGTCACACCTTGGAGATGGTCCTCCACAGCACTTTGGAAGTCCAGTAACGGCCACACGGTGTAGTTCGATCCAATCTCCGGACGGGGGTGAGGGTGCTGGGTCGTATCTTGAATTCGAAGTGCTGGCCAATCACGCAGGGCTGGGTTCTTGAGTGTCATGTCGGTCTTCACCCGTACAACAGCGTCACCAGGCTTGTACTTGCCGTTGAGCATCATGTTCCACAGCGTGATGTTGTCTTGCACCGATTGGGTTCGACAAGGGCAGTTGGTCTTGGCGATACGATGTTCCTTGAAGTCCTCGGCCGAGCAGCGGCACACGTAGCCATGGCCCTGCTCAAGCATGGTTGATGCATGCTCGTAGTAAGTTTCAATTCGGTCGGATGCGATGACAACGCGGTCTGGAGCTCTTCCAGTCAGCCAGGTCGTTTCTTCCTGAATTCGTTCGTAGGCTTCCAGCATCGGGGGCTTTACTTTGGTGTCGGTGTCATCAAATCGCAAAATGAACTCGCCATCGTACATCTCACGATACGTGCTGTTGATGACGAGACCACGTGCGTGACCAAAGGAAAGAGGACCGTTTGGGTTGGGCGCGAAACGCAGCACAACCTTCCCTTTCGTGGCGTTGTTGAGGGGTGCCAACCCCTCGCGGCGTGCCTTGACTTCTCGCTTTTCGAGCAAGTGAGGTGCTTCTTCCTGGAGGATTGCTCGAATCGCTTCAAGGCCATCCTCGATTGCGACCTCATTGGCATTGTTCACTTCAGTCGCCACCAAACGGGTGACGGATTTACCGTGTTGCTTGAGTTCATCGCGCATGGCCATGATACGGCCAATCACGGAACCTACAGCGGCCTTCCCTTCGTATTCAAGGGCGTTCTGAAGCGCGACATGGCGGATGAGGTCGCGGATGGTCTCGTCGGGCTGCCATTCGCTCATCGCTCTGCGCTATGAGACCACCTTCAAGAAATGCTTGGACGGTCATGATGGAAAAGGGTCTGCTGTACTGTGCTGGGTTGGCCACGCAGCGGTACATCGCCATGACGGTTCGCTTGCCAAAACCGTACAACGGTGGCCCAACCCCAGCGAACATCGGGATCGATTCCTTCTTGCTTGCATAGGATCGGGAGAGCCGCCTTGGTGGCGGGGTCGCTGGGGTATCCTGAACCGAGGCCCGTACCAACCCGTTGGGTCATGCGTTCCATAGCTCGCTCCCGTTCCTCTTTTGCCAAGATACTGGCCATGGCAACAACGGGATGGTTGGTGTCTGCTTTGTGTTCAGAGCGTAGCACCGTNTGCGGCCAGGGCCAATTTTCCAGCAGNCCGGNGATTCGTTNTGTNAAGCGGTCGGCATTGACATCACAGGCATCGGCCATGATNTCAACNCCNNGTTTCATCGGTAAACACGAGAGGGCTTCTGAAAAACCCTCAACCTCCAACCAGTTCAATCCTTGTCCTTGGAGGGCCATATCGATGCGTTCAGCATCCAAGCAGACGGTTGTTCCGAACCAATCACGTTCGGTCATGTTTTGTTCAAACCACTGCTCCAATTCCTTCCGCTTTTTGGGGCTCAGTTCTTTGGAATCCTTGACGCCTGCTTCGACCAAAAGATGCTCATCCGTTTCTGGGACCGAACATACACCGATGACCAAAGGGCCCAGAACAGGTCCTCGTCCTGCTTCATCGAGGCCGACTTTCCAGTTCATGAATCAAAACTCCAGGTCGTCTTCAGGAAGGACAGCTGTAGAGGGCACTGTTGGTGATACGTCCAGTGAAGCATCGGCGTCATTCAAGACTTCGCTTGCTCCAAGTGGCGTGGCCACATCTCCCGTTTGTATAGCCCCCAACAAATCATCGGCTTTCGACTTCATGGCGTCTTCCGTGCGCTTGTCAAGCACGACTGTTGCTGCATCCACAAGGGAGGTGTCAACGGGAGATTGCGCAACACTTGGTGCGCCATGGGTGTGGCGGAACATGGCCTCATAGGTCTCCTTTGGGACAGCCACAAGGGGTTTGGTTTGGTCGACCAGAGGCACTGTTTCAGGTTCATCTCGTTCAAATTGCTGCATCCAATCTTCTGCCTGTTTGGGCGTTTCTTGATAGGGGAGGAGGGCTTGTTCACCCAGGCGTTTTTCACGGTCGATGACCGCTTTGTAGATGATCAAGCCTGCAAAGAGAATGGCNAAGAGCACACCAAACCATGCTTGCAGATAGAGGACTGCTGTGCTGGCCATGCCGGACCAATCCAATCCTTCGTCTTGTTCTTCAGCGGGTTGCCATGCTATGCCCAAATAATCTCCCGTTGAAGTATGAACAAACGGCATTTCGGGAGCAAAACGAGACCGTATGGTGGTGTTGATGAAGACGGTTCCGTTGGTGGATTGGTCTTGTGGTAAATCGACCCACGCGCGTATGGTAAAGTTCGAATTCAAGGGGATGTCGTTGATCTCAAAAGAGCGAGGGAATTCCACGCCCTCCTCATAAATTGCGATGTCTGGGGGAATGAACCCCATGTCCACGGTGTGACTTGATTGCAATTGCACGATGAGCCCATCGATGGCATTGCCTTCATTTCGGACCTCCATCGCAATGCTCAACCTCCCCTTTGCATTGACCGATTCCTCGATGTTTCGGAACGTCCACTTGATCTCAGGTGCGACTTTTAACGGAACATTGATCCTCGTCAAAACATTTCCATTGTCACCAAGCACCTCGAGTTCGGCATTGCCTAACTTGAAGGCCACAGCATCGGGCTCTGCTCGGATGACAACCGGTGGGAAGGTTTCCTGCTCACCAGTTTGAAGCAACAATGCGGTGTCGGGGACGATGACTTCGAAGCCGTCGGTCACTTCTCCCGTTCGCAAGACCATCGTGTCATAGGCATTGCCCGTGTTTCTCACCGTGAGCGAAACGGTGCATGTTTGGTTTGGGAGGATCGCGCTGCACCCATCGTCACCCCATGTCGCTGTCGCGTTCGCAGTTCGAGAAATGGATGCTGAGAGCCGAGCGGTTTGGAGCAAATCGATGGCGCCTTCTGCAAACACCCGTACCTCTACGAAAATTTCACCTTGAAAGACATTTGGCGATTGGAAACCGATTTCGATGGTCCGTGATTCATTGGGTTGGAGTTCAACATCCTCCAATCCCCCAAACAATGCGACCACCCAGCCATTGCTGTTGAAACGATCAGCGGCTGTGGTCAGTGGGTCACCTGTTGGTGATACGCCTTGCAAGGTGATGTTGATCGTGTTTGGCGTGTTTCCGACATTTCGTACATTGACGTTCAATCGACCGTCGGTGTTTGGGGCCACCACCAAATCCGTTTCAACATCATCAATGCTGGCATTTTTCTTCACGTTCATGAGAAGGTCAAAGGACCATTCAACAACCCTGTGATCGAGACTTGAGGTCGCAGATAAGACAAACCGGGGGCCTGTTTGTGCCAGAGGTGCTCCGTTTTCCACCGCAGGGACGTCGATCCAGAGATAGACATACACCAATTGGTCGGGTTCAATGATTTCGTAGGCATTGGCGCCTTGCAGGTTGGGCATGTCCCATCCCCAGTTCCATGAGGATGTGCTGTAGAGAGAAAACGTGACGTTGTCCTGCAGGCTCGCGTTGTTGCTGATGTTCACAGCCACGGCGGTTCGAATTTTTTCATCCACCGTGAAGGCAGCATAATCATCAACGCCGTACGTGAGGTTCGACCAAGGTGCGATCATGATGTTCATTTCGATCGTTTCGTTGAAGTCTGTGTGGGTGTCGCTTGTGATGGAAAACGAAGCCGTGATGTTTTGGTATGCAGCGCTTGCTGGAGCACGAATCTCGAAGGTGATTTGCCGGAGATGATTGGGTACCAACAATTCACTTCGTGGCAAGTTCAACACGGTTAACGGGGCAGGGGCATTGAGTACATTGACGGTCAGCACTTGGTTTTCCACGTCTTTGTTGTGAACGGTGATGTATGTTTGAACCGTTTCGTTGGGATGAACCACGACTTCTGTCGGAGCAATCGCATCTGCGACTGCTGAATCCCTCCCGTTTGAATCGGCATGCACAAGGGGTGTACAAAGATGCATCAAGAGGATGAACATCAGCACCCCCCATCGCATGGTCTTCGGTGAGCATTGACCTCTATCAAGGGCACCCTCCACTGCGTAGCAATCATTCGCAGGTTTCTTCAACAGGCCGATATTCGCAAAGGTATGGCACCCATTTGGCCCTTCAAAAAGAAAGAACCTGTGGCTGAACTTGACGAAGCACCTCCTGCACCGGTGGTCTACAAGCGAGGAGAGGACCCGAATGCGAGGAAACCTGTGACCTCCGACCAACACGCGTACAAAGATGCACTGGCCCTCTTCGGTGGGGGTTCTGACAAGGTTGAAGCAGCGACAGATCAGGCTGCGAAATACGATGGTGTAACGGGTGAATCTCCCGCAGTCCCTGAACCGGATGCCAGTCCGGCGCAAGAGCCAGCCGCTGAAACGACGTTTACTTGGGTCCATCACACGGACGGCTATCACTACAAACAGCACGCTGATGGTTCGTTCGATGCAACCCCTCATGTCAAGAATGGAGACGGTACTTACGCCCCATATTCATGATCAAAAAGCGTCTTCAGGGGCAGCACAAGGCCTGCGTGGTCGGTCTCTGTGCGGTTGATTTCACGGGAGACAGGATAACGGTCAATCGTTCCTGGGTGCAGAGGTTGCGGCAGGGTGCCATTGGCAAGCCACGGTTCCAGTTCGCTCACGGTCATCAACACCGGCATACGATGATGGACATCACGGCAATCCTCGTTGGCTTCCGTGGTGAGCAAAGCGAAGGTTTCAACGTTGCCTTCTTCAGCATATGAGCCATCCCAAACCGCCGCCATGTACGACACATCTCCGTTTCTTTGTTGATGGAAAAAAGGCACCTTACCATTTGGCGTCGTCATCCATTCATACCATCCATTGGCAGGGACAACACATCGGCGTCGCTCAAAGGACGCACGGAACATGGGTTTTTCCTGAACGGTCTCGACCCGAGCGTTAATCGGTTCCCTGTTGGAAGGTTTGGCCCAAGAAGGACGAAATCCCCACTGCATGAGCCGCAAATGGCGCGGGACATTCCGTTCGGAGTCGGGGCCAGTTTGCGAGATGACCGGTACCCATCGTCGTGGTCCGATGTTCCAAGATGGTTCAAAAGGCGTGACGTCACTGAGCGGTTCGCTTTCCACCATTGCTGCGATATCGGTCAAAGGTGTGGATAAAGAAAAGCGACCGCACATGTTCTGTCCTCAAACTGGATCTTCAACAACGCTCATCAACGCATCAACATCAAATTCAGCCCCGTTGAGAGGAACCCGTAGATCGAAATTGATGGCAACAGCAGGGTCGAGTTCGCCGAAGCATCCCACCCATGTTCCGTCGATGATGAGTTTGGCTCCTCGACCTCCCAGCCAGGGCCCATCACCTGCTTCCATGGGTTCTGCAACCCAATTGTTGATGCCAAGGTCTCTGCAGAAGGCTTGAATTCGACCACGAACGGCGGCAAATCCACCTGAACGTTCTGCTGTGAGGAAGGCAAGGCGGCTTCTGTTGTGGTGGTCGCGTACGACCGTACCGAGTTCGTAGACGGATTGTGGAAGGTCATGATGACGGTTGCTGGCAAGCAATCGGAGCAATCCTGGGAGCAAGTGTTGACGGAGAATCGTGTGATCAACCGTAATGGGGTTCGTGATGGAAGTCACGGCGTGGTCGGCTGTCCAACGCATCAGGTTGAATTGGTCCTCCTCGTTGGACAGCGTAAGTGATTGAATCTGCATCATGCCCAATCCTTGCATGGCGTCTCGCAGCCGTCGTCGCATGTTGTGGTCCTGACGTGGTTGCGCCGTGAGTTGAGCCCGCGGGAGGTCCTCGCCGAGGTCCTCGTAGCCGTGGCCAATGGCCAGTTCCTCAACCAAATCCACAGGGTGGAGGATGTCAAATCGCCAGCGTGGCATGGTGAACACCAACTCGTTGCTGCCGGAACGTGCTTCTGCCATCTTGGTGGAGGTTGTTGGAGCAGATGTTGGTGCTGCTTGCCGCCCAACGAAGACACCACCCATTCTGTTGATGGCGTGTTGAAGTTCGGTGTCGGTGAACCCCCTTCCGAGGAGGCCAGTGACCAATTCCTCGGGCACGGTGTGCTGGATGCCTTCGCCGTTTGGCATGGTGCGCACTTGTCCAGTGCAGGTGGTGAGTTCAACACTTTGCACCTGACCCCCTCGTTGCCTCAGTTGGAGACAAACAAGCATGAGAGCTGCTTCACACGCCCGCTCATCCCATCCCGTAACATCGATGAAGAAATCACGGGTGCTGTGGGTCACCGTGGTGTGGTCGCCGTTGATGATGGGAGGGAATGACAACACAGCGTCATTGCTATCGAGGATCAGAGGATAGGTGTTCATGCCCTCAAGTAGATGTGCATATTCCACGCCCTTTGGGTGTTCTTGAAGGATGTCATCAATGGTCATGTCTTCGGTCCGAGCAAGCGGCGTGAATGCGGTTGAACCAGGGACGGTGATGACACGAAACGGTGGGGCGAGTTTCTCCAAATCGTGAACGCCGATGGACATTCGGCTTCTCCCTCTACCGAGTGCAAAATGCAATTTCTCTTGATGGTCCATCAACCCCTTGATGAACGTTTCAAGCGTTTCTTCATCATCCTCGAGTTGGACACCTCGGACGACAGCGGCATGAATGACCGGGCGAACCGATTGAAGGCTTTCGTCGACACTCATCGTCAATCCGCTCGGCTCAATCTCAATGGATGGTTGGGCTGGTGCGTTGTGAAGGAAGTTCGCCATGGCGTAGGCCAATGTTTCTCCGCTGAGCAAATCGGGGCGGTCTGGAAATATTTCAATGTCCAGCGTCGATTCGTCGCACGCATCGATGTCGGTGCCGAGCAGAGGCAATTCATTGTTGACATGCTCCACGTCGTGCTCAAAGCCTTGCTGTTCCATGAGGGAACGCAACAGGTTTTGTGAAACGGAAATGGTTGGCATCGTTGTTCACCTACCTCGCAAACCAATGAGGGAGTGGGCGGCCGTATCCAGCGAGACGCAGCCCGCTCACGGCCGCAGTTTCGTGGTCCAGTGCTCTGAGATGCTTCCGATCAAGCAGGTCGATGCTGCTCAGGCCGACACGGCGCAATTCGTCTCCGAGGTCGTCCTGTGTGCCCTTCAGCCAATATGCAATATCTTCAGTTTCCGCCATGGGCGCTGCGCATGAAACGACATCCACGCCTGAAGCCATCAAGACGGCGAGGTCGTGTCCGCTTGCCGAAAAACCAAGCAAGAGCCCCGATTGTGTGGTGGTTCCTGCGAGGTGTTCTTTCTTCGAACGTCCAGTCATGGGGAGGGATGCTGCTTCGGAAATGCCGGACCCGTCCTCAATCCTTGCCATCGCAAGTTGAGCACCGTGGTAGGCCGCTTTGGTGTGCAGGGCTTGGATGCGGCTGATGGCTTCAACAAAAATGACGGGTACCCGTTCCTTGGCCAATGAGCGTAAGGCCACAAGCAACCCATCCAATTGTTCGGCATTCATAGCAGGCAATCGGTCCAAGTCAAGTGCAAAACCCCCTGCTGAGGGAAGTTCGTTGGCAACATCGAGCAGGTTGTCCATTCCAATGAGCAACACATCAACTGCCCGTGGCGATTGACTCACCATGGCAGGGTGTCTGTTCAGCACATCACCGATGACGGCAGCGGAGTCTTTTCCAGCGTTCATGGTCGTGCCTTTTTCCACCAACGGTAACATCGGCAGAGGAAGTGCAAGCGATTGCACTTCTTCATCAAGGCCGATTAGTGCAACGGTATCTACCGTTTGATAAGGTCGCAATGGGGCCTTGTCTTCGTTCAGCAATCCCACTTGCCCGAGGTCGCCAGATGAGACGGCAAAGCCCGCTCGTTCAACGAGCAAACCTTCCTGAACGGTGAGACAGACTGCGTCACTGGGTACATGCAGGCTCTCATCATCGAGGAGCTTGTTGATTTCCGTGACCTCCTTCTTTGCAAGCGGTCGCAGGACAACGCCAGGGGGTGGGGAAGGGCAGCGACCGTTGATGACGATTCTTCCTCCCGTCATGCCTGCACCAGGGTCTGGCCCAACATCGCCGTGAATCACGATCAAACCTCCGCTCATACCGCCACCGATCCGTGCGCCGCTGGCTCCGCGAACAACGAGTGTTCCGCCGCTCATGCATGCTCCAGTATCGTCACCAGTGCCGTCCAGTACCGTAATGGAACCGGTTTCCATGTGGTATCCCGTGTAATGCCCAGCCATTCGCTCACAGACGATGGTCGTGCCTTGGTTTGCAGCCCCGAGGAACGAGCCAGCGTCGCCTTGAATGGTAAACGACCCACCCGTGCCAAACGCTGCGACCCAAGAGCCGAGGACGCCCAATGCTCGCAGACGGGCACCCTCAGGAAGTGCGGGGCACAATCCCAATTCACCGTTCTTTGGCACCGGGTCGCCGGCATTGGTCCAACCTATGCGCAGGATGGCGTTCTGTTCAGCAGCTGCCTTGAGGCGAGGGCCTAATTTTTCGTTGATGTTCATCGACCGCTTGACGACCTCGGAAACATCCGCCATGAGCGGTGGTTGAGTCCACCACACAAATAGACTGCTGTTCAGCCCTTCCCTCCGGTTTGTGTTTTTTGCCTCTGATGCCTTCTTCGTTGGGTGAACAAGACTTATTGACGGCCTCTGTGAGCAACAACTGGAGAAGGTCATGACCATCAAAGTCGCCATCAATGGATACGGGACAATCGGCAAACGCGTTGCGGATGCTGTGGACGCTCAAGACGACATGGAGATCATCGGCGTGACCAAAACGCGCCCAGCATTTGGGTGCGATCTTGCGGTTCGCAAAGGTTACCCGCTCTATTGCACCTTTGATGACGAGGAACGAATCGCAGCCTTTGCAAAGGCAGGCTACACCTGCCATGGTGGCCTGAGTGATTTACTTGCTGTGGCCGATGTGGTTGTTGATTGCTCGCCGGGTAAGGTCGGTGCTGCCAACAAAGAGGTGTATGTCGCCGCAGGTGTCAAGTATATTTTCCAAGGCGGTGAAAAACACGCGATGGCGGAGATGTCCTACACGTCGTCCGCCAATCATGCAGAGAACCTTAACGCTCAAGGAACGCGCGTTGTTTCGTGCAACACCACAGGACTTTCTCGTACCCTTGTGCCGCTTTACGAACACTGCGGCTCCCTGAAGGTCGAATGCACGATGATCCGTCGTGCTGCAGACCCCGGCGACTCGGCCAAAGGCCCCATCAACGCGATCAAGCCCGTTCTCAAGGTGCCCTCGCATCACGGGCCAGATGTGATGACGGTGAAGCCCGAGATCGACATCAATTCAATGGCCGTCGCCGTACCAACCACCTTGATGCATTGCCACTCCATCGTTGCAACGCTTCCCGATGGCCACGGACTGACGACCCAAGGTGTTCTTGACCTTTGGTCGTCACACCCCCGAATCATCATCATGAGCGGGGCACAGACGGGCATCACCACCACCGCCGAGGTCATGGAGTATGCCCGTGACATTGGGCGAAAGTGGGGTGACCTCCACGAAATCTTCGTTTGGGAAGACGGTGTGAAGTTGGACGGGAACACGTTGTATTACTTCCAGGCCATTCACCAAGAATCCGATGTCATTCCCGAAAACGTGGATGCTATTCGTGCGTTGATGGGTACGGAAGAGGACTGGCGTGCGTCGGTAGAAAAGACCGATGCAGCCATCTCAGCATACAACGGTTTGTGAGTTTACAGAGGCTTGTGTACAACACACCAAAGAGGTTCATTCAAAAGAGGCGCAGGAGTCCGAGAAGCATGCGTTCAAGGGCGTGGCTGGTCGGCGTTCTCTTCCTTTTGGTCTCTACACCGCTTGCAATGGCCAGCGAGGCATTGCTTCCTTCATCACCTTCACTTGTCAACGGCGACGACTTGGGCAAGCAAATTGAGCCTTCTCTCACAGAACAAGAACGTCTTGAGTTGGCTTCAGACCACTGGCATTTGCTTCCTGAGGCTCAAAAGGTTCTGGTGGACTTGAAACCGTCCACCGGCATCATTCATTTTGCTTCGGGTAGTTTTGACCCGCTTCTTGGTGACGGCCCCGAAGTGGGGCAGGAATGGATGCGCAAGAACGACGCTTCCTTCACGGGTATGGCCATCCTTCAGCTCGAAGAAGCCAACGGCGTGTTGCTCAATCAACTCTCCGAACATCATAACTTTGCAGTGCTCGATGTCCTCCACGACGAAGCTTGGTTGATTCGTCTTGATGGAGCCACAACCTCCTTTGATGCGCTTGAGGCTGAAGAAGGCGTCCGATGGGTGGGTCACCAACAGCCAGGATGGCGGGTCGAACCTTCGCTGCTCCAACAACCCGCAGGCACACCTGTTTTCAACGTCGTACCCACGCCCGATTTGGCGCTCGGGGGTTACGGTACCCTGGCGACGGACATCGTGCGTTACGGTGCGACCGAAGCAACCTGCGATGCATGGATGTGTTCTGCAGCCGTGGAACCTCAGCATGCACGAACATTGCTCCACCATTTGGCGCACGATGGTCGAGTGTTGTGGATTGAGCCTGCGTTTGAATTACGTGTGCACAACACACTTGCGTGGTCCATTGCAGGTGTCCAGAATGTTGCGAACAATGCGACGTTTACATTGAATGGGTCAGGTGAAATGATCGCTATCGCAGACACAGGTATCGATCAAAATCACCCTGATTTGGTTGGGCGAGTGTCCCCAAAAACGCAATTTGGCTTGGACCCTTCCGCTGCTGACAGCAACACCGGTCACGGCACACACATCGCCGTCACCGTTCTCGGCAACGGCACAGGGGATACAGATGCACGCGGTGTCGCACCTGCTGCAACCCTTGTGATGTATGCTCTCGAACATGACCCCACGGGTGTTTTTGGTCGAATTGGCTCAATCTACGACATGCTTCGTGACGCAGAACAAATGACGGCTCGACTCTCTGTGAACGCTTGGGGTCTGAATGGAAATTACGGCCAATACACGGCAGATGCCCGTTCGGTGGACATCTTTGTTCACGACCGGAAGGATTTGACGCCCGTGTTTTCCGTTGGTGACAACGGTGGACAG
>PBUZ01000067.1 GCA_002728035.1 Methanobacteriota archaeon
TACAAACGTATCATATGGGAAGAGCGCGACGTCGACCCCGATCGATCTCCGAATCCGCGTCTCTTCGTCTCCCTCGACGCGCTTTTTCGAGAATCTTCGATGAGTAACGCTCGCGCGCGTCACTGTACGACGCGCGCGAGCGGGAAAAAAGCAAGGAAACGATGAACGCGGCTGGGTCTTCGGGCGGGCGTGGCGCGCGTCGCCCGCGGGACGAGGCGCCGGACGAAGATGCGGGTCAACATCGGCTCGACGCTCGGCGACCCCGCACGGCGACCCGGCAGGTCTTCGACGCGCTGGCGGCCCTCCCGGAGGACGCGACATGGCGCGACATCGTGAACGTGTGCTCGCGTGTCAACTTTATGACCCACGCCAACGCCCCGCAGTTGTTGGGTGCGTTGCAGTACGCCACACACCCGGACCGCAATCTGGACCGGCAGCCCGAGGCCACGCGCATCTTCCAACATGTCCAAAACGCGTACGAGGCGCACCAAGCGCGTGGCGACATCCCACCTCAAGATGACGCTGTTCGGAGACCGGATGTAAGGAGTCCGCCGTGGACCATGTCGTACGCCGCCGCGCAGATGCTGCTCCACGCTCTGGTTTCGAGGGAGGAGGCGGCGCGCGGCGACATTCATGAGCGGATTGACATGCAGGATGGATTGCAGGATATCGAGAGGGACGTCTACGTCGCGGTGTACTCCACCGCGACGGGTTCATGGAGCACTATGAAGGGACTGGAGGACACGGAAGGACGCGTGTTTTTCTCGCGCGTCCAATGTTTGTTCGCTCCTCTGTGCGTCCACGGCGAAGGGGAGGACCATTTCGGACGACCGTCGGTGACGCGACGCAATATGGAAACCTTCCTGTTGACGCGAATCGGGCAGGCTTACAGCGGTGAGGCGACGTCGGTCGCCTTTCTTATCACCAATGTATTGCCAAGCCTCGCGTTCGTCCCGAGCGACCAACTTGACTCCGTGTCGAACGTCCACACGGCGTTCGATCCGGCGGACGCCGAGTCGACATTGGGGCTGTTGTCGATCGAGGACGCACGCGCCGCCATCTGTAACGCGGTCCGTGGCTTGTGTGACGCCTGCGAGAGGCATCGCGCCGTGGTGGATCTTCATTCAATGAAGACGGCCTCGTTGCTCCCGCCAGAGCTGAAGAGTCGTATCGGTACGATTGACCAGCACCCGTCGTGCGCGCCGCAATTGGACCCGACCCGCGTGCCGGTGTTCTGCGCGCTTCAAGACACTCCCGGTGACAATCACATCTTCTCCAACATCGCCACGGTCGTTCGGTTCAGCGATGCCGTCCAGTTCGATTCCGTCGTCGACGAGACCCTCGCGACAGCGCGAGCGGGTTTCAAAGAGAACGCGATGAACGAGCTGATGAGCATCGCCATGGACGCGAATGCGTTGCTCGAGCACCAACGCTACGCCGTTCAACAAATAGTCGAACGATTCGCTACACGCGCACCGGGATCAATCGTAGCGCTGGATATGGGCATGGGCAAGACACACGTCATGTTTGCTACGACGTACGTCTTGCTCAAAGTTGACGCTGTGGCGAACGCCACGTGGCTCGTCGAGAGACTTGAAGTCGCGAAATCTGGCGACGTCTCGCCAATCGTCATCAAGTTTGGAGAATTTCTCCAAAAGATTGGCGAGAGGCACCCTCACAGGATTACGCAACGCGTGCGCGTCGTCAAAACGGGAGTCGACGCGACCACCATCGGGTCGATTCAACGGCACGTCGATCTCGCCGTGAGAGACCGCGATCACTTGTTGATCATCGACGAGGCGTCGCGGTATCTCGGGAGTTTCAAGGCGCCTGGAAAGGTTCTTGAGGAATTGATGAAAATCCCATCCGGCCGCGTCTTTTACGTGGCAATGACGGGCACACCGTTTACGAGCTCCATCCCGAAGATGTGCAATTTGTGGCGAATGATTGGCGCGACCGTCGAGCCCTCTCTCGTCGATCGATGCGCGTGCGCCGTCTTGCACGAGTTCGTCCGCGCGCAGGTGAGCGACACGGCGCAAGGTGACGAGAACGTCGCGCCGGGACGCGTCTCCGCCATGGACGACCTGCGCGAGTTATTGGCGAAGATGGTCGTCGGTCACGCGACGTTGGAACGGGACGAGCCGCGCATCGCGGCACTCCTGCAGGACAAAGTTCGCGATTTGGGGATCACGCGATCCATCGTCGCGTTCAGGCAACGGTATCTCGAGCTCGGCGACGATGCCGACGGCGATGCCGGAGGCGATGCCGGAGGCGATGCCGGCGACGGCGACGGCGATGCCGGAGGCGATGCAAGCGACGGCGATGCCGGAAGCGATGCCGACGATGCCGACGATGCCAGCGATGCCGACGATGCTGGCGACGATGCCGGCGACGCGCACGACGTCGGGTTCAACAATCTCGTCGATATGCTCTTGAACAGCCGAGACGTCGATAAGGCTGCCGCGCTCGCGAAACTCGAACTGATGCCAGAGTGCGCGTTCGTCGCCCACGGCGACGAACAGTTGCAACGTGCGTTCATCAGGTGGCTCTCGGAGAATCCCGACCATCGGCGACAGCCGTCGCCGTTGACTGCCGCGCTGCTCGCGTGCACCGCCGAGGCGCGACAAGACGGCAAGCCCGTGCTCGTCGTCTGCCCGAGCGACCAGGCCGTGGTGCTGCACCTTGTGTTCCACGAGGTGCGACGGACGGTCAAGAACGCGCACGAGGTCGAATTCATCGACCAGACGACGCCAGTCAAGGAAAGAGTTGCTCTTTTTGAACGCGTCAACGTCCCCGAGGAGGAACGGAACGCACGTGCGGACGCGATTTCGATGCTCTTCGTCACGACGGAGACCAGTGGTTTCGGCATCGATCTCCCGCACGTTCGCCACGTCGTGAGCATCGGGACAGCGTGGTTGGACTCCACACAGATGCAGAGTCAAAGCCGCGTTGGAAGGGTGTGCGCGCCGTCGAATGCCACCGGTGACGGCGGAGTTGAATTTATGACGCTGTTACCGATCTGCAAGTCGAGCGGAAGCAATCTGCGAAGATTTTTCCGTGCACTGACGAGAGGACAGTTTGCGAATGCATTCTTCCCTAGTGTCGTGCACGGAGACCGCGCGTCTTTGCATCTGCGAAGTGTCTTCGAGTCGGCAGCCGTGACGGAATCGCAGCGACTCGAGTACCGCGACACGTTCGGCCGCCACTTGTACGACATTGTGTTTCGAGGTCAGGGAGAGTACGCCAAGAGCGAGTACAACTTCGTCATCCAGACTATGAACTTGTGCTCCTCCGAATTCTCGGCGCCCCACGCCACCTTCTTGCTCAACGACGTCCAAGCGGAAACAGTCGACGCCGGCGGAGGCGCGAACCGCCAACAGGGACGTACCCAGGGACGCAGGAACACCGCCGGCGCCGGCGGTGGTTCACGCGACACCGCGGCACCAGTACCGTCGGAACGCGCGGACCCGGTCGTCTTCGTGTGCAAGCTGCCGTTCGCGCAGCCGCCGGACCTCGGCGAGCATCGCGAAAGTGCCGAATCGCAGGCGACGGCACTCGCCGCACAGTTTGCGGCCGAGTACGCGCACAAAGAAAACGATCGAGCGGCGAAGACTCTGTTGGACGCGCACAACGGACATAATCATTTGATGTTGTTCGATGTGAATTCCCAACTGCGCAAGCAGATGATCTTCGCGTCGTCTTGGTCCGCGGCGGGATACCAGTACAACGCGCGTTCGCACTTCGCCCCGATCGAGCGTCCGCCGTATTCTGAGGATGAGCGCTCGCGCATCCAATTCGGCATCGACAACGAAGCTACGGCGATCCGCCACGTGAAGGCCAAGTATGGATTCGATCTCATCACGCCCGAGCACGTGAAATCGTTCACTCGAATCCATACGGACAAGCCGGACGTGCTCGCGGGATCCGCCGACGCCATCACGACGTCCGGCATCATCCTTGAGATCAAATGCATTCGCGACCGCGCCGCGTTCTTGGACCGCATCGCGAACGGGGGCGCCGACGCCATCAAGCAGCACGAAGGGCAGGTGCAAGCGCTCCTCGAGCTTTTTGACCTGCCCGTGGGCCTTTTGTGCTATTATCACCATACCATCACCGAACACGGCGAACGCGTGGACCCGCTGAGTTACGAAATTCCGGTGTACCGTAAACAAGGTTGGTGGGCCGAACAAAGCCGGATTATGGAGCGGATGATCCTGAAGCAGCGAAGAAAGCTCACTTCTGCGGTGTGGGACGATGACATCATGAAAACGTCGGAACTGATGCGCTGGAACAACGGGAACGTCCCATAGACCGCCGCCGCCGGGCGCCCGCGCGCGTGATTTTCAAGATTTCAATAAACATACAAGAATCATGTTACAACGCATCGTACGACCCCCTCGCACACGTTCGCTCGCGGATGCGCCTACCGCCATTTTCGCCATCGCGTGGTTCCTGTCGCGTCAGGCATGTGCACCAGTCGGTTGCGACCCGTCCCGGTCGCGAGTCTGACTACGCGTGATTCCTGGCACCAGGCACGCGAACCGTGTCGTACCGCGCGCGTGGCGCCGCGTGTCCCCGTCCTTGTCGTCCTCTGCCCGTACCTGTTGTTCTCTTCGTCGTTTGCGTTTTCCACCGCCTTCTAGTCACCCTTGCAGTCACCCGACCCGTCTTGTCCCCCGTTGTTAGTTTTCGGCGCTGTCCCGTCGTCTCGTGTTTCACGTCTCGTCGCGTGCGTTTCGAGCGTTGCTCATTGTGCCGCGGTCGCCTGGCGCCATGCCTTACGATCCCTCGCGACGTTACACGTGCGTGGTCTGTGGCAAGACGAAGCACGTGAGGAGTGTGCGTCGCGTTGCGTCTGAGTTCATCGGTGACCGTATCGCCGCGTGGGTCCACGCGTCCACAAACGCTCGCAGGTCCCTTCGGTCTCTGGTCGGCAAAATGCTCGGAAAGGCTCCTGTGTTTCAAGAGGGGGACCGCGTGTGCACACAGTGCATGGAAAACTGCCACGCGGACGCGGTCGTGTACGCGATAGAGGAAACGCACGACAAGTTCGCAGCACCCGGGGCGTGCACGTCCTGTGGGCGCCAGTGCGCGGCCCGCAAGACAGGTCTTTGCAGGCGTTGCTACGACAAGGGATATCAGGCACGCATACGCGCCAAGCTCGGCGATTCGCACAAGTGCCCCCGCTGCTCGAAATCGCTCGGTGAACGGAAAACGTGGCACGCGGACGGCACTTGCGACGTGTGCCGCAAATCTCTTCTTCAGCAACGCCTCCGCGCCAAGCTCGGCGATTCGCACAAGTGCCCCAACTGCGGGAAAGGGTTGTCCGAAAGCACCGTATGGAAGCCGAACGGCACTTGCCACGCGTGCTACAAAAGAAAGCGTAGAAATACTAGTACATGAATGTAATACCAAACGTCCTACATCCAACCCGGTTTCGGCGTCGGCGCCGTCAAGTTTACGCTTGCCCCTGAAATGGTCAAGTCGCTCGCGTAGTGCGGCGCGCGTTGTTAGTTTCGCGTTGTTACTACCTCCCTCCCGAAAGTGATGAGCCGATTCGTGTCGCTCCCGCGCCCGAAACCCGCGCGCGTGCGTCGATGCCGTCGATGACGAGGAATGACAACTGTAGGGATTGCATAGCGCACACGCGGCGACCGTGCCGTGGCGCGCGTGCGTTTTACGCACCCTCAGCCGAGCATCACCCGGGAAGATGAGCGGTCTCGTCGCCGGCGGCGCCTGAGACTCGAGCGGCGTCGGTGTCGGCAACGGCTGAGGCGCATGCTTTTCTTACCCTGCGGTTTTAACCGTCGCCGTCATTCCGCCCCNGGCGACCGCACACGTCACACAGTCCCGGCTCGCACNCGTGGCNCGTGGGACACCCACNCCGGCTCGCGGACGNGCCTCGCGACACGACATGACGCGGTCGAAGCGTCGTCGTCGCTTGCGATCGTCGGCGCTGCGGGTGGAACGCCATCGCCACTCGCGCGATGGCGGCGGCGGCGGCGGCGGCGGCGGCGGCGGCACGTCGTCTGGATTTGCGGCGCCCGCGGCAGACGACTGGTGGAGTCATACGTCTGCACACGTGAAGCAACTCGTCGCCGCCCTTGGGGGAGTCGCCGTGATCAGCGTCGACGAGTTTCATCACGTCGTACGAGTTGCGTTCCAACGCGCATCGGACGAGGGCATGCGTCGACCGTCTCATTGGTTGTCGGCGTCGTCTCGCGCGACGGTGGCGCGGTTGGCGAGCGCGGCGAATGTTTCTCTGCGTCACGCGCGTTGGCAGCCCGGTGTGCTCGGCAGGGTGCCTCGGGTCTCTCCGCGGGAGCCGGGCCGTGCGTGCGTCAAGACGTCTCACGCGCTCGTTTCCGTTTTCCCGAAAATTTTTGTTCTCGACCTCGGCACGGGCACTTCACCGCTGTCTGATTATGTCAAATCAGAGAAACTCGAGAGCGTGTGGGTCGTTATCACCGTCGACAAGGATCCGAAAAGGAAGCCAAGCGTGTGCGAGAACATTTTCAATTGGCCCCACTGGCTCGAATCACTCGAACGCCGTACCCGTCACGAACACTCGTCCTTCACAGGCTGGGACTGGATTCATTTTAGTCCGGATTGCCGTGAATTTTCGTCGTCAAAAACCATCGGTGACCGCGACATAGATGGGGCGCTGCTGCTCGTGCACGCCGGCCTCGCGTTGATCGCGAGTCGCCGGCCGCGAGTGTGGACGGTCGAGTCGAGCGCCCACGGACCGTGCGCGCTCCAGGCTCAGCCGTGCATGCGAGAACTGGACGATGTCATGCTGCCGCACGCGATACATTTTTGTCAATCTCTGGGTCTCGGTAATTGGAAGCCGGGGAGGTGGTGGACGAATATGCCATTCGAATGCGTCGAGCCGTTGCTTTCTTTGACGTGTACGAACGCGACGCGGTGTTGTTTTTGCGCCACTTTTGGAAAACATCGGTTGACGTCGCAGGGCGGCAAATCCGCCACGGGGGCACTGGGAATGACACTTGACGATCGTATGCGGTTTCCTCCGTTCTTAGTGCACACTCTGTTCGTGTGCGTGGCAAACTTTCTCCGTTGTTGCGTTGCGTAACGTACGGCCGACACGTGTGAACAAAATCAACCACTCCCTTGCTGGGCAGAGCAAACGGAGCTGATTGAAAACACTATTGACGAAGNAGAACAGTTTCCATACATTCGCCGTCGTCTCAGCGAACAAGCACAACGGGAGACGGGTCTCATNGCCCAAGATNTNTGGNACGATNCACCTGAACTNAGACACATCGTNTCNCTNCCCANCGANGCAACGCCNGNAGANGNCAANCCAANCGNTNGNGACGACCCACAAGACGANCCNGANTACGANAGCGCAGGTTGGGGNACGNAGTCNGCGTCTGTATCGTANACNCAANTCATNCCTGTGCTNGTCAANTCNAANCAGGAGNTNCACGAAAGANTCGTTGNTCTAGAGAGTGCGCAGGTGACGTACGACGCCCAAATCACCGATTTAGAGGCCGCA
>PBUZ01000068.1 GCA_002728035.1 Methanobacteriota archaeon
GTCACATCGTTCAAGATTTCCGAGGTGGCTTCAGAAGTGTGTTCTTGCCTGAAAACATCGATCAGGCTGAATTAAGACGGGAATACATTCGAAAATTGATTGAAAAATTCCCCGTGATCACGTTGAGACAATTGACACAGTTGGCGGGCCCCGTCTTCAAACCTGAAGAATTGAAAGCCGTGCTCAATGCATTTGAGGAAGATGAAACGCTGATCAAAGGCTTCCTGATCGAAGACTTCCATCAAGTCTGTTGGGGTCGAAAAGAACTGCTCCAGGATGCCAAATCGATCCCTCCCATCCGAGACTTTGTTCTGCCGCCATCCGACCCCATCGCCCCTTACTTCACCGACATCATGAAGGAACGATTTGGATTTGGTTCAGCTTATTTGGTGTTTAGAAACGCTGAACCCGTTGCTGCCTTCAAGGCGAACACGCGAAACAAAATCATCGATGTCAAGGATTACGAAGGATCGGAGAAGGCCTGGCGAATCGTCAAAGAATTTGCATGGGAGCATCAGATGCCGCTCCAAACGGAATTGCGTATCGGTGGGAAGAAGTTGCGCTGAGNTNTNTCTGNCGGNAAAAANGTAATNATNNCATNGTTNTTCTTNCTCGNTGTGAAAGAATTTTGGNACAGAGCCGTCGCTGCCTATGGGCATCATGTCGCTGANCGCTTGGATGAGGAAACNCCTCTTCTCCTTGCCTTTCTGCCAGCAGGAATTGGTGGTCTTATGCTTTGGTCNGGTGATGNAGGTTCGATGGTNTTCGGGGGCTTGTGNTGCTTCTTNGGTTTGGCTGTGTTTCTCTTGTACCTCGGGAACGAGCAACGGGTCTATGTGGAAGAAAAGAACGAGCAACAGCGCAGGGACGAGCAAGAAAGGCTCAGGTTGGATGAAGCTGGCAAGGATTGAAACAATGTTGCTTCACGAATGATATCGCTTACCAAGCATCTGACAAACATCCTCAAGGAATTGCACATCTGCCCGTGAGAACGCAGCAGGTGTGTCCGAATCAACGTCCAACACTGCCACGACGGCGCCGCTGGCGTTCTTGATAGGGACCACCACTTCGCTGTTGGTGGATGAACTGCATGCAATGTGTTCGGGGCGCACATGAACATCGGGGACGTCTTGTGTTTCACCCGTCCGTGCAGCAGCGCCGCAAATGCCCTTTTCAAACGGGATGTACAGACACCCGTGTCCGCCTTGGTAGGGTCCTACTTTGAGGACGCCAGGAGATGTTGTTCTGTAAAAGCCCGTCCAGTGAAAGTGGTCAAACCCGTGGTGGAGTTCACACGCCACCGTCGCCATCGCTGCAACCCAATCGTCCTCTCCCTCAAGCAGACCNTCAATTCTCATCNTGACCTCATCGTGCATGCAGTGACCCCAGCACTCCCCGTATATCAATCCAAGAGCAAACTCCTGAGGTCCATGATGCAGCGATTGCGGCTGAAATGTCCAATCATGTTACCAAGTGGTTCATATACGGTTTCCGCACAGTTTCGGCCATGAAGCATGCTCTGTTGCTGGTCAGTTTGTTCTTGGTGAGCCTCGCATCGCCGCTTCTCAGCGGTGTTCAAGCCGAGGACCCCGACGATATGGACGTCCTCTACACGGCGGTGAACCCGAACAACAACAACACCTACCATCTCCTTTCAGCCTCCTCTTGGGAGGATGCTGCCTCTTATGCACGGTCCTTGGACGGCTTCTTGGTGACGGTTGACGACGAGGCAGAAAACACATGGCTTTTCGACACCTTTGCCTCTTGGGATAACCAATCCCGCCACCTTTGGATCGGTCTTTCCGATGAAGGCGAGGAAGGTCAATACCGTTGGCACGATGGTACGCCGTTCATGTACCGTGAATGGGGCAATGCTCAACCTTCTGCTGGAGGTGATGAGGACTACGTTCACATCGCCAGCACCAACATGGGCAACATCGACCCAGGCACATGGAACGATTTGGAAAACAACCCGCAATATTTCCCCGTCTACGGCGTGGTGGAAATAGGCCCAGGTGCAGATTATGCGCTCCGGTTTGATGGAGACGGTGACCACATTGTCGTTCCGCACGACGCAGGTCTTGATCTGACCAACATGACCCATCTGGAACTTTCTGCCTGGGTTCAGCCCCACCATCTTGAGGGTAACCAGTTCATGATGATGAAGGGCGATTACGGATGGGGATTCTACCTCGCTGACGACCACCTTGCCTTTGCCTCTGAATACAGCATGGCTCGCCATCCAATCTCCAACGGCACGCTTGCGGCTGACACCTGGTCACATGTCCAAATCAACGTGGTCGTTGGTGAAGGCTACACCTTTTCCATCGACGGCGCAGAAGTCGGAGTTGTCACGGATACTGCGGCTCAAATTCCTCTCGGGGATTTCGGCTCCAACGACTGCTTCCAATCCGGCGATGCATGCGATGAACTGTTCATCGGAAAGATGGGTGCTGGTTGTGATTGCGGNTACTTCGATGGTCTTCTGGACAACATCACTGTTCGTGCAGGAACCAGTCTCAGCGAAATGAGCGTTCTCTCGCAATGGATGTTTTCGGAAGGCGAGGGCAGCGCAACCCATGACGAAACAGATGGGCGAGTGGGCGAGATCGATGGTGCTGATTGGGTGATGCCTGATGGTAGCATCGTCGCGCAGGCCGTGGAACTCTTCATCGGAGAAGGCCATGAAATTGAATTCGCTGGTGAAGGGGACACGTTACTCTTCTTCGTCGAGATTGAGGAGTACACGAGGCAACTGTATTGGTCGTCGTATTCCATCAAATTTGGTGATTTTGAACAGATGACAGAATACACGCTTTACGCGCAATCNGAAACCATTCCCGATGAATGGAATCACGATACAGAAAGTTTCGCCGAGTGGGGCTATCTGTGGGAATCGTGGTCTTGGCCTGATGAAGGCGTGTTTTGGTTTACGATGATTTTGGAAACTGATGCTGAGGATTTGTTCATTGAACTTGATGCGGATATGGCCGACCCTCCACCAACGCTTGACGACATGACGGAACTGAAGGAGAGTATCCCTGTGACCAACCAGAACCTCAATGCTGGCCAACCTTCCAACGGCAATGTCAACGCAGTCTACTACTACGTGAACGTAACAGAACCACTTGCAGACCTTCGTGTGAGGACCTACGGAGGTCAGGGCAACCTCGACCTTGGCATGTCGTATTACAGCCCTCCAACGCCGACCGGTTGGTGGGCGACCGAACCGTTTGATGATGGAAAAGAAGTCGAGGAGACCTCACAGAACACCATGGAATCCTGGTCGACCAACCCCGGCAACGACGAGGAAGTCCACCTCTTCGACCTTGAACCGGGTCTGTATTACATCACGGCCTACAGTTTCCGAAACGCAAGGGAATTCACCATCGTCGCTGACTTCGTCTACCCACCTGAAAACGTGGAGCCAGAGGATGCAATTACGCTCACGCCCGGGGTGGAATACGGCTTGTTGAGCGGCTACAACGGTCTTTCTCAATACTTCAAGGTTGAAGTTCCTCAAGGAACAGAACGTCTTGTTGTCGACTTGAACGACGGGGCTGGNGAAGCCGACCTCTACCTCCGATTGGACCAAGCACCAACGACTGCAACATACAGTCACCACTCCTCGGCCAGTGGTGCAAACGACCGTATTGCGTTTAACGACCCAACGCCTGGTTGGTGGTACATCTTGCTCACTTCCGAATCAGCGTTCACGGGCGTGAACATCGTTGCTGAATTCGACGACCGATATGTCTGGGATTACGACGGTACGCCGATCGAGCTGTACAACGATGAAGCGATCGATGGCATCAGCGTCGAAAAAGGTGGTGAAATCTACTTCTTTGCGATGTTGGAAGAGCCAGGAAGCATGCTTTGGGTTGAATCCTACGGAGGTTCAGGCGACATCATGCTCTTCATCGAAGGAGTTCAATACGAGTTTGAGTTCTTTGGTGAAGGACGACCTGGCATTGGGTTGGATGTTTCAACACAACCCTTTGAGATGCAGAGCGGTAAAGACGGAACGAACCACGCCATGGCGATGGAATTCCCGATGAACGGTCGCGTTGACATCACGATGACAGGTCTCTCGGATGCGGAAGAGGTCTCACTTGTGGTTCGCTGGGATGAGTCGGCCCTCCCGATTGAACCGATTGACCCTGAGGAGCCGGAGGAGCCAACAACGGCACGAACGTGCTCCGAAGAAGCAGCCGTGGTGTTTGAAGAAGTGGATCGTGATGGTGACGGTACCCTTGACCAAGCGGAAATAAAATCCATGGAAGTCGAGAGTGCAGAACTCAAGGAACTTGACAAGAACGGTGACGGTGTGTACGAGTTCAGGGAGTTCGTCCAGATGGCCTGCACATGTAGCAACGAGTTGGTGAGTGTGTTCAATGCGTTGGAATGGAACGGGGAAGTCTCCATCGAACGCCTCGAAGAACATGAATGGGCAAACGATTACGACTTCGCCTTGGTCGATGTGAACCGAGATGATTTCATCGATGACGAAGAACTCGAGATGCTTCAGTTGTTGTGTGTCACCACCTTTGATGCTTTTGACGGCGACGGCGATGGTGTCCCCGATGACAAAGATGCCTTCCCGGACGACCCCACCGAATCCAAAGACACCGACGGGGACGGGGTAGGTGATAACGCCGACATCGTTGCAAGCGTTTCCAACGACATCATTTACGCAACGGCTGGATTGATGTTCATCGTCCTCGCAGGCCTCTTGGTCGCCTTTGCCCGAGGCGGTCGCAGCACAATGGAAGCGGATAGCAAAGTGTGGGATGACGAAGATCGTCTTTCAGAACAGATGTTCGAGGCACGTCCGAGCATCTCCGATGCAGGTTATGCTGATGTCACGCCTTCTGCGATTGAATTGCCTGCACAAAACATTGAGGAAACCGGTTCGTTCCCTGAGGCCACGGCACCGAGCCCCGAGTTGATGGGCATGATGCTCGACGGAATCGAAACCATCGAACATCCAACGGGAAGTGACGCCATTTGGGTGCGCTCGTCTCCCGATGAAGATTGGCGATTGAAGGCGTGAGCCTCTACCTTTTTCAAGCGAAGTCATCAGCGCTGGGTGCCCTTGTAGTGTAGTGGATATCACCCTGGCCTCCGGAGCCAGGAACCCGCGTTCGAATCGCGGCAAGGGCGTTTACGGTTCAACAAACCCGTCCCAACGCCGCATGTACTCCACAAAGACAGGGCTCAAGGCGGCCTTTTCCAATTCATCAGCAGAAAAGGGCGGTCGTTTCGGTGTGTTCTCGCCGTCCTCAAGATACGTCGGCCAATCCGGGTGGGCAATACCAGCACGGGCAACACCGACGAGGTCTGCACCTTGTTCACAGAGCATGTTTGCTTCCTCAGCATTCCAGACGCCACCGGTTGAAATCAGCGGTAGTTTGCCGTTGACTCGTTTGGAAAACCATGCCGTGTAAGGCTGCTCAATTCCGCCATGGGAGGCCTGTTTTGTGAAATCCCAACAGGAGACATGAATGAAATCGAGCTCGAGTTCCAAACACAAATCCAAGGTTTCGAGGGCGTCCTCAAGTTCAATACCGCATGAACTCAATTCTGGAGACAAACGAATCCCCACCAAGAAGGTGGGTGATGTGCGTTGGCGAACGGCCTCGACGATGGCGCTCAGGAACGCTTGTCGGCGGGCGCCATCACCCCCCCAGCGGTCGTCTCGGCGATTGGTGCCTTTTCCGAGAAATTGCGCGATAAGGTATCCATGTGCTCCGTGCAATTCAACGCCATGGAAGCCCGCAGCCTCGCAACGTTGAGCCGCCTTTCCAAAGGCTTGGACGGTGTCGAGGATCTCCTGTTCCTCCATTGCTCTGCTCTCACCAAGTCCCACCCCCAAAGCGTTGATTGAAGCGGATACAGGTTGCTTGCCAGTAAGCGATTCAGGGGCCCTCATTCCACCATGAAAGAGTTGAACCAGTCCAACAGAACCGTCCTGGCGAAGTTCTTGGGCCAATTGGGTTAAGCCAGGCAGGTGTTCATCGGACCATACCCCCATTTCGCCGTTCCATCCTTTCCCATCTTCTTGGACATGGGCTGCCGCCGTGGTGACGATGCCAAAGCCGCCTGATGAACGGGCCTTCAGCCAGGCGATTTCATCTTGTGAGAGAACACCGTCTTCCTGGCTTTGCTTGTTGGTCATGGCAGCGAGCACACATCGATTCTTGACTTCGAGTCCTGTTCGTCGGAAGACGAACGGCTCGCTCAATGGATGCATGAGCCTGTGCCCTCGCCGAACAACATCATCTTTTCCGACCACAGCCCTCATCAATTCAAATCCCCTGCCTTTGGACACGCACACGTGATCTAGGGGCTATGATGGGAGGTTCCCAACCTCTCTACCCGGGTTCGATTCCCGGCGTGTGCACCTAAGAGGCGGTTTTTTCCTTCTTTGGCGAGACCAAGGCCATGATGTTTCGATGCATGGACGGCAACATCTCGAACATGATGAGGGCCATCATGAACATCGCAAAGAGGCTGACGAAGCGAGCGACGTAACTGTGACCGAATTCAAACACACTCAGACCCCAAAGGTCCCATTGCGTGTAGGTCATGTGCATCCAAATCAACCCTGCATTGCGGAACACATTGAGCAGATGGATGAGCGGAACGATAAGGAGCAGCGCACGTATGCGTTTTTTCCACGACAACTCAAGAACCGAAATCGCCCCGATGAACAACACCATGGATTGCAGTGCTGTGCATGCAAGGACGAAGTTGATGCCGATCATGGAGCCGTCTGCGAGGATCAATTCCGATTGAAACGCATATTCGGATGAAAAATCTGTAGCAAACCATCGATTTCCTTCCCAAGCCTCCCAAGAGACTCTCCCAGAGGTGTCGTTCACCCACGTGGTGCCAATGTTGATGTCAGTACCGGTTGCAAAACTGAGGAACCAAGCGGACTGGCTGGCTACGAACCAAATGGCAGCGACGCTGAGGTAGGGGACATACGTCACAAGCATGTACGGGCCACCTGCAAATGCAACGGTTCCTCTTGCCCAGACGATGGCTTCAGCCTGTTGGCCGTCGGCGTCCTGTTCCCACCACGCGGCAAGGCAAGCTAACGGGAGCGTGAGCGCACACATCACGGTCAAGATGAGGTCGTCGTGTTCCAAGTAGGTCCACGATTGGTTGAAGAAGTAGAACCCGACCAATATCCACCCAAGTTGTGCGAGACGAACGACGTTGCTGCGACGGCGCACCCATGCAATTCCCAGCAGCACCATGCCGATGGCGCCCAGAAGCGTTGCGGTTTCCTTGGTCACCAGCACAACATGTCCTCGGGGCGCTTGCCTATGAAGGTCTCCGAACGTGAACAAAGCACATGGAGTGGTTTCACGAGCCTTGCTCATGGAGGGGCCCTATGTTCAAGTGGTGGGCGCTCTCGAGCGTTACCGCCACAGCAATGCGCCCATTGCCTTTCTTGATCGGGACGGCGTGATCAATCTTGGTCGTCCCGGTTATGTCAACACGGCCAGTCAAATGCAACTGCTCGATGGGGCCGCATCATCGATTGCGCGTCTCAAACAGGCAGGTTATGCGGTCTGCGTTGTGACCAATCAATCGGCCATTTCCCGTGGACTTTGGGGGCCAAAGCGTCTGATTGAACTCCATCAAGCGCTTCAAACTCAACTTTCCGAGCACGACCCTCACGCAGTGATTGACCTCTTTATCACCTGTCCACATCGCTACGAAGACCGTTGTTCATGTCGCAAGCCTTCTCCCGCGATGCTCCTGCTCGGTCATCGTCTGATTCGAGAAGAAATGGAACTTGAAACATCTTGGGAGCCCGTCCAGATCCCCGTTTCGTTTCCCTCGGTGGCGTGGTGGTCGGAAAAGCCTCCCGCCCCACATGTGTTGGACGCGATGGTCGGTGACCGTCGCTCGGATATGGGCGCAGGATGGGGCTATGGTGCCCGTCTCTTTCGCGTACCCAGGACCCTCGGTCTTGCCACGGTGATTGACCGAATCATCCAAGAGGAAGACGAAGGAGATGCTTTCCAGCCGTGAGGGGTAACGATGGGTTGGTTGGGGCTCGACGATACGGACTCGCTACGCGGCGGTTGCACCACTCAGGTCTTTCACGATTTGATCGAGCATTTGCCCTCGAATGTGGAATGCGGCGTTCCTCGCTTGGTCCGCCTTTGGCCGTTTGCAAAGCGACGAACGCGCGGTAACGCCGCCCTTTCTATAGAAATCATTTCGGATGACGAAAGCGAGCTGATGAGGGTCTTGGAAAGCTTCTGGAACGAACGGATTCTCCCCCTCAAAGGCGATGTGCTCGAAAGCGATATTTCACCCAGAGAACAAGCCCCCACCAGTCCGGGGATGGTGTGGTTTGACCAACAACCCGATGCCGCCATTTACTGGGCTGCAGTTCGAGGCAACGTTGACCTTGAAGATCTTCCCGAGGCAACCCGTTCGTGGGGTGGCTATGGCCGTATTGGCGCAACCGCAGCGGTCGCATGGCCCGCTGAAAACGTCACATGGGAAGCCATTGCCTGGCGCACCTATGATGCGGCGGGTCAGCGAAGGATCGATGAGACCACGCTCTCGCAAATCGATGAATGGGAGGACATCGTGTTTTCACGTGACCCACGGAGAGGGACGGGATTGATTGCACCTCGGGGTCACTCACCCGTACTCTTTGGCATTCGCTCACTCACGAAGGCATCTGCTGAGATTGCTTGTCAAACTTTGCTCGCTTCTGAAGAGACCGAGCAGCACGATGGTTGGCGAGTCTTTTGCACCAACCAAGCCTCGGGCGACCATCTTCAAGGCAACCATCGTGGCCAAGTCACAGCCACCGCACTGAACGCTGCTCGAAAACATGTGGTCATCAGCACGGAAACATTCAGTATGATCTCCTATGCGGAGGGCGGGGAGGTCAACGCATTGGCACGGTGGCTTGCGGTAGGCGATGAAATTGAAGCAAGAGGACTCGTTCATCCTAACGGTTCGCTGCATGTTGAACAATTGCGCGTCCTCAACCCAGTTCCCCGCAAGCAACGCCGTCCTCTCTGCCAAACATGTGGGGTTCGAATGAAGAGCATGGGCTCCATGCAAGGTTTGCGATGCCCAACCTGCAAACAACGCACCGATGATACATGGGTGGATGTATCGGAATCACCACCTTTTGATGGTTGGACGGAGCCTCCAGTGGACGCTCGTCGTCATTTAGCACGGCCTCTTGCATGGTCCGAGAATTCTGTGAATGATAAGAAGCCAACATGAAAAGCATCAAATG
>PBUZ01000069.1 GCA_002728035.1 Methanobacteriota archaeon
GTCGTCATAAAGGAGTGGTTACTCGGCCACGATGCCGATTTAGCTTAGCTGGTGGAGCGTGGGACTGTTAATCCCAAGGTCGTGGGTTCGAGCCCCACAATCGGCGTAAATACTACCTCTGCACCTCGTTTAATCGAGGTCGGTTCGATACCATGGTGCGCTATTTGCATTCAAAGCCTTCAATCACGGGAGGCCACTTCAAGTGGGCGTTCAGGCGCTTCTTCAGAAGGGTAGACGCCCCAATACGCCTCACGTGCTTCCTGATTGACCTGCATGCACAACTCAACATCCGCTGGACGGTCTGGCATCAGGGCGGTGCCATAGAGGTGGTCGATCATCGGTTGAATGTTGGACATGTTCACCACGCCCCAGCCAACCTGCGTGCAGGGAGCGACAGGAGAGATGGGCATGGTGCCAGCCGTTGGGTCCCAGGTGGAAAACGAAGGGTACCAAGCGGAGAGATTGAGCGCATGACGAACCATTGCGTTCGAGATCATCGCCTCGCCGGGAGCATTTGGATGTCCTTCTGGCCACATGCCGTTCACCAACATGCCACTGCGATCTTCGGTGGACGCCCCTGAACCGTAGTCACCAACTTCTGTACGAAGGTGTTCAAGAACAAAGGAAAGGATGCCCGCTGTCCTTGGTGTGGCAAACGACGTACCCGATGTTTCGTGATAGCCGTCCACGTCGTCATGATTGGGGAGCATTTGCGTCCAATCAGCAGCGATATCGGGATACGAACCACTCATGGTCTCCTTCTGGTCGTCACCCTCTTCTGCATAGCCTGCGATACCGATGGACCACGGCGGGCCAGCCGTTGCATCCTGAACGGCAGGTGATGGCGTGTTGTCCGCTGCGCCTGTGTGGATTTTGTTGTTCACCACCACCGTTTGATAGGTCCCCGTTTCAATACCGGGAACGGGAAGTGAACCGATGGCGCCAAAGGAGGTGGTGACGATGTCGACCAGGGGTTGATTGCCTGCAGCGAGAACTGCTTCGGTCGAAAAGCCCTCAACGAAGAAGATGACAGCATCGGGATTTGCATCGATCACCGAACCGGTTACGGCCGTTCCATGGCCGTCGGAAGGGTCGTCAAGAATGTGAATCTCCGTCTCACCATCTGGCGATGTACCGATGATCTTCGTGCCTGAAAAGTACACGATGTCGGAAGTGGTGATGCTATCCCAACACGCCTCTTTGTCGGCCTCATACCGTTCTTGCCATGTCCCCTCAAAAGTGGGATTGCACGTTTTTGTCACACCCAAGCCATCCAAAAGCCAATCGGGATAAACTTCCTCTGTCCGAAAATGGTCGTGATAGACATTGATACCGGTATCAACGGGCGCCACCACCGAGTACGGTCGCCAGTCGGTGGAAGGTGGTTGACCGGCGCTTTCAACGGCCTTTGCATCGTCCGACCAAGACATCATTGGCAAGAAGATGATCAGGCCCACGATGAGAAAACCAAGGAACAACGCGGACAGAATTCGCACGAGCGGCTTTGGGATAAGGACGTCAACGGCCGCATCGAGGAGCATGCCAGTTGCGTCGTCCAGCGCCATGGTGTCGCCTCGTTATCTCACCAATGAACCTATTCCCGAGGGGAGTTTCACTCCCATTCAATGGTACCAGGCGGCTTGTGGGTGATATCGTAGACCACCCGATTCACCGCGCCCTTCACAGCGTTGGTGATGCGCGTGCTGATCTTTTGCAAAATCTTGTGAGGGATTTCAGAATAACGAGCCGACATGCCGTCCATGGATTGGACCGCTCGAACCACCACGGTCTCGCCGTAGGCTCGCACATCGCCATGAACGCCCACGCTTCGAACGGGAAGAAGCGCAGCGAAATACTGCCAAGGCAATTCCATCTCGCCACGTTCAGCGGCTGCTTCAAACTCTTCTTCCACGATGGCACACGCTTCTCGAACCACGGCAACGCGCTCGGGCGTGAGTTCACCAAGTGTACGCACCGCCTAAACCTGGGCCAGGGAACGGTTGTCGTTCGGCCACGTTGATGTCCAGTTTCCGAGCCAATTCCCGAACTTCATCCTTGTACAGTTCGCGAAGCGGCTCAACCACTTGCAAGGTCATGTCCTCGGGCAATCCACCAACGTTGTGATGTGATTTGATGGTATCACGCACACCGCCACCGGATTCGATCCAATCGGGAGCAATCGTACCTTGAACGAGGTATTTTGCACCGCATTTCTTCTGCTCATCTTCGAAAATTCGAATGAAGAGTTCGCCGATGACTTTGCGCTTTTGTTCAGGTTCGGTAACGCCTTTGAGGGCCTCAAAGTAGCGGTCTGCAGCCTTCACGGTGATGAGATTGATGCCTTGCGCTTCAAGCAACGCTTCGATTTGCTCAGTCTCGTCTTTTCGCATGAATCCCGTGTCAACATAGACACAGTGAAGCAAATCACCGACGGCCTTGTTGGCGATNACCGCAGCAACGGTGGAATCAACGCCCCCAGAACATGCGATGATGGCAATGTCGTCAATGGTCGCTTTGAGGGATTCAATGCTCTCAGCAATGAATTCCTCGGCATCGAACATCTCATGCACCGCCGTTGACTTCTCGGTCTTGGGCCTTNACGCGCTCGATTTGATCCAATTTGTTCTGTTCAAGAGCAGCTGCGTATTTTGGATTGGCCAACGCCAGCATTTGNACAGCAAGGTAACCAGCGTTGTCACCTCGGTCAACACCAACCGTAGCAGCGGGTACGCCTGGAGGGAGTTGAGCAATGGAAAGCAGCGAGTCGAACGGAACCTTTCCACCACAAGGGACACCGATGACGGGTTTGGTGGTCAATGCCGCAACAGCGCCTGGAAGAGCCGCAGCAAGACCGGCCATGGCGATGAAGACCGAGCAACCGTCATCGATGGCGTCACCGACGATTTGTTCAACAAAACGAGGGGAACGATGGGCGGAGGCGACCCTAAGTTGGTAAGGGACGTCAAAGTGTTCCAAGATTTTCGTGCATTTTTGGGCGATTGGCAGGTCCGAAGAAGACCCCAACAGAATCGTTACATCCATGACCTTGCGCCATCGCGGGTGGTTCTTTATGATAACCGCTCGGCATGAAGGACGGTTGGACCTCATTCTTCACTTGTAGCAACGCTGATTTCATCATCAAACCGACGCCAATCAACGTTGAGAAGAGGGGACGGGAAAGCATCGGACTTGGGTTGAAGCGATTCGAAGCAGAGGCGTGTTTCACCGTCTGCCAACACACCGTAGAGCACCCCCACAACCCCGTCTTTGGTGACGACGGATGCCATTGGTCCGTTTGCCCAGCGAGCCGTTTGAATACGCCAGCCGGGCAAGGCCATGGATGGTACGGTACGCTCTGGCGGCCATGGTCGAGAAAAACCAGGAGCCGTGCATTTCGCCAAATGGTCAATGGCAACGTACATCATGGGTACACAACCGAACACCATGCCGTAAACAGCCCACCACCAATCGTTGAGGTTCAAGCGCCAAACCAAGAGTGTGAGGGCAACGGTTGCACAAAGAGCGGCGATGGCCAAAAGGACACGCNCATCCTTCAGTGCCCCTTTCCGTTGGGTCGCACCGGTTGCGAAGGCCAAGCAAAGCATACCCAATGCGGCTCCTGCAAGTGCAAGTCGGTACTGAGCGAACCGGTCGAACAGCAGCATCATGACCATGAATCCCACGGGAAGCAGGGCCCATGCAAAAGCAAACAGCGTGATGGTGTAATCGCTTTCTGGGTCGTAGGTCACCCAGCCCGGAGGCGCTGCAACTTCGTCTTCCTCCACGACCTTGCGTGGTTGGTGGCGAGGATAATGCTTGCCCACATCAAGCGTCATCGAACGGGTGTCGTAGGCACAGATTTCGTGCAGCATAGACTTCGTCAACACGACGAACGGGGGTGGTAATGGGTGCCTCATGAAGGGCCTCTGGTGAAGTCTTCAAGACTTGAGCAAAATGTTCAGCGAACATGTCCAAGGTGTCCTTTGACTCCGTTTCGGTCGGTTCGATCATCATGCATTCAGGCACCACCAAGGGGAAGTACACGGTTGGTGCCATGTACCCACGGTCCAGGAGGCCCTTCGCAACATCCATGGCAGAAATGCCCAAGGCGTCTTTGGCCGGTTGCATGGACAACGTGAACTCGTGCTTCGCGACATCCGTTTCCGCTCCATCAACAAACAGATGGTCAACGCCCGCCTTTTTCGCTTCTCGGTGAATGGCGTGACGGAGATAATTGGCGTTCAAGACGGCATGTTCCGACATGGTTCGCAGACCCTCACCATAGCGTCGGTAATAGGCCCAGCAACGAACCACTGCACCAGCATTTCCGTGCCACTGCTGCACTTTCCCAATGCTNTGNTCTGGTTGATGCCATTGGTACCAATACGCATCCACNGCCTGTCCTCGTTCCTCTGGGGTGGGCTCACGCCGTGCCGCAAGAGGTCCTGGNAGGAACGGAGCGAGGTGGGCTTTGACACCGATGGGGCCTGAACCAGGGCCACCGCCTCCG
Organism: Methanobacteriota archaeon; assembly: GCA_002728035.1. GTDB lineage: Archaea > Thermoplasmatota > Poseidoniia > Poseidoniales > Poseidoniaceae > Poseidonia. Next base: position 4,511 of record PBUZ01000069.1, read on the forward strand.
TGAGGTTGGGAGAAGGTTTTGTGGAGGTTGAAGTGGACCGCATCGAAGCCCATCAAACCTGGCGAAGTGATGCCCAAGATGGCGTTGAAGTTGGCACCGTCGTAGTACATCTGNCCGCCNGCNTNNTGNACGATTTCACTGGCNGCNTTGATGTCNGCNTCAAACANNCCNANGGTGTTGGGGTTGGTGATCATCATNGCCGCCGTCGTTTCNTCNGNNACNGCNGCNAGNGCNTCAAGGTCCATGCGNCCGTCATCGAGGCTCGGGATTTCGACGATTTCGAAGCCCGCCATGGCCGCACTGGCAGGGTTGGTACCGTGAGCTGAATCTGGAACGATCACCTTGGTACGTTGAGATTCACCTCGAAGCCGGAAGTATTCCTGAATGCAGCGAACAGCCGTGAATTCTCCTTGTGCACCCGCGACGGGTTGGAGGGTGACCTGGTCCATACCTGCACAGACTTCGAGCATGTGTTGCATTTCGTAGAAGATGGACAACAACCCTTGGAGGTGATGTTCGGGCTGATGCGGGTGAATGTCAGCGATACCCGGCAACTGGGCAATGACCTCGTTGATACGAGGATTGTGTTTCATGGTGCAGGAACCCAAGGGATAAAATCCAGTATCGATGCCAAAGTTCCGCTTGGACAACCATGTGTAGTGACGCACCATTTCGGGCTCTGAAAGACGCGGCCAGCGTGCCGCCTGCTTTCGAACCAATCCTGCTGGAACCACCGGTTTGTCATCACATGTGAGGCCCTGTGGTTGGCTATATCCGGTGTTTTCAGCACCGTTGTGACCGAAGAGATGACTCAAGCAACCACCCCCGAGTGCGTGGCCCACATCGCCAATTGTGCCGCCAACGCATCGATGTCTTGTGCGGTGGTTTGATCGGTGGTGGTGACCAAAATCTGTTGCGTGGCATCGGGATACCATGTGCTGAGATCAAAGCCACCGATGATTCCGTTGCTGTCCAAGTAGGCGAGGCAATCCTTGGCCGAGCCAGGGACGGTGATGGCAAATTCGTTGAAGTGGGGTGCATCGTGAACGAGATCAACACCGGGCGTCTTGGCGAGGGTCTCTTTTGCACGCTGGCAAGCGAGCATGTTTCGATGTGCGAGGTCACGTAAGCCATCGGGGCCGAGCAAGGCCATGTGCATGGCACCCATGAGCGCTATCAGCGTTTCGTTGGTGCAGATGTTTGAGGTTGCTCGATGCCTGCGGATGTGCTGCTCACGGGTTGAAAGCGTGAGACAGTATGCCTCCTTTCCGTCAACATCGATTGACCGACCGACAATGCGTCCAGGCATCAATCGGAGGTACGGCTTTGTGCAGGCAAAAATACCGTACAGCGGGCCACCAGCCGTGACCGGGCTGCCGAGGGGTTGACCTTCTCCCACGACAATATCAGCACCGTAATGACCGGGTGCTTCAACCACGCCGAGTGAGATCGGTTGAACACCGACGATGAGGGCCGTGTTCTCGCCGATGATGGATTTCACGCCGGTCAGGCCCTCGTCGAGCACACCCAACGGATTGGGCTGCTCGAGGTAAACGCCGCATGAACCAGCAGCCTCCGCCAGCGCTCCGAGATCGAGGGTCCCATCTTCGTGATGAGCGAGCATGCGAATATCAATTTCAGCGCCTTGGCAATAATTGTGCATGACCGACAGTTTGTCCGGCGGCGTCAGCGCGGAAACGTACACGGTGTTGGGTTGTGATGCCTTTCTGTTGTGAACACGGACGGCACAGGTCAATGCTTCGGCAGCGGCGGTTGAACCATCATAGAGCGAGAGGTTGGCGATGGGGAGGCCGACGAGTTCGGAAACCAGTGTTTGAAATTCCCACATGGCTTGGAGCATGCCTTGGCTTACTTCGGGCTGGTAGGGCGTGTACGCGGTAAGAAACTCACCCCGAGTCACGAGTTGGAACACAGAGGCAGGAACGTAGTTGCGGTACAAGCCACCTCCGAGGAAGGATGGGCGGCTGCCCAAATCGGTGTTTGCTCCGAGCAAATGTCGAGCGTCTCGCAGAATCTCCTCCTCGGACTGCGGGGCAGGGAGTGGGAGCGCACCTTGAAAGCGAACATCAGAGGGAATGTCTGCGAACAAATCCTCCATGGATTTGAGTCCCATTTCTTTCAGCATTTCCGCTTCTCGGCCTCGGTTTGGAAGTTGGTCCACCATGGTGCTCACGCTCTGCGCAGGTGCTGCAATGAAATCCATGCGCGTCCCGCTCATAATGAATTGCTTCACTCCACATGCGTCAAGGGAACAGCCTATGACACGAAACGTTGTGGGCAAGCCATGGTGCGGGTGGCGATGGTGGTGACCAACGCTTGTGCGCCGGACCCGCGGGTTCTCCGCCATGAGACATGGTTGCATCAATGCGGTTTCGACGTCACCGTCCATGCTTTTGACCGCCAGGAAGCACATCCACTGAGCCAAAACATCGGTGGTGTCCGCATCATGCGTTACCGTGTCGGCTCCGTCCCCTACGGAGGCACCATCAACACCTATCGTGGCATTCGTAAATATCATCAACGCGTAATTCGAACCTTGCTCAACGACCCACCGTCCTTGGTCTATTGCCACGATGCCGATACGCTGCGAATCGGGGAAACTCTGCGACGGCGCCTCCAGGTCCCGTTTGTCTTTGACATGCATGATTTACAGCATTCTTGGATCCGTCTTTCCGCACCGCAATCCACCGTACGGAGCATCATCAGCGGTCAGATGAAAAAACGCATGTTGAATCGAGCTCAACAAGCACAATGCATCATCACCTCAAGCGGCCAAATCCATCCCGATTCACACAAAGGATTCGTCGAATGGCTGGCTCATCATGGATTGGAAGGTGTCGCCGTTGAAAATCGGCCACTTCCTCCGTTTCCTGTCAAGAAAACCGAGCCTGAAGGCACGTGGACGGTTGGTTATGTTGGACGCGTTCGCGACACGGCAGCCATGGAACTCATGATTCAAGCCGTCAAGAGCATTCAGACGCATGAACGCCCACGTTTGCTCGTTGCAGGTGACGGTGTGGCTGCCGCAACCGTGAGACGCCGTTTGTTGGAAGAAGTGGAAGCCGACGAACTTGAAGCGAAGGTCATCGGTGCCTTCAACCAAGATGAATTGCCCGATATCATGGCTGAAGTGGATGTGATGTACGCCATGTACGCACCGCTTCGAGGAAACATTCTGCAGGGAGCCTTGCCTGTGAAAATGTTTGACGCTGCCTCATGTGGCATCCCTACGGTGGTCAACGATGGGTGCTTGATGGGTGATGTGGTGGAGGATGAACGACTCGGTTCAACAGCACCTTGGGGTGACGCCGAAGCCGTAGGGGCGGCCTTGCTCAACATGAGGTCGACACAGGTGGAACTCGGTGCAGACGGTGAGCGTGAACACCAACGTTGGCTAAGCGCCATGAAACCAGTCTTGGATAAGCTTCAGTAGAACGGGGGCCGAACCACCACTGCCTTGACCGATTTGCGAGGACTTGCGACCACCAGGACCTCGTCACCTTCCTTGACGCCAGCGATGTAGCCGATGCCGATACCAACATTGCCCAAACTTGGCGCTGGTGCTCCTGAGGAAAGGCGGCCAATGGGGGCACCCTCAAGGGAGCACACTTCTTTTCCTGGACGGGGGAGCGGCCCCTTTTCGACGTACTTGATTCCCCACCAGCGTTCGTCGTTTTCATCGTGGTTCACCACACGGTGTTTGCCGATGAATTCGTGATTCAAATCCAAACCGAACGGAACGTTGGTCTCCCATGAATCGCGTGCAAGGAAACCATCGTCACCTTCTGTTGCGAGTGAGGGGGAACAAAAATCAACGCCAGAGAGCAGGTAGCCCTTCTCAAGACGAAGGGTGTCTCGGGCTCCCAAACCAACCGGGACAGCCCCGTTTTCAACAAGGGCACGCCACAACATCGGTGCATCGGCATTGGGAACGAATATCTCGTATCCAGGCTCTCCCGTATATCCTGTGCCCTGAATCCATCCACCCACNCCGAGCGAATTTTCGGTNAANTCTCGCCAACGGAAACGACCGACATGTTGGCCTTCTCCGATGGCAGCATCGAGAATCGTTTTTGCCGTTGGACCCTGCAAGGCAAGGATGGATGTCGCTTCGGAGAGGTTTTCCATGGTCACCGAGCCGTCTTCAGGGAGGTGCTGGGAGAACCAAGCCCACATCACATCGATCATCGAGGCGTTTGGCACGCCCAAGATCTCTTCCTCACTCACGACGGCAAAGATCATGTCGTCGATCAAGAAGCCATCGGCATCCAAAAAGTGGGTGTAAGCGCAACGGGTTGGCTCGATGGCACTGACTCGTTGCGTGGCCAGTCCTTCAAGCCATGTTCGAACGGTTGCTCCGCTGAATCGAAACGAGCCCATGTGCGAGACATCAAACAAGCCCGCAGTTTCTCGTGTTGCCAAATGTTCATCACGAATATTGGAATACCAAATTGGAAGTTCGAATCCATGGAAATCAACCATGTTCGCATCCAATGCAAGATGCTCTTCGAAGAGTGCTGTACGAACAGGGGGTTGGTCGCTCATGGATTGACGAGGAAGGTTCGCTCCATAAAGATGGGTTTTGAAACGCCTCAAGGTGCGGGGGGCAGGCCTTTGGAAATCTCGTCACCGTGAACGATGACTCGCTCGATGAACCTGTCAAGCGACGCCTGTGTGATGTTCGGGTTGGCGAAGACCATGCGCAGGACGATGTTGCCGCCAACATTTGACCGACTCACCATGAACGAGCCTTCAGCGATGAGGCGATTTCGAATTTCGGTGTTGACCGCATCCAAGTCAAGATGACCATCGTCGGAACGGTAACGGAAACAGACATTGGTCCACATACGAGAAGAGAGCATCTCGAGTGAAGGATGTTCGTTGATGAGCGTCTCGAGGTGGTCCGCATAATCCATGTTTCNGTCAACGAGTTTAGCCCAACCTTCATCGCCTCTCACACGCCATTCAATCCAAAGTTTGAGCGCATCGTTACGGCGTGCGCATTGAAGCGAATAGTGGCCCAGGTCTTCGGATGCACGGTCGTTGTGGAAGAGGTAATGCGCAACCTGCGTGTGGTCACAAAGACGACGAAGAACCGTTTGATCTTTGACCAAGAACACGCTGCACATGAGCGGCAAACCCATCATCTTGTGCGCATCCCAGCACAGACTGTCGGCCTTCTCAACGCCCGACATCAAGGTGCGGTGTGTCGTTGAAAACATGCTCGCACCACCCCATGCAGCATCAACGTGGAGCCACAGACCCTCGCGGTGCGTGACTTCAGCGATGTCATCGAGGGGGTCGAAAGCACCTCGAACGGTGGTACCGGATGTGGCGATGACGCAAAAAGGCGTGAGGCCTTCTTTCCGGGCAAACGCAATCTCTTCGATGAGGCTGCTGACCAACATTCGACCGTCTTCGTCACAACGTACTTTGATGACGTTTTGATGACCGACGCCAATGACGTTGGCCGCCATGAGGACGGAATAATGAGATTCAGCAGAAACGAAGATGACCATGTTGCGACCATCGATGCCCGTTTTTGATGAAGAAGGATGAAGTTGCTGTCTCGCGCACAACATCCCCAACATGTTGCCGTTTGAGCCACCGGTCGTGAACGTGCCAAACCCATCGGGAAATCCAACGATTTCGTTCATTCTGTTGATCAGTGAGCGTTCGATGAGCGTACCCATCGGTGAAAGTTCGAAGGTGTACATTGCATTGTTTGTGGTGGAGGCAACGATTTCACCCGCCAAAGCTGGAAGCGACAATCCGCCCCAGAGAGGATTCATGAATTCCGAGCGGTGCGTGTTGACGCTGTTCTTGATGTACTCGTCGAGATCATCCAAGACCGTGTCAAGTCCAAAACCTTGCAGGGGGAGGCGTAAATCGAGTTGTGCACGAAGCGCGGAAGGGGTTGTCTTGGGATTGACACGACGAGGTTCGTCGGCTGAGTTGATGTACGATGTGAGTCGCTTGGCAACTTCTTCAATGAACGCTTCCGTATCCATGCACCTCAACTCAACCGCCGTCGCGTACCGTTTATGAGCATGTGTATGCATTGGCATCTGGAGATTGTTGCTTCAACCAAAACAACAACCTCACTTCAGAATGAACCATGAAAGAAGGTGTAATGTGGTGCTGATAACGTCGACTTTATGCATCTCCATTTTCCACTACCCAAAATGAATAAAAGATGGCATGAGCCGCTACAAAGAGAAGAAATTCTTCTATTTAAGTCACGTAGAAACCATCATTTCCAGAAGAAAACCTCCGTGGTGTTCTCTCCGCTGGAACGATCCAATTGTCCCTTAGTTTGTGTCTTCAAAGGGGAAAATCCCGAAGAAAACGATATTCAACTTGCATAATTCATTAAGAAGATTGAATAGCCAAAGCCGCTTGGACACAGCATGCTTGGCCAAGTTGGTAGCCGCTGGATGGATCGTCTGCATCAGCAGCTCGCAAAAGAATTGAAGGTGAACGGATGGAGTCAAATGGACATTGCAAAAGCCTTGGGCACCACGCAAAGCACCGTTTCGCGGCAAATCATGAAACCCGTCACCGAGCTTGGGGCGAGCGCCGATGAAACCACCATTGATGGATGGGCGAGAGAACTGGCGCAATCGCTCAACCAATTCGGTACCGCAGCAAACATCGTACGACAACGGTTGATTTTCGAATTTCAGTTTGGAAGCAACCAAGCCTTGCGATACGACAAAACTCTGACTGGATTGGACCTTGACAACGACCAATCCTCCCGTGCTTTGCTGCGACGATTGGATTGGGCGACCAGTCGCTTGGACCTGCGTCGGATCAAAGACTACATGCCAGCGGTTGGCATGAACATCGCCACGTGCATGCCTGATGCCTCCAGCACCGAAGAGGTGGCTGCCTACCCTGGGCGAATGACGTTGGTTGACCATGTATTGCGAAGACACGAGACGCCCGAATTTGGCGCCTCCAATCACCTTGCGAAGATCCTGCTGCAAGCCAAATCCATCGACGGCGAAAAGGTCGCCGTTCTCAATCTCAAACCGCCAACATTGGACGGAATGGTTGACCAAGGCGACATCAATTACATTTCAGATGAACTCGATTACAAACTCGGCTACGCCAGCAAGGGTGAACTCCAGCCACACGAAGGTCGTCTTGACATCATCTTGGACGAAGGCGCCTTTGGTTGGGAGCCCTCTCTCTACATACTCGGGCCAAACCCGATGGATTTAGTCGACCGGGCCCATGCCATCATCGATGCAATGAACACGGAGTGATGATGATGCGACA
>PBUZ01000070.1 GCA_002728035.1 Methanobacteriota archaeon
AACGAACGAATTGTTCCATACTCCGTCGTAGTACGTGTATTCGTCGGTCACGCTGTCATAAGTTTCGTAGGGGAGTCCCGGGTCGGTGTAGGTGATGGTGGTCACGGACAACATGTTCCCTGAACCCAAGTCAATGGAGCCTGACCCTCCGACTGTGGAAGCGTATGAACTGTCGCAATCATAACCCCCTCCCGTGTTGCAGATTTCCCAATCAAGGGTGTACTCGGTGTTGGGATCGAGGTTCTTCGCTGTGACCGTGAAGGTGATGTCTCCTCCGCGGTCGTAGTATTTGCTCGACAACGGCTGGAAGGATACTTCTTCGGCTCCGGTTGCACGGCCGGCCTCGTCTTCAGCAGCCACAGGGAACGCTGGAGCAAGTGAGACGAGCAGAAGAGAGGCGAGAACAAGGGCGAGGCTTCGAGGCGAGGTGCGCATGGCTACCTGACGGAACCAGTCGGATTTAATCATACCCTCTTGGAGAAAATGCTTGGGATTTTCTTCCATGGCTGCGATACGTTGGCCTTGCTAAATGGAGCCCATCTCTGTCAAGGGCCGATGCGGGGGGGCAGGATTCTCACTCACCCGGCTTAGCAGCCGTGCAGTTCAAATCCTTTAGATTTGTAATGCGGGGGGCAGGATTCGAACCTGCGAACCAATAAGGAATGGGACCTAAACCCACCGCCGTTGACCAAGCTGGGCGACCCCCGCGCAAACCGTGGGTGCGGCGATGCCGTTTTGAATCCGCCGCTCAAGCGGTTACGCCAAATCCCGTGCTGGACACGATGGCCACGACATCATCGGTCGTCAAGGCCTCCGTGGTGACGATGACGCCCGAATCCGTTTCGTGTGAAATCTTGGCAGAAACGACGCCAGGTGTTGATTCAAGCACGCGCAGAACGCGACCAGAACACCCGCCGCAGGTCATGCCGGTGATGTTCAGTTCGTGGGTGACTTCGCCCATGGGCTGTCTTCTCTTCCGATGCCTATCAAACATCCCCTGCACGCAGTTTCGCTGAGGGTTGCCACCATCGCAGAACCAAGGAATTGCTGACCACGCTCACCGAAGACAAGGACATCGCTGCGGCGGCGAACGCAGGAGGCAGCAGCCAACCGGTCCACGGGAAGAGCAACCCCATGGCCAAGGGCAGACCGATGATGTTGTAGACAAACGCCCATGCGAGGTTGGTGCGGATACGGGTCATCGTCGCTCGCCCCAGTTCGAGCGCCGCTACAGCGTCGGCCAAGTCGTTGCGCACCAGAACGATGTCAGCACTCTCCAGCGCGATTTCACTCCCAGCGCCCATGGCGATGCCGACGTTGGCGACGCTGAGTGCGGCAGCGTCGTTGATGCCGTCGCCGATCATCGCCACGACGCCGTTCTCCTGTAGGCGTTGGATGTGTTCTGCCTTTTCGTCGGGTTTAACGCCGGCGACAATGTTCGTGATACCGACTGCATCGCCAACGGATTGAGCGACTTCCTCCCTGTCTCCGGTGAGCATCACCACATCGATGCCGGCCTGTTTGAGCCGTTTCACGGCGGCTTGGGACGTTTCCCGGATGCGGTCGCTGACCTCCAACCATCCAAGCAGGCGTTGACCTTGCACCACCAGCACCACGGTCACACCACGACGTGCGCGTTTGGCGACCTGTTCATCGAGGTCGTCGGGAAGGTCGGTGAGCAATTCATTCACGAGGTCGAGGTTGCCGACAGCCACGGCTTCGCCATCCATTGTTCCAACAAGACCCAAACCGGGGAAGGTGCGAACGTCGTCAACTGCAGGTCGGCCATAACCCATGTTCTCCCAAGCCGTGTGCACTGCACTCGCTATCGGGTGGGTTGATTCGGCCTCAAGAGAGGAGGCGAGGCACACGAGTTCCTGAACATCGCCTTCCATGAGTTCAATGTGGCTGACCCTCGGTGAACCCGCGGTGATGGTGCCCGTCTTGTCGAGCACGATGGTCGAGGTGGCATGGGCTTGTTCCAACGCTTCGATGCCTTTGATGAGCAGGCCGTACCGAGCACCGCGACCGGTTCCCACAACGAGAGCGGTTGGCGTCGCCAGACCAAGCGCACACGGACAGGCGATGACGAGGGTACTCACCAACACCATCACGGCCATTTCGCTGGACGACATCGCGCTGTTGGGGGCGAGCGAGTCTGCCCAAAACAACCATGCGGCAGCGGCGATGAGCGCAGCCACAACCACGACGGGGACGAACACGCCAGCGATGCGGTCGACCAAACGTTGAATCGGAGCTTTGCCCATTTGAGCCTCGTCCACCAGACGAATCACGTTCGCCAGCATGGTATCGTTCACCAGCGCCGTGGTACGGACCATCAGCGTAGCATCCATGACCACCGTTCCCGCACTTACGCTGTCGCCCTCGTGTTTTCGAACGGGAAACGACTCGCCCGTCATCATGGACTCGTCCATCAGCGCTGTGCTGTCTTCCACCAGGCCGTCCAGCGGAACCGTTTCTCCAGCCCTGACTTTGAGCAGTGTTCCTCGGGGGATTTGCTCCACGGGGGTGGCGACCGTTCCTTCTTCAACAACCACCCATGCTTCCTTTGGTTGCAGGCGCATCAAGCCGTGAACAGCGTCCGTTGCCTTGAGTTTGGCCTTGGCTTCGAGGTAATTGCCGAGCAAGACGAAGGCGATGATGAAGGCAGCACCGTCGAAAAAGACATGCTCGGCCTGGCCAACAAACGCAGGAAGAAACTCGAGTACAGGCGAGAGGGTGACGAGGGAGGACCAGGCCATCGCCACGGTGGTCCCGAGATGAACGAGCACGTCCATGTTCGCCGTTCCTTGCCGCATGGAAGTCCACGCGTGGCGATGAAATGCTGCACCGCAATAGGCGTAAACGGGCAAGGCGGTGAGCATGGCGAGGGTGAGGCGAAGGTCGAGTGAACCCAACCGCCCGAGATCATCCACCATCATCGAGAGAACAAAGACAGGAATGGCGAGGGTGAAGGCGAGGACGACTTGACGGCGTTGAGCAGCGACCTTTTCCTCGTTGTTTCGGCGAGTTTCAAGTGCGGGAACGAGTTCACCCGCTCCAAAACCAACGCCTTGAACGGCTGCAATGCACCGAGCACGGTCGTCGTCGCCAATCGCTTCATCAAGCGTGATCACGGCTTTTTCCAGAGGCAAATTAACGCTCACGTTGGTGACGCCGCTCAGTTCCCCCAAGACCTTCTCAACCGATGCTACACAGGCCGCGCATGTCATGCCCGTGACGCTCAGCGAGAGTTGGTGTTCCTTCACGGCATTCACCTCAGTTGGTGCAGCATTCCCCTTCTTGCCACTGCTCGTCCATGGTGACGCAACCGCAACCGCAGGTGCACAACCAACCCACGCTATCCCATCCTTTGCCACCTTCAGCGCGGGTGTAGAGGCGTTTCATCTTGCAACCGCAGGTGCACTTCTCAGCGACGATTCGGGCCATGATTGTGCGAATTATGTAGTCAATATAAATGCGCCGTTTTGACTACAATAAATCCAGCACAACTGTTTTATCAAGCCGAATCTCTCTCAGAACATGGACTCCGACACGTTTCTCCAGCGACTGGACGGGCACAGGCAGGCGGGACGTCTCGACGAGGAGAGTTTCAACCGAATTGCTGCGCACGAAGCCATGGATTCGCCACCCCAACCCATCCTCATCTCACAGACGAAGGACACATCAACCCCGACGGAAGGCTTTGCATCGCGCTACAAGGAGGGCAGCATCCGCTTCGGACTGGGGGTCGTCGCTGCCATCGCCGCCACCCTTGTCCTGTTGGGCGTCGGTCTCTTCGCCTCGCTGATCGACGACTCAAGCGGCGTTGACCTTGTCTTACCGCTGTTCGTCATCGTGGCCGCTGCAGCGTATTTTGCTCCGCTCAACGACCTCAATGGTCGCGCTGGCGTGTTTGTGGGTGAAGCAAGGTCGTTGCTGTTCGGCTTTGGTTTGCTCGTGGCCGTTTTGTGGTATGCGAGCGAAATTCTCGATCTATCTTACGACGAGGTTGCAGGGCCGTTCAACCTGTTCATGTGGGGGCCGATGCTGGCTGTGGCCGTTGCATCGGCTTGGTTTGCCCGTCGCATGGACGCCTGGATCACCTATTGTTTTGGATGGATTCTTTGGCTTCAACCGGTGCTCGCAGCGTCCGATCAAGTCTCCGAATACCATGCATTCTTGTCGCTGTTGATCGTGATGTGTGTCCTCATCATGCAACTGGTGCGGGAATGGCAGGACGAAACGCGCAGCGGGTCTTCCGTCGTTCAAGCAAACTTCACCGCCATGGTTTGGGGCATCGGGGCGTGGATCAGCATCGACCTGTTTGACGATGCCTTTCAGGGGCATATCCTTTGGTGCCTTGTGCTCATCGCCGCCTGGTTTTTGACCGTCGAGGCGCTCTTGAAAACCCAGTCCGCTCGCCGTTATCCCAACGGCCAGCACAAGGGTTGGATTCCCATGCTGGGGGTGTTGGTGTTCTACACCGGTGTCCCGCTGTACGCCGGGTTTGAATTCGCACGCAATGTTGGGCCCCGTGAACTCGGAATTGCAGATTTTGACCTTCATCTTGGATGGGTGTACGGATTGGGCATCCACGTATTGATGGGGCTGCAGATGTATCGATGGGACACCGCTGAGGTGGTGTTGAAGCCGTCCCTTACGGAACCCCGTGTTTTCGCAGGGGGTGTGTTCTTTGTGATGGCCTCGGTGTGGTTCATCTTTGGAACATTTGATTTCCTTGAGGACCTCGCAGCTTACCTTTTCCTCCCGCTTGGTTTGTTGATGTTGTTCTTTGGAACGCGCCGTTTGATTCGGAGCTCCTCGGCCTCTCAAAACGGTTGAACACCGTCAAAGCGGTGCGAGGTCGAGACTGCCCGACCAAATGTCAAGGCCACGCAGCCTGCACGGGAATCGCTGACCGAGCGTGAGGACGGTGCGATGTTCACCGTTGTGGTCGGGCTCGGCCGTGACGACCTTCAATCCGTGTTCGTCAACGACCAAGCGTTCTTTTCCACCCAATTGGCGCAGATGCATACGGCCTGAAACGGCTCCGTCATCGGCCAAGTCGAGGAAAACCCATGGGCCGCGCAGACCCACCACTCGGGCGTTGTAGGTGATGGACGGGTCCACGTTCCCGTCGCTTGACGTCGAATCAACGGTGCTCGCCTCTTGACCCAATCGCCCGCCACGCATCAGGTGGACATGGTAGGCGTTGGCGACCAGTTCCCATTCCATCCGTTTGGCCGTCAAACTTTGTTCGCTGCAATGTTCGGCCAACCGTGCCGTTTCATCGGCGTCGTGAACCCATTCACGGCCGTGGATGAAGGCCTTCAGTTGACGATGGACCATCAGGTCGGGATAGCGGCGGATGGGTGATGTGAAGTGAACATAGGCATCCAAATTGAGGCCAAAGTGGCCACCGTTTTCTTCGCTGTAGCGAGCGCGTTGCATTAGTTGGAAGAGGCCTTGGTCAACGATGCGGCGTGTCGTTTCCGTCAGATCACTGGCAGCCGTCTGCGCCGCCTGCAGCGAGGTCAAAATCCCGTTTCGAGCATCGGGGTCGATGACGCTTGCCAAGTAGGCAGGGACATCGTCCTCGGACGTCTCTTCCGCAAGTCCAGAAAGGTCAACGCCGCCTTGACCGAGGTTGGCCCAATCGCCGAGCAAATTGGAGAGTTCCTCTGTTTCGCTTTCACCGTGCTTTCGCAGGCTTGGCATGGGCAACTGAATCAAGATGTCCATCGCCGCCATCTTGGCGTTCAATTCCTCCACTTCGGGCCGGTCTGGCGGGGCGTGACAGCGCCAAGGAAGTGGGGCGTCTTGTGCTCCCAGAAGGTGACCGACAGCAGCATTGGTGGCGACCATGAACGACTCGATCATTCGCGTGGCCTCGTTGGGCCATTTGACCTCCACACGCAGTTCATCGTCACCGTGGAGGCGAGGGCGCAATTCCGGATTGTTGAGATTCAACCGAATCTCCCTCTCCTGCCAGGCGGCAGCAAGGGCCAACATCTCGTCGTAGTCGTTGGTGTTCAACACCGCTCCGTAGGCGATGTTGGCTTTGACATGAATCACCGCTTCGTAGGCCGAGGTGTTCACGATGGTGTTCTCGTCGTCAAGTTCCATCGCCACGACCATTGCCAAGCGGTCCACATCAGCGCGCAGCGAACACAGGTCATCTGCGAGTTTTGGTGGAAGCATCGGCAACACGGTGTGGGGCAAGTAGACAGAAGTGGCACGAGCAGCGGCAGCACGGTCCAGCGCGGTGTCGGCTTGGACATAATGCGCCACATCGGCGATGGCAACCCAAAGGGTTCGTACGCCGCCTTCCTCCACCAAGCAGACCGCATCGTCGAAATCCTTGGCGTCGGGTGGGTCGATGGTCACAAAAGGAAGGTGACGCAAATCGGTTCGTCCTTTCGCGACTTCTTCATCCCCCTCCACTTCTCCAAGGCGGTCGGCGTACGTCACCATCGAGGCATCGTAATGACGAGGGAAGGGGTTCTTTCCTTCCCGCTTTCGAGCATCCAAACGTGCGTCAAGCAATTCGCGCAGGTTCCATTGCTGGCCGGTCATCAAGAGCAAGGCCATCGCTGGGTCGTCGGAAGGGAAGCGAAGCCCAGAACGGCGGGCGGCACAGATGCGGGCCTCTCGAATCAAGTCAAAGCGCTGAAGGGAGGTTGTTCCCCCGTCGTCCAGCGCATACGATGCCGGCAAGGCCCCGCCACAAAGGAGGGCTGCCCAGACGCGTTCGAGCAGGACGTACTTCTCCACATCCGCTTCACTGGCATTGTCCGTTGTGAGTTTTGGTCGGCCCAGCAACGGTGTATCGTCTTTCCCGCCGTGGCGACTGAAGAAATCCTTCCATAATGCTGCTGCCCCTTCCAGTCGCTCAAGGGATTCTTTGGAGCGAAATTGAATCATCTTGTCCTCTATTGGGAGGATGTAGGTGCCTTCGTTGCGTCCGTGAGCGAGGCTCTCGTTGATGGTGCTGAGCAGGGCGCGCTCGGCTTTTGGGTCGCTGCTGAATTGCTGTGCTAAACCCTCTTTTTCACCGAGCCAAGCGACGATGGATGGCCCGTCCCAAAGGCGTTGCCAATCCTCGTCGTTGAAGTGTTGTGTCACACGACGCCAGAGTCGCTCATCAGGTGGGGACTGCGGGCCTTTCTTCTGTTTCCGTTGCCGATTGGAACCACCCCCTCGACCTCGGTGCTTACGGCCCGCCATGATGCAGGGTTCGGTTGAGGTGTCAAGAAGTCAGCGATTCACAAACCACTCTCACGCAGGGCTTCGAGCGCTGCCTTTTGCTCGTCGCTCAGCGTTTCTTGCTCCGCAAGGGTGAACTCAAGGGTCAAGTCTCCGCCGTTGTAGCCAGCCTTGGCCATGCGACGGCGGTCGCCGACGAGGGTGTTGGCGGCCACGGACAACTTGCCGACCTTTCCCGAGGGCAGGCGCACCTCGACTTTTCCGCCCAACATCAACACCGAATAGGGAACGGGCACCTCCTGGATAAGTTGGTCATCCTCCCAGCGATAGGCCTCTCCAGCATCGATGCGTACGGTGACGATCACGTCGCCGCGCTCTCCTTCGGGATGGTCGTGACCTTGGCCTTTGAGCGTCTTCGTCGTGCCGTGGTGAACGCCTGCATCGAGTCGAAGTTTCATCGTCGTGCGTTTGGTTTCCATGCTCGTCCCTTGTTTCTTGAACCGCTTGAAGGAGAATTCGAACTGACCACCGGTCGTCGCTTGTTCCATCGTGATGTCGAGGCCGACGTTGATGGCCGCTGCCTTCGGTTGTTGAGCAGGCGCTTGGCGGCGTGGTTGACGAGGCATGCCGCCCATGCCGCCGCCGAACATTTGACCGAGGATATCGTCAAGACCGCCACCGCCCATGCCGCCGAAGTTCATCGATGGCCCGCCACGTCCACGACCTCCCATGCCGCCACCGAACATGTTGCGCATTTGCTCCTGCTGGTCGTGCTCACGGCGTGCTTCGGGTGTGCCAATGGCGTCGTAGGCAGCCTGAACATCCTTGAATTTGGCCTCAGCACCCGCATCGCCTTTGTTGCGGTCTGGATGGTACTGGCGCGCCAATTTGCGAAAGGCTCGTTTGATTTCACCGTCGCTGGCGTTGCGGTTTACACCCAAGACCTCGTAGGGGTTACGGTCTGCCATCGGCTTGCCGACAGTCGCCCGTCCCACATCAACCCTCCCCTTGGAGGGTGAAGCAAATCAAACAGGAGGCCAAGGCGGTGTTCCGTTGTTCTGCGGTTGTGGTGCAGGTGGTGCCGCAGGGGGATGCGTGGGCGCAGGAGCCGCAGGCGCAGGTGCAGGAGCCGCAGGTATGGGAGCCGCAGGTGCAGGAGCAGGAACCATTGGTGCAGGAGCAGGGGCAACCGCAACCATTGGTGCGGACGGGCGTTGAGCCACCGGTGCTGCGGGCTGAGTGGAAGCAAGCATAGTTGCTTGACGACCTCCAAGAACTTGCGTTTGTGCTTGCTCAACAAAAGTTTCCCCGAGTGAAGCGCTGCTGATCAACGAATTGACATACGCAATGGTGCTTTCGACCCGCTTGATGTCAACGCCCACGCCTTCGAGGACGGAGGCCTTGAAGGCGAAACCGTAGGTGCCTCCACCGCTCGTTTCAAATCCCATGAACATGGTTTTCTGAAGATAGTAGTAGAGCAAGCCACAGATGGACAAAAACGCAAAGAATCCAAAGAAAACCCCTCCATCTTCCATGAAGGCGAGCGAAAGACCAACAAAAAACATCAAACCAGCGAAGACAAGCGCCCAAAACGGCTTTTTGTAACCGCCCACAAATGCACCGATGTTGGCCAGCGGCGTCGAGACTTGATTCATGCCGAACACCGATGAATTTTGGAAAGAGATCGACCCACGCGTGACCCTCAACGAGCTGTTTGGATCCAAGCCGACCAGCGTGAGAAGGAAACTGATGATACCTGGTTGTCGCGCTTCAATCCAAACATTGGCTCCTGAAGTGCCGGTTTCATCGATTTGAAATCTTCGTAAGACAAGTGCACTACCGGAAATGTTCATGTTTGACTTTGAAATATGGAGACAAATGAACATTGCGTATCTGCGGAGTCGTTATAATGAGGGGGTTGGTGGCTCGGTAGGCTGAGGTTAGACCATGTCTGACGAAAAGAACGCCACCAAGACCTTCGAGATGAAGGTTCAGGAGCAACAGGACAAGATTGAGGCACAGTTCCGCAAGATTACCCGTGGCTCGTGGGCCCGAATCATTCGCATGGCGCGCAAGCCGTCCAAGCAGGAATTTCGTCAAACGGCGATTATCTGTGGCATTGGTCTCTTTGTGCTGGGTGCCATTGGGTTCGCCATCCTGGTGGTCATGGACAACTTCCTGCCCTGGTTGATTCACGATGTCTTTGGCATCGGTAACTGAGATTGGAGTGTGATGATGATGACGGAAGCATTCGTAGCCTTTGTTCGCCATGAAGAGAAACTGCTGTTGCTCAAGCGCAACGGTTCCGCCGAACATTTTTCCGACCTTTGGGACGGCGTTTGGGGTGTTGGAAACACGCCTGAGGAAGTCTTGGAGCGCGTCGCCCAGTCCACCGGTATCCCCATCGATGACCTTCACTACCATGGATCAGGACCTGAGCGCGGGATCGACATGGGTCGTGACCTCGTCGATGTGATTCCCGTTCTTGTGGTGAGCAGCAGCGACGAGATTTCTCCGTCCGGCATCTACACCATCGGTGAATGGGTTGACCCCGGTAGCATCAAGGATTACAACTGCATCTTCTCCAACCTCGACATGGAAAACGCCGACGGATTGTTCCGTGAAATGTACGGCAGCGTTGGCTCTTTCCTTTACATCATCAAGACCGCCATCAACTCCGAACAGCGCGTCGCTGACGAAATGTACGCTCGCCTTCACGGCAGCGGTTCGATGGTGTCCCTGCAGGAAGAGATCATGTCCATCCTTCACCCACCGGCCATGCGCGGCTACGTGTTTGTGGAGTCCAGCGCTCAACACCACGTTGAGAAGCTCATCGGGCGCTCAGGTGGCCGAGACCCATCGGCTCGTCGTGGTATCAACCAGTCCCCTCTCAGGAACGCCAAGAGCGTGCTTCCTGGTGAAGCCCCGCTTGAGGACATTCTTCCCTACTTGGAGCCCAAGGCCGTCACCAGCGGTATCGAGGTCGGCTGCATCGTCGAAATCGTCACGGGCGCCTTCAAGGGCGAGAAGGCTCGTATCACCAGCGTGTCCGAATCCAAGGAAGAGGTCAGCATGGAATTGTACGAGCAAATCATCCCAATGACGCTCAACATGCGCGGTGACCACGTCCGTGTCATCGAGCGCGTTGGCGAGTGATGCTTCGCTCTGGTTGAACGGTCACGCGTAGGCGATGATCATCAACAAGCAAAGTGCGATCAAACCGATCACCAACAGAGCATCCAATCCTTGCTTGTGAACGTCGGCTACCGACGATTTTGTTTTTTGATCGCCAAACAGGAATAAGATAAACAGTTCAGGGAGGCAACAGATTGCCACCGCACCACATGCCTCCAAGCCTCCGATCATGATACAAAGCAACGCAACAGGAAGGAAGCAAATCAAGTACAGGACGTGCCAATCATTGGTGCCTGATGAAACTGGAATCTCCTTTTTGGTTTCCATTGCGGCAGCAGCCACGGGCTCGGGCTGCTCCTCCAGCATGCTCGCCCAGAATGAATAGGTCTCTTCCCCATCGTCAATCCAGGGATTGTCTGATCTTGCCTCCAAGGCTGCTGAAGATGATTTTGCTTTCATCTCCTCAATGGGTTGATTGGCGATGACGACTGTTTTTGGTAGGGATTTCCTTGGTTGGCCTTTGCTTGCACCCACAACGAGGAAGAACATCCCAAACACGAGTGAGAAGGCGGCGAACAGGCCAACTGCTTCCCGGTCAGTCTCGGGGACCAAATCGAGGAAGAGAAACAAGAGCATGAACGCGGCCAAAAGGCTCACACCAATGCGCACTTGAAGATGGCCGCCTGCTGGTGTATGTGGGGCCTCTACTCGCGTGACGGCTTTGACCGGTGGAGGTAGGCCTTCATCGTCAAGAACGACTTCCTCCTCAGCCTCTTCGAGTTCAGGACCCCGAATGATGATGGCTTCGGGGCGCAATGCATCCGATGACCCTTCGGTCATGAACCGAATTTGACTGTCCAAAAATATAGGATTTTTTCCGATACAGAGAACTTGTGACGAGGTTATTCTTCCTCGTTTCGAACTTCATTGAGCCGTTGTTCAAGTTGAACCATGCACTCTTTCATTTGCGATTTGTGGTTAGAGGATGTTACAAACCCGATAAACAAGGAAACGAATGCCAGCCCGAAGAGAAAGTCTGTGGCACCAAAAAGATACCCAAATTCAACGCTCGAAAAGAAGAGAACCAGGGCAGCAACCTTCCAAATCTGGGATCGATTCTTTGGAGGAAGGATGTTGGCTTGTTCAAGCGCATCGCATTGTGCCGCCAATAGTGAACGATGCCAAGTGTAATCTCGATACGAGATGATGAAGGCCATCAAGAGGCCGAGAAGAACGGAGCCACAGCAGAGGACCTCCTCCTCTTCGAACAAGACATCGCCATCGGTGATGATGAGAATGAAAAGAGGAATTCCGAACGTGAACAAAAGGGCAAGACCACCCAATCTGATGTTGGAAGTTTTTGTCCCTGAAATGAAGTTCACGCGACTCAATGCCTTTCGTAGTTCTCCAGAGGTGTCGTTCTTAGAATCGTTGAAAGAAGATGGCGGATTGAGCGCTGTGGGCCTTGAATCTGCACTCAACTCAAGGCTCGCGTCTCCCTGAATGAGAATGGGCTGAGGCGGCGCGTTGACCTGCCCGTCGCCGTCCATACGAGCGTTTCACCGCTCTCTCGTTTAGGTGTTTTTCGTCTGCAAAGCGGTCAGACGCTCAGTTTGAGCATCAAACTTTCTGCCAGTCCGTACCGTTCCACCAGCGGTTCGTACCGTCGCTCATCAGGCGCCAGGTGTGGCCGTTTTCATCCGTCCACTGGTTCTCAACGGTCGGTTCAGCAGGTGCTGGAGTCGCTTGCGGCTCTTCGAGGGCAACCAATGCGCTTTGGTCAACAGGTGCAGTCACAGCGGGTTGTGCTGCGACGGCCTCGTAGGATTGAACGGGTTGAGGCTGGTAACCAGTCGTTTCCATCGGATCCTGAGCAACGGCTGCAGGTTGCGCTTCCAAATCCGGCATGGAGAAATCCTTGGTGACCTCTGCTTCGGCTGCGATACGTCGGCGCAGGAAGAACACCACGGCAGCCGTGATGACCAGCATGGCAATGCCGCCGCCCACCAACATCTGTTGCTGTGCTGCAGCTGCCTCTTCTGCTTCCTTGGCTTCCTTTGCCTCGAGGACGGCCTGCTCGTTGTCGCCCATGCCGTCGCCATCGGAATCCATCGTTTCGTTGGCGTCGTTGGGGAAGGCGTCAGCGTTGTCGCCGACACCGTCAGCGTCGCTGTCAGCCCATTCGGTGGAATCGTTGGGGAAGACGTCGGCGTTGGTACCGTTCGGGTTGTCGCCGTAGCCGTCGTTGTCTGCGTCAAGCCACTGGGTGGCATCGGATGGGAAGGCGTCAGCGTCGTTGCCCTGCGGGCTGTCTCCGTAGCCGTCACCGTCGCTGTCGATGCTCTGTGTACTGTCCTCAGGGAAAGCATCGGCGTTGTCGCCCACGCCGTCGTCATCGGTGTCAAGCGTTTCCGAGGCGTCGTTGGGGAAGGCGTCAGCGTTGTCGCCGACACCGTCATCGTCGCTGTCAAGCGTTTCTGTGCCGTCGTTGGGGAAGGCGTCGGCGTTGTCGCCGACACCGTCATCGTCGCTGTCGGCCGTTTCNCTGGCNTNGTTGGGCGCCCANTCGGCGTTGTCACCGACACCGTCGTTGTCGCTATCAGCCGTTTCGTTGGCGTCGTTGGGAGCCCAATCGGTGTTGTCACCCACGTTATCGCCGTCGCTGTCGGCCCATTCGGTAGAATCGTTGGGGAAGGCATCGGCGTTGTTGCCCGATGCGTTGTCGCCGTAGCCGTCGTTGTCGCTGTCGGTTGTCTGGGTTGCATCGTTGTCAAAAGCGTCTGCGTTGTCACCCACGCCGTCGTTATCGCTGTCCATCCATTCGGAGGCATCGTCGGGGAAGGCGTCGGGGTTGTTGCCCGATGNGTTGTCGCCGTAGCCGTCGTTGTCGCTGTCGGTTGTCTGGGTTGCATCGTTGTCAAAAGCGTCTGC
>PBUZ01000071.1 GCA_002728035.1 Methanobacteriota archaeon
TAGTGTAGTTGGATATCACTCTAGCCTTCTAAGCTGGAAACCCGGGTTCGAATCCTGGTACGTCCGCCACCGCTTAGACCGATTTGAGCCTTGAAGCGTCAACCCACTCGTCCCAGTCTGCGCTGTAGTCTTCGTAAGTGATGCGGTACAAGTCGCCGTTGATTTCCAAAATGGAACCGGCCCACCATTGGCCGTTCCATTCGATCAAGACCTTCTTACCTACGCTGAAGGGGTTGAATGGATGGTCTGCAGGTCGTTTTATCCAACCGGTTGGTCCAACAATGTACACGGTGTTTTTGGTTTCAACCCTCGCCGTGGCGCGCTCATCGTAAGTGACGGAGACGATGCTTGAGGAGTTGATTCGGCCTTCACCGAGTTTGGGGTGTTCATAGGCATAACCCGACAAGATATTTCCTTCAATCGCAGCATCCTTGATGAGAACTTCCTGTTTAACCGCACCATCGGCTTCATGCTGTTCCGAGGCCACCATGAACTTTGCAAGCGCTCGATAGTCGATCTCGGAATCAAGTTCAATGCCGAGTTCAACAAATTCATTCAGCACATCCTCCACCGAAAGGGGCTCATCCCCAATCTCGGTCAGGATTCGAAGGTATTCATGAGCAGAAATCGTTCCTGTCCCCGTGGTGTCAAAGACTTCGAACGCTTCGATCAATTCACGTTCTGCTTCGTTGTCGTGCTCGATGTAGGCTTGAACTGCCTCTGAGTTTTCATCGAGCGGCTTGATACGTCCCATGTTGACATGGTCTTCCACGTCCCCATCATCAAAATGGATGAGGTAGGTCCCATCGGGGTTGCTTCTGGCAACCTTTCCAGCATAGAAATGGCCGTAATTTTTCCAGTTCACGAACACCCTGTCTCCTTCGGCGAGACGTTGCGGCAGTTCAACCTCGGGTGAAGGGGGGGGTGCCTGCTCAACGACTTGACCGAGCATGCCCATGTGTTGAAGAGCGCTGATAACCGCCTCGGTGACGGCCGTTGGATCGTTGTGGATGGTGGTGTTGTGGACCACGTCACCACCGATGACCGAATCCTGCATGTTGAGTTGCTGCCCGCTCTGCCCCGGCGGTGCGGGAATCCATTCGTTGCCCGCCCACATCCACTTGCCATCAGGGCTGAACACGGGGTCGGCCATGCACTCACGGAGAGGTGTTTGCTAACCAAATCTTCGGTGAGCAATTGAAGCAAAGCGGCGTGTGCAAATCAATTGGAGGCCATCAAGAGTTCTATATGGGAGGTGCTTCATTGATTTATCATGGACGTGAGCACCTCAACGCTGGCCGCCGCCGTCCAAGGTGTTCGTGCTTTGGTTTCGGCCTACGACGGGTACGAAAAAGGCCGATTTATGAAATCGGACGAAGCGGTTCGAGCAGAAATCCAACGACGCTGCGAGATGCTGAATCGCCATGCTGAAAAATTGCAGGGTGATGTGCACGCTGCTGGCAATCGCGAGGCTCGGAAGGGCCTTGAGACCATGATTGAATCCATCAACATCCTGCGTAACGAGGCCCAATTTTCAATCACGAGCAACCACGTCTCTCAACACACGGGCATTGGTAAATTGAAGGCCAAAGCGGTGCGCAAGCTCGTCGATCACGACAGTGCGGTGTTGCAGGCCCTCGTGGACACCACCCGAATGGCCAACGAATTGGCCGATCAACTGAGCGACTTGGATGACGAAACCGTCAATGCACGAATCGCCGACTGGCATCAAAAATTGACACGAACTCGAAACATGTACCTGGAGAGGAACATGTACATAGACGGACTCATCAAGAGGTGAAAAAATGCATTTTCGATGGAGAACCAACCCAACCGTGATCGCCCACTACATGAACGACGCTGATGTCCCACAGCAAGCCGAGGTAACGCTCAAACCGAACGAAGTTTGCGTTGTTTTGGAAAACGGCAAGGTCGTCGGTTCCGTCTCACAAACGCATATGGAAGTGAGCCCAGAAGTTGGCCTTTTTGGGAAATTGTTTGGAAAGAAGAACCCCATTCGTTCCTTCATGTTCGCCTTCACTGGACCGCATGCCGTTCTTGTTCAGGTTCGAGGTATCGCCGATAACGGGGATGAAATCAACTGCCTCATCACCCTCAAACTCGAGATTACTCGAGAAACAGCACCCCGCCTCATCTCCTTCCCCGCAAAAGGCACGATGACCGTCCAAGCAAAAGACATCGCCGATTTGCTTTCACCTGTTGCCAGCGCCGCTGCTCTGCAACATCTGCGCGGCATGGATGCCGCCACCATGCGCAATGTCCAGACCAACGAGGACGTCATGTATGCCGTCAAGACGGGGCTCCGAGCGACGTTGGACCAATACGGCCTCGCCTTCCGCAGCGGCTTCATCACCTGGAGCACCACGGCTGCCGAGCAGCAACTCCAGCATCAACACGACCTCGAACGCCTGCAGCTCTCCAAGGACATCGAATCGGACAAGCAGGCCATCGAACTGGACCACTTCATCAAGACGGAGCAACGCAAGCACGAGGTCAATGCACGCATGGCGCTTGCCGGTGTGCAAGCCAAGGAAGCGGCTGAACTCAAATTGGAACTTGAACGCCTGAAGGGCGCCGGCGCCTTTGATCTGCAGGAATGGCAGCAAGAACAGCTCCTGCGTGACAAACAATCGCAGGCTGACCGAGAGAACGCCGTCAAAGACGCGCAAAGCGAGGTTGAGGTTGCAAAGTTGCAGGCGGAGCGACAGCGCGTCTTGTCCGCAGCACAACAAGAGGTCGATGAGAACAAAATGAGTACGGCCATGGCCATGTTTGAACAAGTGCAGGCCAAGAAAAGGGAGCGAATGGAATTGAAGAACGCTCAAGAGCAACAACGGCTCGACCAACACGCAGAAGGTTCAAAATCAGCCATGGAAACGCTTCAAAACATTGCAAATTCGTCCGACGACCCTGCTGTGCAAATGGAAGCTCTCCGTCAACTTGCTGAACTTCGAAAAGCCGATGTTGAAGGACAAAAGGGTGCCTACAAGGACGATTAAACGCATCATATCAACCTGCAGGAGGAGTAGATGTTGGATGAGAACAACCAACCCCTGGTGAACCTCACCGACTCCGTGCAGGTTGGGCACAACGCCATTGGACCCTCCACGGGCGACATTGTCATCAATGCGGGTACCGAAGTTGAGCACTGCAGCATGTGCAAAACACCCATCGATGCCGTCTCAAACCCCGGACTGTATTGTTTCAAAGAGGGATGCAACACGATGTTCTGTACGAATTGCGAATCATTTTTCCGAGCGTCAAGAAAGCCTGGAGAAAAGCCCTACTGTTCAGAGCACATCTCAGAATTCCAAGGTGCAGCAAGCGAAACTGTGTCCAAAAAGCCGGATATATCGCCAACATTGAAATCACCAAATCAACCACTGCCAAGCCAACCACCTCAGGCTCAACCTCGGCCAGCGCCGGACATTCGTCCACCGGTTCCCACGGTCGTTGGCGTCATCTCACCACCAGTTCAAACACCGAATACCCAAATGTTCGTCCCTTTTCAACAACAGTCACCGAGACAAGTCGTTCAACAGATGGTTGGAAATCCATACCTTCACCAGACCATGGTTCATCCGTGGACGGCCGTTGTTCGAACACTGAAAAATTGGAACGGCCAAGGCCGCGCACAGCGATCAGAATATTGGTTTGGTTTCTATCTTTACCTTTTCATTCTGTCCTCTACTTTCTTTGTACTGGCTCTTCCTGTCGCTTTCTCCGACATCGGCGTGGCTTCTGGCATTTGGCTTTTTGTTGTCATCGCTACCACTTGTGTCTTCTTGATACCGCTGTTGAGCTTGCAAATCCGACGGCTTCACGATATCGGCGCATCGGGTTGGTGGGTTCTGTTGTGGGTCTTCGCCCCCTACATCGGGCCGATGATCCTCTTGTGCATGGCCCTGCTCCCCGGTCAACCCCACCCAAACAAGTACGACTGATTTTGACTTACGAGAAAGTCAATGACGGCGTCATGCGCAATGTTTCCAACAATAAGGGGACAAAGTCCATGGCCCTCGGAAAGAAACCAGCGTAGAATCCTCCTCAAAACCTGGCGTAAGCGTCAGACGATGCTCTCATATAGGGAAGGCAAGTGGGAGGGCTGTTCACCATGAAGCGAGGTTCACGTGCTTGGAAAAAAACTGGCAACCAACGTTGGAAGTGGCGCAAGAAGAAGTTGCGACGCCGAAAGCGAGCACGCCGACAAGCAAAGGCCTGATGCTCGAGGTTGAATACACGGGAGTATAGTATAGCTTGGTAGTATCGCGGGCTCCAGTTGCACGGGAATGACGACGAGTGGGTTTGCTGAAGTTGATGACCAACTGGAGCGCCGACCCGTTGCAATCCTGCAGACTGCCCATCTGATGCGCAGTTTCAGAAGAAATCCGCTGGGGGGGGTTCAAATCCCTCTGCTCCCACTTTGTCAAGACGGCGTTAGGTTGATGCCATGCAGTCTTTTGGGTTGGATTGAGGGATGAACTTGCAACGAATGCTCGCGTTCTTGGTGCTTGCTTTGCTGATGGGGCCGTTAACGGGTACCTTGGTCACTGACCAAGAACCGGATGGTTGGACGGCGCTCGACGAAGAGGGCTTCCAGTGGACACCCAACGAATTCAGCATGGATGTTCCCGAACAAACGGTTCCTGCCTACGTGGCGGACAACACGCCTTGGTGGGAGCGCACCTCACTCGACCAAAATCGAAACAACATCCATGACAGTTTGGAAACCTTCGAAGGCATCACGGGTATCGGTCTTTCGTACGGCGTGGAGGTCGATGCAGAACATCTTGCCCAACTGGACCTCATGAACCTCAGCGTGGTCGACGTCATTGAATCGGTGAACGCCGTACTGCTCGGTCAGGTCAACGCCAGTTTGGTCTTCGAACTTGCAGCGCTTGAGGATGTGGTGATGGTGGAACGCTACGGAAGTGTCGTGTTCTACGGCGACATCCAAACGCCTGCTGTGAAAGCACGCAACTCCAGTCTTTACCCCATGGGTGCTTGGGATTTGGGATACACGGGTGCTGATGTGAACATCGCCATGGTGGATACGGGTGTTGACAACGAGCACCCTGGACTGAATCAGAAATTCATCGCAGGTTACGACGCCGTGTGTTATGTTCACACCGACCCGCTCTGCACGGCAGGTGGGGCGCGGGAAACGGACGGAACCTACGATCCGGACGACGGAAACCAACACGGAACGGCCTGCATGGGCATGGCTGCCGCAACGGGTATCGATGCCAGCGGTGCACAAACGGACTTCTACGGTTCAGCCCCCGACGCTGACTTGATCGATGTGCGCATCGGCACGGACTTGGGCGCCGGCCCGTTTGAGAACTACCTCATTGAGCAGGAGTTCTATGAATCGGCCATGAACGGCCTCCAGTGGATCATCGACAACAAGGACACGGCTTGGCAGGGTGCGGATGAGGAAAGCTACGGCATTGACATCATTTCGTTGTCTTGGGGAATCACCTCTCATGAGGGCGGTGGCTCGGACGGTGAGGACATGCACAGCCGCATTCTGAACGAAGCCATGGAAGCCGGTGTCGTGGTCAGTGCCGCAGCCGGAAACGACGGGCCCGACAACGACGGGCTTTCGGGTATGGGCTCCTCCAGCTTGTCCATCACGGTGGGTGCGACCGATGACCAGAACACCATCGACCGAAGCGATGACACCGTCGCCTCCTATTCTTCACGTGGAGAACGCAGGGACAACGGTGACGGAAATCCCCTCAATGAATTAAAGCCCGAAGTATCAGCACCTGGTACCAACATCGTCCAGGCAGAAGGTTGTGTTACCTCAGGAGGTTGCCTCAACGTTGTAGGCGGTTCAGCGGAAGACAACGGCTACACCGGGCGCGGTTCCGGTACGTCCTATGCTACGCCAGCCGTTTCGGGCATCCTTGCCATGATGATCGAAGCGAATCCCGATCTGAGCACGGCGGAGATGAAGGAGATTCTCAAGTTGACAGCCGAACGCCGTGGTGAGCCTTCTGCCCCGGATGTGGACCCCTTTTGGAACCGTGATTTCGGCTGGGGCATGGTGGACGCCTATGAGGCGGTATCGCTGTCCATTTACATGCGAGACAACGGATTAACCGGCAACGTGGATGTCACCTCCCAAGTCCACGTGACGAACGCAAGTCTGAACGCTTCCACCGGATTGTTCGAAGTCCGAGGTCTTGCTTGGGGCCAAGCCGGAACCATCTCCGCTGTTGAAGGACGCATCGATGGAGGCGCTTGGATGCAAGCCACCTACGAATCTGTTGAAGGCGGTCTGGCTGCATTTGATCGGTTTGAATGGGTGATTGCCATCGATGCATCGACGCTCGCTGAGGGCAACCACACGCTCGAGATTCGAGGCCTGAACGACCAAGGAACCCCATCGCTCCCGGTCTTTGTCACCTTTGCGGGCGACGGAGAGCGTGGGGCATCGGTTCTGGGATTGAGCGGTGACCTCTTCATGTTCGCTGGCCTTGGTTTGCTGGTGGCGCTCCTCATCGTCTTCGCAGTTGGCGGGCGCATTGACCCACCGCTTCAGTTGGAAAGCATCGCTCAAAAGGCGTATGTGCAAGCCAGTGTGGTCGATGCCATTCTCGTCGTGGAAGACGAGGAGAAGTCTTCGACATGACCCTTTCCAAGCGATTGCATTCAAATGCAACCCTGCCTTGGCATTGGCCATGCGCATGTTCAGCGACCGGGCTCTCGCCATTCAACCAACAGGCGTACGCAAGATGTTTGACCTCGCTGGTGATGATGTCATTTCCTTCGGTTTGGGTGAGCCGGATTTTCAGCCGCCCAAACTGGCCATTGAGGCCTTCCACCAAGCCATGTTGGACGGGCGCAACGAGTACACGACCACTGCGGGTTTGCCGGCACTGCGCAAGAAAATTGCTGAGTCATGGTCGGCTTACCAGGGTGGGATGAACGAAGACAACGTGTGCATGACGATGTCGGGCACCAACGCCTTGCTTAACCTCTTCATGACGGTGGTGAATCCCGGAGACAACATCCTTCTGCCCGAACCCTACTTTCCTCTTTATGGGCCAGATGCGACCTTGGTTGGCGGTGAATCAAAGTACTATCCCTGCCTGTTTGAAAATGAATTTATTCCCCAAATCGAGGACTTGGAGGCGTTGGTCGATGCGAACACTGTGGCCATCCTCTACAACTTTCCAAGCAATCCCACTGGGGGAACCCTCAACATCGAGCAACGAGATGCCCTGCTCGCTTTTGCAAAGAAGCACGACCTGTGGATCATCTCTGACGAAGTCTACGACCGCATCGTGTTCGAAGGCCAACACGTCTCGTTCATGGGGACGGGCTACGAGAAACTCATGGTGGTCAATTCCTTCTCCAAAACCTTCGCCATGACTGGTTGGCGAATCGGTTACATCATTTCGACAAATTTGGAAGCGATGAAACAAGTCATCAAGATTCAATATTACATTTCAGCCTGCTCGAACGACGCCATGCAATATGCTGTGCTCGAAGCGATGGAGCGCGCCAACGACTATCCCGACATGATGGCCAACGAATTCCAAAAGCGTTGCAACCTCATCGTCGACCGTCTCAACGCCATGCCCGGCGTCCAATGCCATCGACCGAAAGGCGCCATCTATGTCTTCCCCAAGGTGGAGGTTGAGGGCATGACCTCCGAGGAAGTGGCACTTGAATTGCTCAAAGACGGCGTGTTGTGCTCTCCAGGAAGCGCCTTCGGCCCCTCTGGCGAAGGCCACCTCCGCTTTGCCTACACCATCAGTCAGGAAGACATCGCTCGAGGCATGGACAAGGTCGAGGCCACGCTCCATCGATTGCAACAAGGATGAGGGGCGCTCATGGGCTTGGTTGGAACCATCGGAATGGTCTCGTTCGGGGCCCTTATTGGGCATGTCGGACCTCGTCTTCCGACCCTTTTGCTGACCCGTGGGCGCGGCTTCAATGTTCACTTCAGTGAGCACCCAGAGCCGGTGGCCTTGTCGCCTCACTTGACGCAACGTATTCTGCATCTTCGTGCGTTCTACTGGCTGAGTTTTGTGCTGGCTGCCGTGGTCCTTGCGTTTGGTGCCGTGAGCCTTCGTTGGGGGTCTGCAACCTTTGGCTTCGGTCTTTGGTTGTCATCGTCTTGGCTCATCCTGTCCCGCTTGCAACAGGTCTTGGCGGGACGCCCCGCACCGTGGACGTACGAAATGGCGGTGACGCTGCAGAACATCATGGACCAAGGTCGCACAGAGGCTGCTTGTTGTCATCACCCGGCTCCCGCGTGGGGTTTGCAGGCCATTGTTTGCAGCGCCTGTGGGGCTGTCCTTTCTCGCGAACCCCGTCCGGATCTTGGTCGTCCACGCAAAGATGGGCGCATACGGGGGATGCTTCGCTTGCTCATCACCGATGGTTACCCGTTTGCGGAACCTCTGCCCTCACCCGTCAGCGAGGAAGAATAGCCTCTGAACGCGTTCGTTCAGGGCAACCTTTGAGAAAAGCACCTCATGGCTCGTGGTTATGGAGGGCCGCCCCACCGTTGGGTCACTGATTGCACGGCTGGGTTTAACCGGCCAGTTGCTGGGTCAAATCTTCCTTACGCCGATGGCTGCCTTTTCGTTGACCTACCTGCTCGTTTTTTCTGCCAAGGGAGGTGATTTCCGCCTCAGTATCGAGATGGATATGGTGCCGTGGATCGGTATGGCATCCCTGTTTTACGGCATGCTCGCCCTGACCCTGGCCCTTGGCATGGGGGGATTCATGCCCATGCGGGTAATCGAAGCAGGAGGTTGGCGTCTTGCGCTTGGCTTGACCCGCCACAAGGGAAGCTCCGTGCATCGCTACGAAGCACGCCGACGCTACGCTTCTTCCGCCCACGGACGGCTCTCGCTTTTGGTCCACGAGCGGTTTGCTGCAGGTCATGCACTTTGGACCACTCGCGGCTCTTTGGTGTTGCTCGCCATACCGTTCCAAGTGCTGCTCGCCACCATCCCGCTTGCCCTTGTGCTGATGTTTCCGGAGGGTGTTGTCCATCAAAATCGTCAATTGGAACTGGCGTTGCTTCTGTATTGCATTTGTCTGTTCGCCTCCATTCATCTGTTTCCCCGATTCGCCAGACGTTACATCACCATTGCTTCGCTCGGGAGGAAATTTCTCGGGAACACCTTGCGCATCTCTTGGGCTTTCCCCGTTTTCCTTCTCTGGTCCATGGGGCAATTGTCCTCCTACGTTGTTCAACGCATGCTCGGAGAAGATATCGCACTGAACATCGCGTTTGAAAAGCAACTCTTTGAATCGCTCATTTCAGCGGGCTCCACTCCCGAGACCTCCTTTCTCAACCTGCTGACGGCACTGGCGGTGATGCCCATGGCGGCGTTTACGACGTTGGCTGTTTTGGGAGGCGGCGCCGGAGAGCCACCCTCCTGGATGCGCCCGGGCTCTGGTGGCGGCTCATCGGACGATACAGAGGAACAATTGGACCAACTCTCCTCGAGTTTGGACCAACTCGCCGCTGAGGTCGTCGATGCAAAGAACGCCGCACCACCGCCAACACAGCATACGCCCGCCGTGATTCAACACGTGGTGGTGCCCGTGGCCACACCGCAGGTCCAGCCTTACGATGCAATGGTTCAGGACACCTCTTCGATGGTGGATGATTTGGATTTTGATCGCCTTCGCCTTGAAGACATCGAGGCTCCTTCATCAGCATCAACGCCTCAACCATCGCACAACGAACGGGTCATCCGAGGGTTTGACCTCGGAGAAGAGGAGACCTGAAATCCGAACCACAACGGCGAACCATGGGAAGGCGACCTTCTTATGCTCCATCCTGTTGGAGGTGTTTGATGATGACCATGCGCCGTTTGATGCCTTTCACCATTGTCATGCTGCTCTTGATGCAAACCGTAGCACTGAACCTCGTCACGCCCGCTCAAGCGGCGTCGGGCCGAGGTGGAACAAACGACGACTTCACCGTCAAGTTCATTTCCGTCGGTAACACTTCATCTCCTGCCGAGCAATGGGTGCAATCCGATGGTACCGTCATGGATTACATCTTCGTCGGGCAATCCATCGAGATCACCGTTTCCATCCAGCGCTACGGATCTTCTGCAATCCAGGAAGAAGCCCCCGTGAGTTTGGACATTGTTCACCCCATCGGCTTCGTGATGGAATCCTACAGCTTCAACACGCCGCTCATGACCGGTGGCCAGACGTACAACCACAACCTTGTGTGGGCGCCCTCCGCTGCACATTCCATTCTCAACACCACCACCAACGACCTCTCTGGCGGGCTCATCTTGCGAGCTGCGGTAACGTTCAGCGGCGACGACAGAAACGAGAACGACCAGCGAGACGAGGCCGTTCCTGTGGCCGTGACAGCTGACTCCATGGAAGATTTCCAAGTCCCGGGTATTGGCTTCATCTCGGCAAAGTACCCAGCAGATGGGGGCGGCGCAACGGCTGCGGGCTCCTGGCAAACCGATGCAACAAGCAGCGCTGTTGGGTCGAAGCACTGGCGTCATTCCGCACCGGGTAGCAACTACCCCTCAAGCGCTGAAGCCACCCGTTTGGTCTACAGCCGTACCGCAGGCCAAGGTGGCCAGTGTGACACCGATTCACTCGACGGCGAAATGTCCCAGATCTACCAAGTCTACTTGTGCAGGATTCTGTTCTATTCCAATGATTTTGTCTCGAGCCAGTTTCACCTCCAAGCCTGGGGAAGCATGGCGGCCGGCGACAGCGTCTCCATGGAATTGTGGCGCGGTTCAGGAAACATCGACGACCCATTTGAGTCCATTTCGTGGGACATCAGTCAAGGAAACCCAAGCGCTGCACCAGGTCAGTGGACCAACCTTTCTTGGGACCCGCAAGAGACATGGGAACAAATCCCTGATTTGGCCAATCCCGAGGTCTTCCTCGGTGGGAACTCCTATGCATTCAGCATCCTCTTTACTTCGGACAGCAGTGTTGCCAGCGAAGGGTTCCACGTCGACGACTTCGTTCACTTCGGTGTGAGCCGAGTCACCGATTACACGGTTGACATGCAGTGCGATAATCCGCTGAACGGTTACACCGTCGCACCCAACCAAATGGCATCTCTTTACTGTACGCTCACCAACAACGGCTACGCACCCGCAACCATTCGATTGCAAACAAACGTGACCAACGATTCGTGGATGGCCCCTTACCCCATCATCCGGATGGACATTGAAGGAAGCAACAATCACGGAACCAATGTTGTCATGCCGCCCATCGGAGCGGGGAAGACCATTGAATTCTGGGGCAACCTCACGGTTCCTGCAGGTTCAGATGTTCAACAACAAACTTGGAATCTTTGGCTCGAGGATGCCAGCAGCGCTCAAGCCGGCGAGAAAGCACGGTTGACCATGGATTTGGGTGTCAGTGAACAATTTAGCGTCGCCTTGACCTCAACCGTCTCCCTGATCTCAGCCGTGATTGAACCCGGTGAATCGGGTTTGGTGGATTTCCGATTGCAGAACACGGGTAACCGTGACGCATCGTTCAACCTCTTAACCTCGTTCTCCGATGATGGCGGATGGACCGGTGTCGTGCAAAATGAAACGGGCGTCATCAAACAGAACCCCATAGCGCTGAGCAAAGGCGAACGCGTGGACCTTGTCCTCAACCTCACGGCGCCAGACGACGCCTCCCCTGCCTTGGGAACGGACAGCAACCCGTATGTCAATTGGAACCTTCGAGCCTCGTGCCCATCGTGCAGCACACAGCTCTTTGGAACCGATGTCCTTGTTCGAAACATCGAAGTTCCCGTCCTTCGCACGGTTGACCTTGTCAGCGAGGAAAACACCTTCTCCGGTGCAGCGAACGGTATTGGGAAAGCGATGTACCTCTCGCTGCTCAACCTCGGCAACGATGACGAGCAATACAACTTGTCCATCGGGCAGAGCAACTGGCGCTTGGGTGCTTCGCTGACTGCGGACCAATCCCCTGTGTTGGATGCATGGGATGGCGAATCAACCGTTGTGCTTTCCTTGCCCATGCCGATTGGCTTGAGCCCTGGCTTTTACTCCGTGACCATCACCGCTACGAGTGTTGATGACGACATGGTCTATGATTCGGTCGAGATCATCGTTGAGATTTTGGAGACCGCCGCCGTGTTCGTTTCCAACGAAGAAACCGGTCAATCCTACATTCCAGGAGACCTTCCGCAAACCATGTCGTTTGAAGTTCGTAACGATGGAAACAGCTTGGACAGTTTCACCATGTCCCTCGAGACCCCGAACGGTATGGTGGCCGAGTTCACCAATCTCATCAACGGAGACACACCCGATATTGAAGTCGGTTCAAGTTACAACGTCTCCGTCCAGTTCTCATTTATTGAAGGAACGGAAGGCGATTTGACCCTTCGAGTCATCGCCACCAGTGTCGCCGACACCTCCATCAGCGCTTCCGGTCAAGCCACCTACCTTGTCGGTTCGCAAAACTGGCTCCGTATCTTTGCCATTCAGCCTTTGGAAATCACTGAAGAGGGCGAGTATGAGGTCAATGTACGTGTCGTCAATCAATACACAACAGGGCAACGGGTGGTCATGGAACTCGATACCAGCGAAAGCAACTCTTGGTTCCAATCCTCCATCGCTCGTCTGGACAAGGATTTCACCCTCGGCATCGGCGAGACAAAAGAGATCACCATGACCGTTGATGTCACCGAAACGACATTGAAGAATCTTGCAAGCGATACCCTTACAGTGAACCTCACCGTTTGGGCTCGCTCTGAAACGGTCAGCGATGCAGCCAATCAAAAGGTCGAAGTGACACTTGTTCGCGCTGACGCCGGTGGTGATGAAAATGTGGAAGGCGCCGGTGCTGGCTTACCATTCGAAGAAATTGCACTCTGGTTGGTGTTCATCTTGGTACTCTTGGGCGGCGCGGCCGTCATCATGATGATTTTGCGAAGCGGAGAAGAGGAGGACGATGAATACGCCAATTGGGGTGAAGACGGTTACGAGGACAGCCTCTCGGCAACCTACGGAGCAGTAGCGGCCGCCCCCACCGTTCCAATGAGTATGCCTACGCCAGAGACACCCGTCACTCCTGCACCTGAAGCAACGCCAACCATTGTTCAAAACATCACGTACAACATCAACGACAGTGCCATTTCAGGAGGCATTGCTGCATCAGGTGCGACCTCTGCTGGGCCTCCACTCCCAGAGGGTGGATTGCCTGCTGGATGGACGATGGAGCAGTGGAGCCACTACGGTCAGCAATGGTTGGACCAAAACCAACCTTGAGCCATTTTTTCCTCACCATGAGCAAGCGTAGGGTTCAAGATGCACGCAACCTCGCCTTGAATGCCGGAGGGCATCATCATGTATGGAAACGGACAGGCACCCATCTTCATTCTCAAAGACGGAACGCAACGCACCCGTGGTCGAACCGCTCAATCCAACAACATCGCGGCAGCAAAAGCCGTCGCCGATGCGGTTCGTTCAACCCTCGGGCCCAAGGGCATGGACAAGATGCTCGTTGATTCCATGGGTGACGTGGTCATCACCAACGATGGCGCGACCATCTTGAAAGAAATGGACATCGAGCATCCTGCTGCAAAGATGATCATCGAAGTTGCCAAGACGCAAGAACAACATTGCTTCGACGGAACAACATCAGCGGTGATCCTCTCTGGAGAATTGCTCAAGCGAAGTGAGGATCTTATCGAGCAAAACGTCCACCCAACCGTGATTTGCGAGGGCTTTCGACTCGCCGCAGAACGGGCGATTGGTTTGCTTGAGGGCCACGGTATTTCCACAGAGAACGCCGATGCCGTGTTGCAAGAAGTTGCAAAGACGGCGTTGACCGGTAAATCTGCAGGTGCTGTCAAGTCGTTCATGGCCGACATTTGTGTTCGCGCCGTGAACGCCGTCGGGGTGGTCGAAGACGGTGAGCGTTTGGTCGACCTTTCCGATATCAAGGTCGAAAAAAGGCAAGGCGGTTCCATCAAGGATTCAACCCTCATCGACGGTATCCTTCTCGACAAAGAGCGCGTTCATGCAGGTATGCCCCGAAGTGTAAGCGATGCGAACATTGCCTTGGTAAACTCGGCCATCGAGGTCAAGAAGACGGAAGTGGATGCAAAGATTCAGATCACCGACCCCAACCAGTTGGCTCTCTTCCTTGAAGAAGAGGAGAACTATATCCGAAACTTGGTCAACACCATCGAAAAGGCCGGCGCAAACGTCCTGATCTGCCAGAAAGGAATCGATGAATTGGCACAACACTACCTTTCAAAGAAAGGCATTTTCGCCGTACGTCGTGCCAAAAAATCCGACATGGAAGCCTTGGCAAAGGCCACGGGGGGTTCCATCATCACCAACCTCGAAGACATGGGCAAGGATGACCTTGGCCACGCTGCCCGCGTTGAGGAGAAGAAAATTGGCGATTCGGACATGACATTCATCACCGGATGTCCCGAAGCAAAATCCGTTTCCGTGCTCCTGCGAGGCGGCACCGAACACGTAGTGGATGAAATCCGCCGTGCCTTTGATGACGCCGTCGGTGTGGTTTCCGTAGCCTGGGAAGACGGGGCGGTCTTGACGGGAGGTGGAAGCGTTCTCGCAGCCCTCTCGCGTGATCTTCGCACCTACGCAGAAACGGTGGGTGGACGGGAACAAATGGCGATTGAAGCCTTTGCATCAGCGCTTGAGATCATCCCGCGCACGCTGGCAGAAAACGCAGGTTTGGACCCTGTGACCACGCTCATTGAGTTGCGCAAAGCCCACGCTGATGGCCAATCGCATGCGGGCATCAATGTCTACGAGGGCGGCGTGGTTGACATGAAGGAGGGGAACGTTGTCGAACCTCTTCGCGTGGTCGAGCAAGCCATTCAGTCGGCGACTGAAACGGCCATCATGATTCTGCGCATTGACGATGTCATTTCCTCCAAGGGTGTTCCGATGGACGAAGGCATGGGCGACATGGGCGATTTCCACATGTGATGAAGTGTGCAAAAAGCGCATGAAAAACGAACCACGGAAGCCCCGTTTGCTTATGGAGCAATAATAACCTTCAAAGGCCACTCAAGGCTGGCAAAGATTGCCCACAGAGCGTGAGCAAGAGGTCATCCCATGGCAGTCGTCGCAAAAGTATGGATCGATGAAGACTGCATCACCTGCGATGCGTGCGAAGACATCTGCCCTGAAGTGTTCAAGGTCACCGACGATTCTTCACAAATTTTGGCAGCGGTGCGTACCGACGGTACCTTTGACCGAAACGTCGGGGGCTCCCCATTGGTGGGTGATTTGGGTGCTGAACTTGGTGACATCATCATCGAAGCAGCCGAGGCTTGCCCAGTGGAGGTCATCAAATACGAACTCGTGACCGAGGGCGCCGCCGAAGAAACGGTTGAAGCCGCCCCTGCTGCCGTGGAAGCCGCTGCTCCTGCGGCCGCCGCCGCTCCTGCTGCTGGCGCTTCGGACGCACTGAACGCTGTGTTTGCAGGTGACCGTAGTCTCAACATCCTCTTTGGCTCCCAAACTGGAAACGCCGCAGGTCTCGCAGAAAAGACTGCAAAACTCGCAGCCAACTACGGATTGGAAGCCAATGTCGTCGACATGGACGGTTTTGACCCTGCTCGTTTGGCGAGCATGAAGCGCGTGATGATCATCACCTCAACATGGGGCGAGGGTGAAATGCCTGACAACGCAGACGCCATGTGGAATGCAATCAACGCCAATGGCCCTGCATTGGCCTCGGTTCACTATTCCGTTTGTGCGATTGGCGACACCTCATACGACGAATACTGCAAAGCAGGTCATGATTGGAACCAAAAACTCGCGGCACTCGGCGGCCAAGAAGCCTTCCCCATTCAGGAATGCGACGTGGACTTTGAACCTCCGTGGAAACTGTGGGTTGAGGAAGCACTCCCGCGCTTGGCTTGCGTTGACGAATCTGGAACCCTCCAAGTTGAACTTCTCGAAGAGATGAAGGCCTACGGAGCGGGTGACGATGACGACATCGTCGAAGGCGATTTCTCCCCAGGCATCATTGTTCGAGAGGACATCAACATCACCTTGGAGATTTTCCGCTACTGTCCCGAAGCTGCCGAATCCGGTTGGGACACCTTGACTTGTGCTGTCCCAGGACACGCCACGGTTGAGGATGTGTTGCTCACCATGCAGCGAGAGGTTGACGGCAGCCTTGCCTTCCGACGAGGCGGTCAAGTCGGAACGCCAACCACGGGTGTGCGCGTCAACGGTCGCATCACGCTTGCAGACAGCGCCATGGTTGGCGACCTTGTGAAGGAAGGAGGCCGTCTCCGTGTCGAGCCACTCCCCGGCCATCCCGTCGTGCGAGATTTGGTGGTTGACACCAGTCGCTATGAAAGCCATCGAAGCCGTGCCGAACCATGGATGCGTACCGACCCTCGTGAAGGCGAGCGCCTCCCCTCTGGAATGGCCATGGGCACCATGGAACCTGCCATGGCCACCGCCTTGCATCAAGCGGGCAATATCGCATCTTTCCAACTGATTCAGGCCATGTCCGATACGCTTCCTCATGACCCTCATTACGAGGGTCCTGGTGTTCACTTCCAACAATGGCTCCGCGTCATCGACCCAAGAACCTCTGAGAAGCAACGACGCACCATCATGACCTCGCTCCAAGAAAAGGACGGCGTTTGGTCTGAATCCGATCATGCCAGTTTGATGCGTTACGGTGAAGACGGCCGACTGGCAGCACGTGCTCTCAACGAAGCACGCGGTGCTTTGCTCAATCAACACCGGTACGCTGGTAAGCCAGGCCGCCTCGTGAAGTGGTACGGCCGCAGTGTGAAATGGTCGGGTAACGTGAATGAAACAACCCTCTACCGACAGGTCTTGGGGCCCTTGGGACTGGTCAGCAACATCTTCAGCGGCGTATCGGCTCGCATGGCCCTTGCGTTTACTCGCAACGGTTCTCCACCCATTCGTAGTCTCCAAGCCCTTCTCGTTCCACCAGCAGGTCTTGGGCGCATCCCGAAAATGTTCAACAGTCGGGTAGAGGACTATCACGAGGTCGTGAGTTTGTTTAACGAAATCGATCAGCGGTTCTGAGGTGTAAAAATGGCGAAAATTGCGTACTACCCCGGAAATGTCGCACGAGCGGGTGCTTACGAAGTTGAAGACTGTATTCAACCGCTCTGCAAAGCCCTGAACATTCAATTGGTTGAACTTCCAAAAGCCAGCAGTGACGGTGGAAACGTCATCAAACAGGCTACGCCCAAACTCCAGGACGCCCTTGTGGCCCGTAACCTCGCCTTGGCAGAGGCCAAAGGGTTGGACATCATGACCACGTGTGCCACCAGCCACGCCATCATGTGCAACACGGCTGATGACATGAAGCGAGACCCCGTCTATGCAAGCACCATCAACAACCTCGTTGCACGAACATCAAAGGTCGAGTATACGGGTGAAACGCAATCTCGCCACCTGCTGCACTACCTCGTCGAAGAAATCGGTCTTGACGCCGTTCGCGATGCGGTCAAAAACCCGCTGAACATGAAGATTGCCGCCTATTATGGCCCTGACATGCAACGCGATGGCGCTTGTGCAGGCGACGACCCCTTCATGCCGACGTACATGGAACAACTCATTGAGGCATTGGGAGGGACGCCGGTTGACTACGATTCAAAGTGTTCAAGCGTCGGCTCAACATCCATGCTCACCCTTGAGGACTCCTCCCTCGCCATGACGGCTGCGGTTCTTTCCGATGCCATTGAATCGGGGGCCGAACTCGTCGTCAGTGCCTGCACCGTCTCCCACATCAACTTGGATTCCTATCAATCCAAGGCTGGTCGCGTGAGCGGAAAGAACACTTCTGTGCCTGTGAGTCATCTCTCCGAAATCGTTGCCTTTGCTCTTGGCTACTATCCAGACCGGCTCCCACAACTGCGGACCCGAGTTCGTCTCATCGGTTCTTGAGAGGCTCATTGAGCACGGCCAACAACGCCGTAGCCACCGCTTTGTTGCATCCTGCTCTGTTCATGATTTGGTCGGGTGTTGAACCGAACAAAGCACCCAAGTTCGGGCTGAAGCACACGATGGTTTCCTCGAGTTCTGGATGCTTGGCCACAATCGGTTCGATGGCATGCTGAAAACATCGCTCCAGATGTTCATGCTTGGCGTCAAACCAAGGATGTTGTTTCTCTTGTTCCAATTCCTGCACCGCTTCCTTGGCGGACTCAAGGTGTTCTTTCAATTCGGCCCCCTCGGCTGATTGCTCTTGTACATAGTTNTGCAATCGCTCCAGGGCATCATGCTCCCGTTTCGCAGCAATCCCCACAAAGTGCGCTGCTTCTTGTGCGTCCCTCACCATCATGACGGGTATGCCGAGGTCGAGGGTGATGTGTGCCATGGCGCCGAGCGCCGAGTTGGGGTGCAAGCCATAGTGGCCATCGCCTCCGGTTTCAACCAGCAAAAGCGGACGCCTTGCATGGGCTTGCAAACTCCTGCATTGTTCCAATAAGCGGCCGTTCTTGATGGATGCGAGAAGGTCACGCGCAGTTTTTCTCTCGATCAGCACCCGTTCCGATAATCGGATGTCACCCCAGGGTAAGCGAGTGAGCACGGTGTTGAATCCCAAACTGTTGAGGTAGGCGGGGAGGGTCGAATTCGCTTCACGGTGGTCGATGTGGATGGTTTTGTTTCCACCCTTCAGCGTGTTGAGTGATTCGATTTCTTTGTTCGCAGCGTCCAGCACAACGGATGCTTGCCAGTCTTTGGACTGCGGTCCTCCTGGTTCAGGACTTGGATGTTGAGGAAATTGGAACAAGCCCGTTTGGGTCTTAGGACGAAGTTGTTCGGGCGTGAGTGGTGCTGCAACACGGTCGTTTCTTCTCGCCGTTTGTCGATGAGGTACAGGCGTTTCAATCTCAGGTTGTGGTACAGGTCGATGGTGTTCGAGCGCCTCATCAAGGAAGGTCTTTGCAGCCACCTCTGCCCCGTCGGTATTGACCGAAAAAGCATCCAAAACACCGTCGAGAACTTCTTTGGTTTCCAAATTCCGATGACGAACCATTCGATCCATCAAACGATGCATGTTCTCTTCTTGTTGCAGGGATGCTCGGTAGACATAGGCATCTCGGCTGTCCTTTGTGATCAGCATGTGGACCGAACCGGCTCGTTGCCTGGCGGTTCTGCCTCTGCGTTGGATGGCACGAACAGCACTTGGAACCGGCTCGTAGAGAACGACGAGATCAGCGGCAGGGACATCCAATCCTTCCTCGCCCACCGAGGTCGCGACAAGAACGTTGATCTCACCTTCTCTGAACTTCTTCAATTGCTCAAGTTGTTGTTTTTGTGTCATGCCTTTTTGCGCACCNCTGCTCGATTGNCCAATGAACAGGTCTGGCTTGATGCCCTCGTGTGCTTGGAGTGCNCTGACCANGAGCGAAACNGAATCGCGATATTCGGTAAAGATCAGCACCTTGCCTTCGGGTTTCTCGTTGAGTTCGTTCTTCACAAGCTCGTTGACCAGCGGTAGTTTCGGGTGGAGTTCATCAGCGTCGTTGAGTGCTTTTCGCAGTTGATGGATGGTGGGGAGAGAGAGCATTCGGTTGGTCTTTCTCCCTTTCCGCCCCTCTTCTTCTGCGCGGTCGAGGAAGGCGGCGGCCATCGAGGTTCCTTGGGTCTGAATAAGGTTCGTCAGCATGTGGATCCGACGCAAGTCCGCAACTCGCCGTGCAGCATCGTACCCGCGGACATCGCGCTGTTGAATGGCACGACTTGCACTCATTTGGGCTCGTTCGATGTCTTTGGTCCCAATGTGTTCTTTCGGTGCGAGAAAACCCTGCCGTTGCAAGTGGGCAACTTCTGCATCGAAATGAGTCTTCAACGGTGCCAGCAGGGTGAGCACGGTTTCTGGGAGGTCGAGAAAGTGTGTATGAATCTCCATGTCCACATCGTAGCGTTGCATCAAGGGATCGCTTCGCTTGGAAAGGTCGAGATTGAACACGCCGAGGTTGGTTCGTACCTCGTTGATGTTTCGAAGCGAGGAGCCAGGGCTGGCGGTTGCAGCGAGGACGCGACCGTCGGGATGTTGACGCCTGTACAATTGTCCAACTTGCGCATAGGCGTGGTTTCCTGTGGCATGATGCGCTTCATCCATGATGAGTAAATCCACCGAAGCGAGGTTGATCGTTCCACTCATGGCGTCGTTGCGAATCACTTGGGGGGTTGCGATAACGACGACGGATTGTTCCCAAAGTTCTTGCCGTTTTTCCGGAGCGGTACCGCCGGTGTAAGCCGTTATTTGTTCCTCGTCAATGTTCAAACGTTCCCTCGCCATGGAGACCTGTTGGTCAACAAGTCCTGTCGTGGGGGCGATGAGGACGATCTTCGAAGCACCGAGACGCAAAAATTCAGCCATTGCCATCCATTCAACCGCCGTTTTCCCAAACCCTGTCGGCATGACCATCAGGGTCGAAAAGGAGAGGATGCGCTCCAGTGAACGCAGTTGATAGGCTCGAGCCTCGACACCCTCACGGAGCATCGGATGAACCACATGAGCCATGATGTGAAGGTTTGGCCGAGGGTTCAAAAGGATGATGTGGTGACGGGTGTGCGGGAAAGTTGAACTGAAACCAGGCGACTTTCAAAGAAATGTTTGAAGACCCCCTATGGCCATGGCGTCACACGCAATCACTTGGCCGGCGCCA
Organism: Methanobacteriota archaeon; assembly: GCA_002728035.1. GTDB lineage: Archaea > Thermoplasmatota > Poseidoniia > Poseidoniales > Poseidoniaceae > Poseidonia. The sequence goes on from PBUZ01000071.1 coordinate 20,678, forward strand.
CCGAACCGCATATATACGGGGTGTAAGTCGGAGGGATGCTCAAAGGTGAGTAGCCAGACACACTGGGCCATCCCCCGAGGACCCCAACTGGCACGTTCCCCGCTCGTGGGAATG
>PBUZ01000072.1 GCA_002728035.1 Methanobacteriota archaeon
GAGACACGTAGAACCTGAGCGTACTCGCCTTGACGGGCCCCATCCGACGTACAACCTCTTCAAGCGCATCCTCGAAGGAAAGGTGCTCGTAGACACCGTGAACCCGGTGGAACAGGGAGAGCCTACGGCGACGTCCTGGAACTTCTTCGAACTGTTTCACGACCAACATTTGCCGTTCAAGGTTCGAAAGTGCATTTTTGAGGTCACGCTGCAAGGCTCGGTGTTCCTCTCCCTTAGGATAACCTCCGAGAATCTCTTGACGAGTAAGGTTTTCACCCGGGGGAATTTTGCTGAGAATTTCTTCTTCCATTGGCCCAATCCACGGTTCGGGTTTTAGACCAAGCAAAACGGGGATGTTCGCCTTCGTCGTGTAACCAATGCGGTTGTGCAGCAACCTTCCCATGATGACATCGGAATCAAGTTGGACATCTTTCCAATCGCTGAAGGTGAATTCATTGATGCGGTAGAGCAATTCCTGTTGTTTTTGAAACAGAACATGCTCATTGAATGCGGTAAAGATATCGTCGTAGTGTCTGAAGGATTTGTCCAACACCATGTTTTGTATCCACCGGTATTCCACAACCTCTTCTTCACCACCGGTCAGACGATGTTCATCAACCTTCAGGATGTACTCTGCGTCGTTTGTTTGGAGATAGAAGCCAACCGAAACCACGTTACGCCCTTCCAATTCATGAAGGGAACGTTCGATGAGCGGTTGCGGGAACGGCAGACGCTCAACCATCTCATCGGCCGTCTTGGGACCCTCCGAGCCCAGCATTTCGATCACCTTGACACGAAGTGCTTCCTGCGGATCACCCAACTCTCGTTCTTCCCAAGCAGTGGGCTTGGTGCCATCAAAGGCGGTGGCGACCTTGTAGGACAAACCTCGTGTATGGAGTTCGAGCAAATTCTCGACCTCCTTTCCTCCGGCAACGGCCAAGCAGCCCAATGTACCATGGATTTCCGCCATGTAAGGCGCAAACCACTTGCCATCCAATTCCTCTTGTCCTGTGCCATCGAGTTTGGTGACCAAACCTGCTTGACACAATTCTTCAACCCACTCTCGAATGGTTTCATGAGGAATGTTCTCGAGTTTGTCTTTGTAGAGGGGGTTGTTGAAATCCCTGTCCAAACCTCCACCATGACTCATCAACCGCTGCAATTGCTTGGCGTTGGTTGGAACAGGTGCTTTGTTTGAATAATAGGATGAGAGTTGTTCACTCGAAAGTTCGGTCGCCAACGAGCGCGTTCCAAGCAGGCGTTGGAGAATGGTTGGGTCGATGTCCTTGACCAAAAAGGCCCGAGTTTTCATCGACATCAAGTCTTCAAAGGCCGACATGTACAACGACATCCCCAACCGTGAGGGGATCACCACCTTCGTATGGACGATACGGGCATCACCAGACAAACAGGACTGCAAAAATCCTTCTAAACCGATGAGGTCGATGTCACCAAACATGATTTCGTTTTTGGCCTCCCTCATCAGCAAACTGCCGTCCAACGTCCGATGTTTTTGCAGCAATGCTTCAGCGCGTTGCTGGAATTGCTGTGGGCTGATTTCCTCTGCGCCAATTCGTTTGGGAATGATGAGTGAACGTCCCGCAACCTCTCTGAATCGCTTGGCAAAGATTTGGGTGTTGATCACATAACGCTCGATGACATCGATGTGGTTGTTTTCTCGAAACGCTGTGTACATGGAACCGGGGTCGACTTCTTGTGAGGTCTTGAGCAACAACCCATTTTCGTCAAACGACATTTCGATGACATTGATGTTGTTGGCTTCGGCCAAGCCCGCCATGAAGTAGCCCAATGCGGTGTTGAAACCTCGGCCACGGCACGTTGTGATCATGTAGGTTGGGAACGCACCCGTGATGACCTGTTCAACCAAGATTCGGTTTGAGTCGGGAACCTGGAATGAATCCAACGAATGTTCTTCCAAATGCCTCGCAATGGCGTTTGAAACGTCCTTTGAAAGGCCGTAAACATCCCGCAACAACACCCGTGGGTCGTGCTCTCTGCGAAGCGAAATGATGCAATGGCCAATCAAATCAAGCAATGCTTGTGACAATTCACGGGACCGACTTCGGGCTTCGCCCGACCACGAGGGAATGGTCGGACGATGACCGGTCACACTGGTCACGTTAACGCGTGTTCCCTGAATGTTGGTCACGCGGTAGGTTGAGCCGCCGAGCAAAATCACGTCGCCGGTTCGTAGATTCGAAACGAAGGAACCCGATAATTTCCCGAGGATGGAACCTTCGGCATTGAACACAAGGTAGGAATTGTCAGGTGCGATGGTTCCGATGTTGGTGTAGTAAATCATCCGAGAATAGCCGCGCTTCCCGTACATGTTCTCTTCCCAATCAACCCAAATCCTTCGCTCTTCTTCGAGCATATCGAGCACTTCGATGAAATCATCGTATTCGAAATTTCGATACGACCATGAATTGACAATGATTTCGTAGGCTTCGTCAATGTCAAGTTCGTTGATGATCACCAAGCCAATGATGAATTGTGCAACAACGTCCAAACAATTCTGTGGAAAATCAAGGCGATCCATGTCGCCTGTTTGGATGGCTGCTTGAAGGGCAGCCAACTCAATCAAATCGTCCACGCTCGTTGGCAAAAATCGCGCTCTTGGAATGCCGCCAACATGGTGGCCAGCACGCCCGATGCGTTGCAATGCCGTGGCGATATCGCCAGGGCTTCCAACTTGCAGAACCAAGTCCACCGAACCGATGTCAATTCCCATCTCAAGAGAAGAAGAGGTGACGACGGCCCGAAGATGACCGTATTTGAGACGCTTTTCAACATCCAAGCGGATGTTCTTGTCCATCGAACCGTGGTGTCCTGCAACGAGGTCGCCGAGGTAGGGGCGAAGTTTTTGCACAATGGTTTCCGTCATTTTTCGTGTGTTTGCAAAAACCAGCGTCGTGGTGTGAGCACTGATGAGGTCTGCAATCGCTTCAATGTTGTACTCAAGAACCTTGAGAACGGGTAAATCACTGAATTTCGGATGCGTGATGAGGATGTCAAGGTCCAGTTCTCTTGAACCTGAAATTTTGGCAATCGAGACTTTCGTGGGGTGTCCACGAGCTTCCCGGTCGTCGCTGCTCACGAGGTATTCCGCAACCGTTTCGAGCGGCTCCATCGTCGCTGAGATGCCAATACGCTGAACGGGATTGAGCAACAGCGAATCCAGGAGGGAAAGCGTCAATGAAAGATGAACACCCCGCTTTGTGGAAACCATGGAGTGCAACTCGTCGATGATCATGTATTCCACTTCGCTCACGATGGGTTGGAATCGAGGAGAGGTGATGGCAATGGCCAAGCTTTCTGGCGTGGTGATGAGAATGTGTGGAGGATTTCTCAGCATTTTTTGGCGGTCAGACTGCGAGGTGTCACCGGTGCGAAGACCCACCCGAATCTCTTGAGCACGGTCGGGAAGGTACCGTTCTGTGATCTCATTGAGCGGACCGATGAGGTTGCGTTGAATGTCGTTGGCGAGTGCTTTGATGGGAGAGATGTAAACTGCGTAGACCTTTTTCTTCAGCTTCCCCTCAAGGGCATGACGCACGAGTTGGTCAATGATGGTCAAAAAAGCCGTGAGCGTTTTTCCAGAACCCGTGGGTGAACAGAGCAGCAGATGTTGCTGGTCCATAATGGCGGGTATGGCGAGTTTTTGCGGTGGTGTGAAATCTGGAAATTTGTCACGAAACCACTTACGTACGGGCGGACAAAGCCGCTCATACAGGTCATCGGATTCGAGTGGAGAATCCAAGTAGACAATTTCTGCCATTTTTTTGGTCACGCCCTATGGCTTTGGAGCGCGGCCATGGGATTAAAAAGTATTTCGTAGATATGGAAAAACATCAAGGCCAACGAGTTGCCCGTTTTTTCCAACGAAGAACAGGTGTTGTTCTCGGTGCAACCGTTTTGTTCAACAACGGTGAATCAAGGGCAATGGGTGGCATGGAAACTTCATGCAGTGCATCGGTAGGACAAGAACCGATGCACGATAAGCAGCCGACACATCGGTTCTCCACCACGACAACAGGACGCTTGGCATGAGACCGACCTTCTGGGTTTTCCTCAAGCGGCAAAAGAGCCTCAAAGGGACAGTGAAGAATGCACAGGTCACATCCCGTGCAATCCTCTTGCACGATGGCGACCATGGACTGACCCATGCTTTCCTGTCGTGGGGCTCGCCTATAATGCTGTGTCTCAAGAAACGTGATGCTGAGAGCGAAGATGCGGTGAAGTTCTTAGGCAGGTGCATCCGCCCCGTTGATGAGGGTGAGACCGTGACGGACGATGGACGCCTTGACCGTTTGAGTGGAATGCTCAAGCGTCGTGGATTCATCCTCCCTGCATTTGAGATACATGGAGGGGCGAAAGGACTCTACGACTTTGGCCCTGTCGGCGGTCGAATGCACTCCAAGATCAATCAATTCTGGAGAGATCATTGGCTCAAGCTTGGCAACGTCGTGGAAATCTCCTGTCCCACCGTCACGCCCTATGCCGTCCTCGAAGCCAGCGGCCACGTCGGAGAATTTTCCGACTTTATGACGCAATGCCTGAATTGCGAGGAAGCGAGCAGAGCAGATACGCTGCTCGAAGCGCATCATCCAAATCCAGACGCCCTCAAGATGGAGGAGCTCCAAGCACTCTTGTTCGAGACGCTCCCCCCCTGCCCTGCCTGCGGTGCTCAAACTTGGAGCGAAGTCTCTGCTCAAAATTTGATGTTCAACACCATGATCGGCGCTGGCGAATCGGGCCGACCTGGCTTCCTACGACCCGAGACCGCACAGGGCATGTTCACCTCCTTCAACGCGTTGTTTCGCCACTTCCGTGAACGCCTTCCTTTCGGTGGCATGCAGGTTGGAAAAGGCTACCGCAACGAGATTGCCCCGCGGCAGGGTATGATTCGGCTTCGTGAGTTCAACATGGCGGAATTGGAGTACTTCATGGACCCCGAATCGGAACAACATGAAGACCTCTCGCCTTGGGCAAACACGCCCATCCAATTGCTTGAAAGGGAGAAAGAACCGACCATCATCACGCTCCCTGAAGCCTTTCAAAACGGCATCATCCACCATGCCACCTTAGCCCGATTCTTGGGCATCACCTACGATTTCCTCGTCGCCGTCGGTATCGACCCACAACGTCTGAGGTTCAGGCAACACGAGGAAAACGAAATGGCCCATTACGCCGAAGATTGCTGGGATGCAGAAATTGAAGGGAGTTATGGTTGGATCGAGTGCGTTGGCATCGCCCATCGGGGTTGCTATGACCTACTACAGCATGAGGAGGCGACGGGGAAGACGCTGCGTGCTCGGCGTGAGTTTGCCGAGCCCCGGGTCACAACCATCGATGCATGGACCATCAACGGAGCCACAGCAGGGCCAGCGTTCAAGGCACAGGCAGGACTGGTGAAAGACGCCGTTGAAGCGCTCCCGAAGGCCACGACCTTTCCCACAACCGTCACCCTCGCCAACGGTGATTCGGTCGAAGTCGGAGAAGAACATGTCAAGGCCAATCAGAAAACGATTTCAGAATCTGGCGAATGGTACACACCGCATGTGCTGGAACCAGCGTTTGGTATCGACCGCATCATCTGGCATGTGCTCGACCATGCGTACACCGAGACGAAGAAAAACGGCGAGGATTACACCTTGATGCGCCTCAAAGAAACGGTTGCACCGGTCGATTACGCTGTGCTCCCCTTGTTCGAAAAAGACGGGATGGGAGACTTGGCATGGACCATTCATCAAAGGCTCTGTCAAACGAGTGGCCTTGTCTCGATGTACGATGCCAGCGGCTCCATTGGACGACGGTATGCTCGAGCTGATGAAATCGGCGTTCCAACATGCATTACCGTCGACCATCAAACGCTTGAAGACGGCACGGTCACCGTGCGTGACCGAGACACGACCGACCAGACTCGTGTTCACATGGATCAACTCCTCTAGATGCAAAGACAGCTTCAACGGTGTTGTTGAAGTGGAGCCGTGGTGAAGGTTGAAGAACCCTCCCGAGAACATCATGGGCATGGGTCAGGTGAGCGATTGGACCGAGCGCCACCGACCCCGTACCGAGCAAATGTTGGAAGGAAACGAAGTCCAACGCCGGAAGATCCGTGCTTGGCTCGACGAGTGGCAACAAGGTACACCGAAAAAGAAAGCGATTTTGCTCATTGGACCGCCTGGTGTCGGAAAGACGACCGTTGCACGAGCCGTTGCAGAGGATATGGGCTGGAACGTCATTGAACTGAATGCAAGCGATGCACGAAATGCAGCAGCCATCCGAAAAGCAGCGACGAGTGGCGCAACGCATCGTTCCCTCTTCCATGACCCCACCGCACCCCCCTCTCGAACCCTGATCCTGCTCGATGAGGTCGACCACCTCTCGGGAGGTCTACGAGAAGTCAGCCAAGGGCGTATCGAAAAAGCGATGGCAGGGGAGGACAATTTCCCTGGAGCAACCCTCTCAGGTGACTCTGGAGGGAAAGCGGAACTCTTGCGGCTGTTGGATCAAACAAAACAACCCGTGGTTCTTGCCTGCAACAACGAAATGGGGTTGTGGGGCAAGAATTCTTCATGGCGGTCCACGCGTGACCGATTTGGAAAGCACCTCATCAAGATCAATTTCGACCGAGTCAACGACGAAGCGTTGCGGAGAATTGCTCGTAGGGTGTTGAGGGAAGAAGAGGTCGCGTTTTCCGAGGACGCCATCACGGCGCTCGCTTCAACCAATCATGGTGACTTGCGCGCACTTGTGCGAGACCTCCAAGTGATGACAGGTGACCTGAACGGAAAGGAATTGACGGCCGAGATGGTGCATCAGCATGCCAAAGCCAGCCATCGTGACGTCTCCGTTGAGATCTTTCCAGGGCTCGACAGGCTCTATAGAGAGCGTAACAGTATGGAGGCGACTGAACTGATTCGGACCATCGACAAGGATGCTTCCGAATTTTTGAATTGGGTGCATTGGAACAATGCAAAGCTGTTCACGGATCGAGCGAGTATTCGGCGAGGCTCAACCACGCTGGTGCAAGCGGACCGAACCATGATGGGGCGATACCTCAACACAGCACACCGTTCAACGTACTGGACGCAACACCTCACAGCACTCGCAGCATCGACGGCGAACAAGGTTCGTCTCGAAGGGAAAATCTTCCCCTCGTACCCGAATTACCTGCGACGCAGTGCCCCCATCGGCCGTGCGAGCATCGTGAGTAAATTGGCTGAGTTAAGCGGCACCAGCAAGGCAACCACGCGCGAGGAATTCCTCCTCCCTCTTTTTGCACTTACCCAAGACAGTACGCCCCTCGGCGACCCCTCCTTTTTCGACATCTCGCTCAAACTCGACCTCACGCCCGAGGAACACGCATCTCTGACGGGTCTTGCATCAACTCGGCGCTCGTTCAAAGATCTGGTCAAAGCCTACGAACAGGCCTCAGAGGCGCATCAGGCATCCACCGCTGAAGTTGTTGAAGCCACAAACATGGTTACCCATCCACCAATTCCAACAAACGTTGAGCCGCCTGCGGCGGAAGATAAAGGTCAGGACGAAGGCGATGATACGCCGCCACCCGGTCAAATGACCTTGTTTTGAGGCTCGCTTTCATCACGGTCGAGGATACGCTTCACCATCGCCAAGCCTTGACGCTCACCATCGGCTTTCTCTTCTTTGCGCCAACTTGAGGGGTGAAGCACGATGATGGCCGTCAACAATTCAAGACGACCAAACCACATCAATAGCGAGGAAAACAGCAACGAGCCCGAATTCATGCTCGCCCATGTCGCAGTTGGGCCGTATGCACCCAACGCAGGACCCGTGTTTCCAAGTCCAGACGCTGCAACAGAGAAAATCGTTTCAAACGACTCGCCAGGCATCATCATGGCCAGCATGATGCATGAGAAACCAAACAACAACACCCAGATGAACAACATCCCGACGACGAGACTGACTTGCTTTTGCTCAACGACTTCTTTGTTCATACGAATGATGTGAATTTTTCGTGGTTGAGAAATACGGGCGAGTTCACGGAAGGCAACTTTGACACCGATGCGAATCCGCATCAATTTGAGACCACCGCTCGTCGAGCCCGCACATGCACCAACGATCATCAGCAACAACAAGACAATTCGTGCCACACCGGGCCATTGACCATAATCTGCAGAAGCATAACCCGTGGATGTGCCGATGGAAAGGACATGGAAAAGGGTGTCAAGGAATGCTTGCCCTGCAGACATGCCGACCAGGACCAATGAAATGCAAATCACGGTTACGGCACCTGCGAGGTAATAGACGTAGGTTCGAAACTCTTCGTCTTTCCATGCAGCCCCGAAATCTCCCGTCCCAAACAACCACATCAACGTGAAATTCACACCGGCCAAAAACATAAAGACGATAATGATCAATTCAATCACTGAAGAATCGTAGTAGGCAATACTCGCATCCCTCGTTGAGAATCCACCGCTGGGCATCGTGGTGAAGGCGTGGTTCACCGCATCAAACACGGTCATGCCACCAATGAACTTCAACGCCAACATTTCAACGAAGGTCAACAAGAGGTAGAGTCCCCAAAGCGCCATGGCAGTTTGACGCAATTTGGGTCGCAAGCGAGAGAGGGAGGGCCCTGTGAGTTCTGCACGCGCAAGCGCCATCCCCCCGCCGATGATTCGCGAGAGGACCAACATGCCCAGCATCACGACCCCCATACCGCCCAACCATTGCGTCAATGAGCGCCAAAGGAGCAAGCCTCGAGGTTGTGCATTGATGCAATCCGCCGTGGTTCCGGGGATGCAATTTGGACTCATATTGTGGGAGATGACCGTGGCTCCGGAAGTGGTGAATCCAGACATGGATTCAAACCAAGCGTTCACGAAACCACGCATGATATCAATCGCCTCGGCGTCAACGGTAAACGGTCCAACGAAGACGCCACCGAACCAATAGGGGAGTGAACCGATAAACACCGTGATGGGCCAAACAAGGCCAACGCCGACGAAGGCCTCGAGGTCACGCAATCGTGATGCAGAGTCTGTTCGGGTGAACAATCCCAGCATGCACGAACCGACAACGCCGCTGATGAGAATCGCTGGCAAAAACGCCTGAACCGCCAATTGCCAATTGTCCAAGATGGCGGTGATGATGCCACAAACGGTCAACGGCACGATCAAGGCCAGCAAGGTCCAGCCAAGAATCAAATGGAGCACATCGAAGCGCATGATCACACCTTGAATTTCTTCTGTGCATCTGCCACACGGTCCTTGAGACAGAAGACCACCATGCGGTCGTTTTCAAGGAGAAGCTGTTCTGCATCTGGACGGAGTGATTCCCAAGAACCGTCAAGGCTCATTCGTTTGATGAATGCAGGTGCCATCCAATCAGGCAATTGTGCCTCTGCAAGTGTCTTACCGGCAAATTTTGCACGCTCGGTCACCTGGAGGGTGATGCCAACAACGTTCGGAATTTCCGCCAGCAGAGCGTAATGCCCTGACAGGCTTTGGTGAATGTACGTCAACATGTTGTTGACGGCGACCCGGTGTCGGTCAACTGCAAAGGAAATACCCATTCGTTGGGTGACTTTTACCAAATCAGCATCGTACAACATCAACCCCGTGTGCGGCACGCCCAAATCCGACATCATGAGGACGGCTGCGATGTTTGCATGGTCACCGTCAAGTGCACTGAGCGCCACATCGTATTGGTCGATGGATATCTCTTCAAGGATGGAGCGATCAAGATGGTCACCATGGATAACTTCCATCTTGGGGTGTCCACCAATTTTGGAACCAGCCAATTGATTTGCCAAGTGAAGTTCACGCTCCAAAACGGTGACCGTTGCGCCATGGTCCAACCAGTCTTGGGCCATTTTCGTACCGATCGATGAAGCGCCGACAATGACCACTCTCGGCTCCTCTGGGAAGTAGGAGACTTCGTGACCAAACGTGATGAGGGCGGGATTGAACTGGTCCACATCAACGACGGCAACCGCAATCCTGTCACCCGGCTCAAGGACAGAATCATCGTTTGGAATGAAACTCTTCATCCCATCCCGCTTCACACCGACGATGTTTGGAAGGCCGTGAACGAAATCCTCCTTGACGTCACGGAGGGGGCGCCCAACAATGTTCCTCGCCGATTCACCGATGTCAAATTCAAGCACGAACGCATTGTGCTCAAAACTGATCACCTCTTCAATGTCCGTTGAGCGCAGGCCTGCATTCAACCGACGAATGGCACCGTGAAGTGGATTCACGATGTGGTCGACATTGGCCCATTCCTGAAGGTAGCCCTCTTTGTACTCGCCAACAAAACTCGTATCCCGAAGACGACAAATACTCGTAAGGCCGTCTTTACCGTCCTTGTTGCTGTTGGCGTGTTCTGCTATAGAACAGGCAATGAGGTTCGATTCGTCGGAGGGTGTAGCGGCCACAAACACAGCGGCATTTTGGATGCCTGCCTCAAGCAAGGTTTCTCTGGAAGTGATGTTTCCGTGAACGACAAGGCAATCCAAGGACTGTGCGTTTGCAACCGCCCTTGAATCATGGTCAACGATGACCAAATCGTATTTTTCACTCGCCAAGGCTTTCGCCAAGGCAATTCCAACCCGTCCTGCACCACCGATGATCAAACGCATGTGTTCACCTCAACCCAACGCTTCGGCGTATTTCTTGACCTTGAATGAGCCGCCAGAGAGTTCCGCTTCGCCGATTGTCTCAAAGCTACGAATACGGTCAATCGAACCACCACCACCGTAGGTGATGCTTTTCACAGGATGATAGTACTCGTAGACGGCTTGACCTGAGGCATCGGCTTCTTCCACCCAGTCGAGGTAAGCGGTTGGTGTTGAGAGCAACCATTTGTTGTTCACGACGTCAACCTGGGCATCAACAAAGCACGTTTGCAACACGATGTTGTGTTCCTCGCACCAAGCCTTGCTCATTGGAAGTTGAATGTATCCCCAAGCGTGGGCTTCCCAACCCTCATTTGAGAAAAACGGGTCGCCAAGAATGCCAAATGCATACCATCCGGGCACACCACGGGTGCGCAGGATGCTAAAGAAGGCGTTCGTTTGTTCGTCGCAATCCCCCGTTTGTGCAGCCAGACATTCAGGTCCTGAGCGAGCGGTGACCGGTGCGAGCCGGTCGTAAGTGACCGCCGAGTGCAGGTAGTCAAAGGTTGCACGGGCGAAGCCGTATGCGTTCTCGGTCTTTCCTTCGGGCAACGTCATGGCGATGGCATCTGCAGTTGAAAGGACGAGAGCGTCTTCCCCGTTGATGGCCCAGCCACCGTTTGAACCACGGTCATACCATTTCCCACCTCCAAAGTCCGAGGCACGAACGCCGTTACCACGGGTTGCCAAATCTGCAAACGTTCCAGAGTTCTCCATGTTGATGCCGAGTTCTTTTCCAACCACCCAATCAGGTACTCGTCCATCATCCCACCATGAATAGGAGGTTGATTTCACCTGTATCACAAAGGAATATCGGACTTGGTCACCACCGTTCATGTTCACTCGAACTTTGACGCATTTCGCCACGGGGCATTCGTTTTCATCGGAACCAACGGCAGGCCACCACACTTCATGACCAGCAGCGGTGGTGATTCTGTCATCGTGATTGCGGTCGGGCAAACCATCCACAGGCACATTGATTTCGGCACCTGCAACGACGATCGTCAGTTTCAAGGTTTCTTGAATCGTAACAGCAGGCGCTGGTTCAGTACCGTCCGTATACGCGAGTTGGGTTGCCCCTGAAAGCGATGAACGGAATGCAGGCGGAATCAAAATATTCTCGGTCACCGCACCGGTACCTGTCCCACTCATGGTCACATCAGAATTTTTCGAGAGGGTGAAACTGGCTTCGTTGGGATACACGTGATAAGGTGCGAGTTGGGATTGAAGAAATTCATCGACGCCTCCAAATTCACCAAACACGGCTTCTTGTGCTTGCGGTGAAAGCATCACGAAGGCCACGAGGCCAAGCATAGCGAGGCTTCGAAAACGGTTCTTTCGCCGCTTCATGATGTTTCGTTGGCGACCTGTATGCGTTTGTACAACACCCCGCTTTGAGGGTTTTTTCGCCATTTTGTAGGTCGATTCCTTCTTGCCTTTTTGCATAAATTGTTGCTCGAGGCGATAACTCGAACGATCACCCTTGGGTAGCACGCGCCCACAGGAATAGCAAATCGTATCGCCCGGCAGCGTAGCACTTCGGCAATAAGGGCATGCACCCATGATGGTTGGCTCGGCTGGCGTCGTATAACGCTTGCTCCAAAATACCCCGCATTTGGTTCAAGAACCAAGAAAGCAAGAAAAATGCTTCAAATCATTCTCAGGGCATTGAGTAATTAACTGCTCACTCTTCTTCAAATGTGCCAGTTTCCAATATCTGGGGGGAAACGGCCGATTCTGCACGTCGTTCACGCTCCTGTTCAGCCCATAGACGGCGCAAACGACGACGGCCTTCTTTGGGCACGGATTCCCAAATCCAAGTTTCCGCCGAAGGATTCGCCAACACGATGAACGGAAGAATAAACACCCAACCGATGGGCTGGAACACCACAAAATATACCGCTACCAAGAGGGATGCTCTCCAGAACGCAGAGCGAAGAACTGCACCCCATCGACGATCCTGCAGCATCATATGACCGTGGCGTGCGGTGATGAGGGCTTCAGCGCGAGGCGTCATGATGGAGATGAGGGCCACATTGAGCAAACCGATGGGTGTGTAGGTTCCCTCGAATTCAAACATTCGAAACATCATGACCATCGCGACCATACCGCCGATGGCAAGTCCAAGGGCCCACCCACTGGTTGGTTGTGAACCGCCCTTGCGGACACGTTTTCTGCGTAGGAGGAGATGGGAAAAAACGGAAGCAAACAACACGACGGCCATGAGGGAGAAGATGTTCAGGCCGGTGTAAACGCTGTCTTCGGACAACACGGTGGTGTAGTACGGGCGAAACAACATACCGTCGGCCATCACGGCATAAACACCGCCGAGGACAATACCCCAGAACACTTGGTTCCAAGCGGTAGGAAGGTCGTAAAATCCCGCGTATTTCGTCATCACACCTCGCCAGCCAAGGGTCATGCCGACAAGCGCACAGAAACTCGAGAGTTGAAACAACACGAGTTCTGAAACCATACCCACCCCTGCATGCATCCCTTCATGAAACCGTTGGCTGGAAATGCCATAGGGGTGTGATTCAAACACCTCCACCGTTTCGCCGTATCATGGCACGACTCCTTTTGTTTGGCGGCAAGGGAGGTGTAGGGAAGACCACCACTTCTTGCGCGACGGCTGTTTGGCTGGCAGATGCTGGGTTGAAGGTGCTTCTCGTCTCGAGTGACCCCGCCCATTCCACCTCCGATTCCTTGGATGTCGCTCTCGGCCCGGAGCCGGTCGAGGTTGCGGGTGTCCCTGGCCTTTATGGCTTGGAGATGGACCCTGAAGCAAAACTCTCCAACCTGCTTCCCAAAGTGGGCGAGGCGATGAACAACATGGGCAGCGGAGGCTTTGGTGGGCTCGGCGGCCTCGGCATGATGTTGGACCCCTCGGCGAAAGACGAACTTGAGGATGTCAAATCCGACATCAAAACCGCCGACATGATCCTGCCTGGCTTGGATGAAGCCCTCGCCTTTGATGAATTGCTTCGGCACATGGAAAATCCGACATGGGACGTCGTTGTCTTCGACACTGCACCCACGGGCCACACCCTTCGCTTCCTCTCGCTACCTGAACTCATTGAAGCTTGGTCGGGTCGCTTGATTCGCCTGATGCGGGTCTCGGGAGGACTTCGCTCCATGCTCTTTGGACGTAAGGAAAGCGAAGCCATGAAGGAAGAACTCGAACGGTTTCGCCGACGCGTGTTGCATGTTCGACGAGTTCTCAGCGACCCTGCAACCTCTTCGTTCACCCTCGTGACCATCCCTGAGCGCATGGGTGTCAACGAAACGTTGCGTGCTTACGAATCGCTCCTTGATTACAACCTACCCATCGGTGGTTGCTTGGTGAACCGAATCACGCCAGAATTTGACCACCCGTTCCTCCAAAAACGTCGTGAACAAGAACTTGGGCGAATTGCTGAACTTGAAGCATCCCTCCAAGGCGTGAATGTCGGCCAAATGGAATTGGCGGATACCGAAATCGTAGGGGTTGACGCTCTGCGAGAGATTGGACACCTTCTGTACGGTGAAGCCACAATCATCGATGACACCATTGGGCCACATGAGGTTGGAAACGTGCTTCAGCATGCAATTCACAGAGGGATGGTGACCGAGATGGATGACCAACATGAACGTATTCTCTTGCACTTTCCTGGCCTTGAGCGCAGCGACCTCTCGTTGCGAAGCGAGGAAGGCATCCTCTATGTCGGTGTGAACGGGCGGGAGCAAGCTATCCCAACACAAACACCTGTCAAAGCGAGTCAAGTCAAGGCATCGCTCGAGGGAGACGTCCTCTCCTTGCTGGTACCTCGCTCGGCATCTTCGTGAGGGCATGGGTTGAAATGGGGCTACCATGACGCCCTCACATGGCTCTTGAAGGCTTGTCGAGAGGNATCTTCCGCTCGCTGGGTCTGCTCAAGAACAAACGTAAACTCGACGAAGAGGAACTTCGAGAGATGACGCGCAGTTTGCGTCGTGCACTGCAGGAAGCCGATTTTAACATCCGACAAACAAAGGAAATCGTTGACCGCTTGGAAAGCCGGATGCGTGAGGAGGACCCACGCCCAGGCCTCACGGTTCAGACCCACGCCATGAACATCCTCTACACCGAATTGGTTCGCATTCTCGGTCCTCCCACGGATTTTCAGCCTCGCGGCGCCACCCTCCTGTTGGTCGGTCTCTACGGTCAAGGAAAGACAACCACAACCGCAAAATTGGCGGAATGGTACCGCAAGAAACACGGTTTGCGAGTGGCCGTGATCGAAGCAGACGTTCACCGACCCGGCGCCTATGCTCAACTCTCTCAACTCCTAGAAGACACCACCGTCCAAGTCTATGGCGAGCCCGAAAACAAAGATGCAGTCTCCATTGTAAGAAATGGCTTACAAGCCTGCGCATCCGCAGATTTGGTCATTGTTGACACCGCTGGACGCCACCAACTCGACGAGGAACTCGTTGAGGAACTCGAGAACATCGCAGGCTTGACCAGAGCAACCGACCGATGGTTGGTCATCGATGCACAAGTCGGTCAGGCTGCTGGACCTGTGGCCGCCTCNTTCCATTCACTCGCAGGCGTGACGGGGATNGTCATCACCAAACTCGACGGTACGGCCCGTGGTGGTGGTGCACTTTCTGCAGTTGCTGCCACCGGAGCGCCCATCGTTCACATCGGTGTGGGCGAACGCATTCAGGATTTGGAGAAATTCGAATCCGACCGCTTCATNTCNCGCTTNCTCGGCATGGGCGACATTCAGGGCCTCATCGATTTGGCACCCGAAGACATGGACCAAGAAGAGGCCATGCGCTTAACACAGCGGCTGATGAGCGGACGCTTCACCCTCAACGACATGTACAAACAAATGGAGATGATGTCCAAGGTTGGCACCATTGACAAATTGATGTCGTTCCTCCCCGGAAGCATGCTGGGCGGCATGGGCGCCATGTCGAAGAACCAAAAAGAGGCCATGCAGGCCAACCTCGACCGTTACCGCACCATCATGGACTCCATGACGGCATGGGAAAAGAACGAACCAGCCAAGATCAAAGCCGACCGAATTCGACGGATTGCCCGAGGCTCGGGGGTTCGTGAAAAGGACGTGCGTGAACTCATCGGGCAATGGAACCGCTCTCGCAAGATGATGAAGGGCATGGGCGGTAACCGCAAATTGAACAANCAGATGCGGAAGATGATGAAAGAAGGNGACATGGACATTGACCCGTCCTCNTTCGGCATGTNATTATGGNCAATTGTNTTNCCAATAGCTCAACAACTCAAGGTCTTTGCATGACCCTTGTTTACAACCATTCTGAAATGCCTGCCGGACTGAATGCATCGCGTTGTTCATTTACCTCATGGTGCATCAAGGGTCATGCAAAAAGCACTCACGGCAATGTTGCTGGTTGTGTTGATGGTCGGGATGACAACTTCAACCCACCTTCACAGCCTACCTGATGCAGAACCTCAGATGAAGTCGAACGCCCAAACCATTCAAGCCAGTTGGGATTGGTCATCGGTTCTTTCCAACCGCATGAACATTGAATCCGACGACATGGATACCGACTCCCAAGGAAATTCCTACGTCGTGGGCACAACTGAAGGGCGACCCGACGTCAAGGATTCCAGCGTGTTCATTGGTGACCGTTCGCAATTCGGGAAAAACCTCTATGTCGCAAAATTCAACCCTAGTGGAAGCCTCGTATGGTTTGCCAATGCGGGCGGGAATGGGGACGACTATGGAAAGGGCATCATCGTCGATGAAGACAGCAGCGGAAACGTGCTGATCTTCGTGGTCGGACAAGTGGAAACGAGAGATGTTGACCCGAATCAAGCCCTTGTCCAACACACCATTCATTTTGGTGATGAACTGAATTACACCTCCAATGCAACCGTTGCACCCTTTGTTGCAAAAATCTCTTCTTCAGGAGCGTGGGAATGGGTGAGTCTCGGTAAAGGCTTGGACATGAGGGCAGGTATGCGAGACATCGCATTCGACGGACACAACAGCATCTACATCGGAGGGCGTTACAGTAAATCACTCGCCTTTTCCAGCGTCGACAAATCCGGAAACGAAGTTTGGAACAGTGTATCAACGACGTGTAGTAACCAACATTCGCAAATGGGCTTTGTCGCTGCGTTCACAACCGCTGGACATCATAGATTTACTCAACAAACCGGAGGATGTGGCACATGGATTAATGCGATTGCTGTAAGAGATGATAGCAAACTGTTTGTTGGCGGAGGATATTGGACGGTAGGAACAATCGCACACCAAACATACA
>PBUZ01000073.1 GCA_002728035.1 Methanobacteriota archaeon
CTAATTGCCAGAAAAATTCGGAAACCCTATCTACAAAATCCGCTTTGCTAATTTCCCTATCAGCCAACTCAAATATTGATAACGCTACAATTGGTTTGTACGATTGACTCATCGTCCCACTAAGGGCATCAGTCCACGATTTGAGGGTAGCCACAAATCAAGGTTGATTCAATCCGTAATTAACTTAATCAGGTGAAAATCAAAGGGGGCCCCTCTGACTCGTATACGGTCGTGTGGGTACCGTTCACGCTACGCTCATTCAGCAACAGCAATGCATTGGGCTTCAACGCTTGGCTCAAATCAAGCCCATGGAGAGGACTTCGATTTCACCAACACCGTGGATTTCAGCCATCTTGGCTTCAAAGGCGTCAGCGAGACCTTCGCCATCGTTCATCTTGACATGCACTTGCACGAACTTGAGGCCAAACGCAAGGGGCTTGGTCTCGATGGCTTGGATGTCGTAGTTTTCATCGCGCAACGTGCCGATGGTCTCAGCGATTGCGTCGGTATCAACATCTTCAAGATCTGAATCGGGGTTCACCTTGTACGTCATTACTACCATGCCCATGTTCTCACCTCAGGGACCCACGAAGCCACAGTGTGGGCACTTGTACAGCACACCTTGATTGCGCACACGAGGGCTGCGGCCAATCGGTTGGAAACATCCTGGGCAGGGGAAGGTGGTCGAACCTTCTTCTGCCAATGGGATGCCGGATGATGTGCAGGTACTTGCTCGTTCACTCATGTGGATGCCTCGCAGTGATTCTGCCCATGACCTCCCCCTCTTTATGGTTGCGTGAGCATCAGCCCGATGTGGCATCGCCAAAACGCTGGACGATGGCCAATTTTCCGTGCTTTCCCGTACTGACGACCAGCGCGCCGTCACGTGAACGGCACCAGCCCGATTCAAGGCGAATCACATCGCCCACATTCACTTCTCGGATTTGGTCAGCCCACAGCACCAAACCAACCAGACCCGTTTCATCGCGACCGCATGCTGCAGCGACATGTCCTGTGTAGGTGGGTGATACGATCATCCGCTTTGGGTAGATTCTGAGCACCACCATCTCGAGTTGCCGGACGGGTGCGTTTGGACGAAGATGTTCAATTCGATTTGCAGGGGTGGGCCATTCGAGCCGATGATGCCGTTTCATGAACGACGAACATTGGGTCAATGTTCTTCAAACTCACCGATGGGTTTCTTTCGCCGACGTACTTGAAACGTTGAGGCGACGGGTTCCGGGTCGTCTTCGATTTCATCGCCACCGAGGATTTTGTTGAGCGATTCCTCATAGCGTGTGCGGACGCTCGTCTTCGGCGCCTTCCATGGCGTGTGGTGCTTGCAGACAAGGTACACTTCAGAGGACGAATTCCGAGAAGCATCGGGGGAAAATCGACGAACACTCGAGAAATGCGGTCGAACAGCTTGTATCAGTTCTTCTACACCGATGCCTTGGAACAATTTGGTTGTCAATCCACCACCCTTACGCAACAAGGGGAGTGCGAAATCAAACACATCGGCAACCAAGGTCATGGCCACGGATTGATCCATGTCCCACTTTCCAGTGATGTGCGGTGAAATATCGGAGATGACGACGTTCAACAATTCACCGTCAAGTTCCGACAAAATACGTTCTTGCGTTATGGCTTCGGTGATGTCTCCTGTGAGCAAAACTGCTCCCTCGACGGGTGCACAGGCTTGGAGGTCGACCCCAATAACCGTCCCTGCATCACCAACAAGTTCCACAGCCACCTGCGCCCATCCTCCTGGATGACAACCAACATCGAGAACACAATCGCCCTCCCGAACGAGTTGGAACCGTTCCTGAATTTGTTTGAGTTTGAAAGCGGAACGTGCGCGATAGCCACTGGCTTTGGCTTGACGTCGCCACGAATCACGCTTGTGATTCTCAATCCAGTGGTCCGCCATGCTCGCTGTCCTCATCGTCGCCTGCCCTCCTCGCCCTCATCAATCCTTTCTTCACAGCAAGGCCAAAGCAAGCAATCAAGGCCAACCTTCGTCTCGTCGGTGTGTGAGGGCCATGCTCCGACACGCTGTACACCGGCGCCGCAACATCGCGGGTTTGGCCATCATGGCCATCCTGTTGATGGCGACTTCGGGCCACGCGGCGGTGGTTGATCTCAACACCACCTTCGACGAGCCTGTTTCAAGCGGCTTGGGCGGTAGGACATTGTTGGTGGAAGAAATCACCGCCACGTGGTGCCCAACATGTGCGGAGATTGACCCTGAATTGGCTCAGGTGGCCGATGGCCACGGCTCTCGAATCGCCTTGCTTGCCCTGCACCCGACGGATGGTGATGATGCGTTCCAACCACCAGCGAGCCAACACCGTATCGACCGCTTACGCTTGAGCAATCCCGGCTTAGAAGGATCCACGCCGACCTTTGTCGTTGAAGGTGGTGAGCAGCGCAAGGGATACGATGCTTGGAGTGAGGTTCAAGGCGATATCCTCGATACTGAACTCGCTCGTCAGCAAACGAGTACGCTTGAATTTGAAGTTGTCAAGACGGTAACTGGCTACCGAGCCAGTATCGCACAGGCTACGTTGCTGGAAACGACCGGGACACAACTGACCTTTCTCGTGATGCAGCACCAAAAATCCATGCCGAGCGGCGCCTTGAACCCCGGTGGCGAGCACAGAGACCGCGTGGTGGTCGGTCTCGCAGAATGTTCGGTGGAGCACCAAACGATCACCACAAGCATTGGACTGGATGCCAACGTTACCAATGGCTGTGATACGGATTTCAGTATTGAGTTCGCAGACATGAATTCGTGGAGTGTCGTCTTGATTCATGAGCCAGCACCAGAGACCATCGACATCGGCGACCGTGTGCAAACCCATGGTGCGGTAGAATTGGCGTTTCGTGATCGCAGTATACTTTCTGAAGAACAATCCATCAGCGCAACCTTGCTGCTCCTCGGATGTGGAGCACTCGCACTGGCCTCAATTGTAAGAAAAAAGCAATAATTTTTGATTAACTTACCTTCTGATGACGGAAAGTGGAATAATTTACCTGTTTCCGGTAAATCTCCTCACGGGAAGTGCAAGGTTTGATATACCGTCATGCCAATGTATTACCATGACAAAGACATGGGAGGACATCGCATGGGAAGAGGCAACACCACCTCGTAAGGAATGGGTGGTGGAATATTACGCTAAAGTGGGAGATGAAACAACCCACCATCTCTCGGTACTTGCGGGAGAATCGATGGAAGAGGTCCAAAAGAACTTGATGCACGAACTCCGAAGCACCTACAGGGAAGCCCAAGAAATCGAAGTCACCGTCATGCGTATGGAAGAGATCGAAGTTGAACCAAACGTCGCCATGTTCAACGGCACGTTCACGCCCTGATCAATCGATGGCGCGATAAACGAGCTCGATGTACTGGTAGTCCTCGAGAAGAAGCGTTTCGAAGTCATACACCCGTTCCCTCGTGCTCGGGTCGACCACTGCGTTGCCGTCACTGTCACGCGTGTAGTTGTTGAGGAACATCAAGAATTCATGGTTCTCATCGACTCGGTGTTCATCAAAGCCNGTTGNATCCATGTGTTTACCCCAGATGTCAAAGAAGGCCTCGAGNGGCGCTTCTACGCCTTCATCAGCGAACTCAGCGTGTATTTTCCCGTCNTTTGAGTGGGTGTGAAGGGAACGCATGGTGCAACCCAGGTCGTTCAAACCGACATCGTCGGGAATCTCGATGTTTTCGCCGAGTACCGAGATTTTAACGATGGGGTGGTAATGGTCGACAATGCCTGAACCGTGGCCACCGATGCACAGATCGGCAATCGGATGCCGTTCGTCTGCGGTGTTGTAAAGGGGTTCACCATCGCTCTCACCCAAGAGAAAACCCAAAGCGCCCAAAGCAGAAAGGGTTACGACCAGCCAAAAGATGGACTCTTTGTTCACACAAATCAATCCTCTTGCTTGTTCTTCCAAAACGGTGAGTTCTCAGTGAGTTCGTCGTTCCAACGACCCTCATCGTGCATTTTTCCTGCTTTCCAAAATCCGGCAAGACAAACCACGTTGGCAATGTGGGCCATGGTACAAAATTGACAAATCTTGCCCATCTGTACTTCGTACGACACGAGCAAGGCGATGACCAGCATGCCGCCTCCTGTCATGTATTTTCCATACTTGAGGTAGGATTCCGCCCACAGAGCATCGGGTTCCTTCGAGACGCTGTTGGTGATGAAGAGCAGGGCACCGAATGCAAACATCCCAATCAATCCCCATGAAATTCCGAAGAATGGGTCGGTGTTGTAGGCAGCATTGCCCAACACATCGTCACAGGAAAAAACCGTTGCACTTGAACAAACGTTCCCTCCCTCGCTGATTTTGTTGGTGATCCACAGCGTATGGACGGACACGACAAAACCTGTCAGCGCGACGAGGTTGAGGCCAAGCATGTGACGGCGTCGCTCATGGGCAAGTCTCGGTTGGCGTTCGACCAACGAAGACACCAGAGATTGACTCATTGGTGAGATCAGCACGAGACCAAGCAGAAGGGGAACAGCATAGCCGATGAGAACGAGATTTTGATCCATCACACCAACCCCTGTTCATTCATGATTCTGAAGATGCCATCAGCAACCTTCTCTTGTTGGGAATCCGCAGAAGTCCAAGCCACGATGCCGTCGGGCTGAATCAAAAAGTAAGCAGGCGTTCCCGGAACCTTCCACGACTGCATGTTGTCTTGGTCAAGGTCATCGATGTAGATGAAGTTGTGAGCTGGACCCATTCGCCCTTGGTCACCGCACGATGTCCCTGCACATTCTTCGCCAGACGTACGATCTCGGAACGCCTTGATCTCATCTCGGCTGGATTCGTGCCCTTGGATGTCCAGTTCCGTTGCACTTGCAATGAAATTGACAACCGGGCCTCGCCACGAGTTTTCGCTTTGAGGGCCAACTTTCATGAAATAATTTGCATTCTGCCCCATTTCCTCTGCCGAGTTCACACAAAACGGGCAATCTGTATCCATGAATTCGATCAAGAGCCATTCTGCCGAAGCGTCTTCTGAAGTCCAATTGTTCGTGATGTAGTCACTCATGTCAAACGAGGTCCATCCACTGCCGTTGTAGGCCATGCCCTCGAGAGGTGGAGCGCGCTCACCCACTTTCGTGCCCGAGGCGATGGGATCGGTGGTAAAGGCGAGGAACATGATGGATACAAAGAACAGGGCGGCAATTTTGATGGCGGTATCTGTGCGAACATCGGCTTCTATGTTGTGTTTCATGTTGTTTCCTCCAGTCCAATCTCTTCAAGCAAAACGCTGGCGGTATGGCGTATGGCCTCCTCGCTGTTCATGCTGACATCAAATCCACTTTCTAACATTTTTTCAATCGCAAGGCGAGCTCGCGGTATGTCGCCAGCCCATCCACGGTCTCCACCCGTGTATTCGATCTTGGCATCGTGACAGCCCGTGACTTCAACCACGATTTCGGCGATTCGGCGAACGGAAGCCGTGTCATGACTTCCCAAATTGTAAAGGTTCAACGGTTCGTTGGTCGACGCCATCACGTGCAATATGGCATCAACGCAGTCACCAACTTCCATGTAGGATTTCTCCTGAAGGCCGTTTCCGAGAACTTCCAACCTCGTTGGGTCGTTCTTGAGTTTGTGAATGAAATCAAAGATGACGCCGTGGGTTCCTCTTGCACCGATGATGTTTGCAAAACGGAAAATCCAGGCTTGGAGGCCAAAGGTGCCGACCCAACTGCTGATCAAGCCCTCACCTGCTTGCTTGCTGGCACCGTAGAGCGAAATTGGCATGCAAGGGCCGTGATTCTCGGGGGTAGGCAGCGGGGCATCTTCCCCGTAAACAACAGAACTTGATGCGAAAGCGATCTGCTTGACACCAGCGATCCGCATCGCCTCCAGAATGTTGTAGGTGGCCACCGTTCCTTGATTCAAGTCCGTGTTCGTGATTCGAGTTCCCAATCGAATATCCGGGTTGGCTGCGAGATGAAAGACACAGTCAATGTTGAGCGACATCGCTGCAGCAACATCCTCTGGATTGCAGATATCGCCCTTGACGACCGTGAGCAGACCGCTTGGTTCATGATGGGAGAGAAAAGTAGCATGACCGCTGGAAAAATTATCCAACACCACGACTTCATCGCCCCGTCCAATCAAACGGTCAATCAAATGAGAGCCAATGAATCCGGCACCCCCTGTCACCAAGGCTCGCATGGATGAACCAGCAAAAGCGTCCGTATAAGGCAAATGGTTCTGTGCCGAGAACTGCGCCAAGGGATTGATAACGATTAACGCAATCCACACTGTTCCTGAGGAACCGGCCTTGGGGGAGGTGAAACAATGACGAAATCAAAGACGAACGACGAGCCAGAAGTCCAAGACAACAACATCCTCGTGGGTTATGTCCGACGAAGCAATGCAGGTGGTGCACTCAAACTCTCCATCAACACGGCTGCTTTCGCTGACTGCAGCACGTACATGACCAGCGATGGACAAGCGTATGTCCCGCTCGTGATCTCCATGGGGGCGCTGACCAAAGTGCTCGCTGGTGAACGTGCCGTAACAACCGTGACCCAACTCCACGATTGATGCACGCATCAGCCGTAGAGGCCCTTCTCCTCGAGAAGTACACCGCCTCATCAATGACCAAGGTTGTTGGTGAGGCCTAAACCAAAAATTCACGCATTCACCCTTAAACACGCATATATAGATGGTCACCGACGGGAAACCGTGCCACAAGGAGATGAGGCAACGGCGGCTGCGGCGCCGTACATCGTTGCTGGCATGCCCATGTACAACGAAGAAGAGACCATCGGCTCGGTTGTCATTCGTGCTCTTCGCCATGTCGATGAAGTGATTTGCATCGATGACGGCTCCTCGGATGCAAGTGCACGCATCGCCGAAGCATGTGGAGCCACCGTCATTCGTCACCGAGTGAACCGTGGCTACGGTGGTGCACTGAAAACGCTCTTCCTCCATGCATCTGAAGTCGATGCTGACGCCTTGGTTCTTCTCGATTCTGACGGACAACACGAGACCAATGACATCCCCGCCATGCTTGAGCCCATCTTGAATGGCGAAGCAGATTTCACCATCGGCTCACGGTTTGTTGAAGGTGGTGGAGGAACCGATATGCCAGCATACCGACGCTTGGGCATCAAAGTCATCACTGCAGCATCCAACCTTTCCAGCGATTTGGGCATCAAAGACACGCAGTCGGGATTCCGAGCCTTCTCTCGTACAGCCCTTCAACGGCTACGATTTGACTCAGAGGGCATGGAACTGTCCCTCGAAATGCTGGAAGATGCACACGAAAAGCAACTCCGTGTCCTCGAAGTACCCACCGTCATCCGCTACGATGTCCCCAAGGGCTCCAGCTTCACCGCAGTCTCCCATGGGTTCACCGTGATGACCTGGGCCCTCCTCTCGCTCTCACAAAAGAAACCGCTGTTGGTTCTTGGTATTCCAGGATTTGGCCTGCTTGCAGCCGGTGCCGCCATGGGTATGCGAACTGCACAGGACTTCACCCTCCAAATCGACAGCATCATCGGTTCGGGCATTTCCGCCGTGTGGATCGGACTCTTGGGTCTCGCCTTGATGGCGACGGGCTTGGTGCTCCAAAGTGCCCAACGCTTCTTGCGATTGTTGCTGGTTCGAGAATTCGGACTTGACTGAGCCTAACCCATAACCCTCGCAGCCAAGGCGAGGAGATAGGGGATTGCGAAGATACCGAAGAACACAAACATAGCGATACGCACCGTTTTGAGGTTCTTTTCGTTCTTCTCGTGTTTTTCAGTGCATTCCACTTTTTTGCACAGACGTGGCTCCGATGCCACGGGAATGGGTTCGTGACAAATCCGACAGTGCTTATGAGCAGGGACTTTCCCTGACATTTGATTCATGAATTGATTCGATTTTTTCGCAACCATGTCTTTCACTTTTCTTGCATCAACCATGTGTTCACCTCATGCTTTGATGATGGTACCCTCAAACAAGTTGCCTTCAAGTGCGTCATCCAACCGTGCGATGTCCCGCCCATCGAGAACGGCCAAATCCAAACCCGCCTCAATCGCAACGCCAACCGCCACGGGGTCCACAACGGCGGATGCCCCTGGTTCAAGCGGTGTTCCTACTCCGGTGATAGCGCCCAATTCCTCAAGCGTCATTTCGTGAATTGCTTCTGCATCGTCGTGATGCCGGGGGTCTTTTGAGTAGACATGAGCGACGTTGGTTGCAATGATGCAATGACGGGCATGAACCGCAGCCGCGAGTTTCACCGCCACCGTATCGGTCGTGTGCCCTGGCACCGTCCCGCCCATCACGACGATGTGATGTGCTTCGAGCAAAGCACGAGCCTCATCAATCGTATGAGGGATGGTGGAGGCCACATCGCATCCAATCTCCAACAGAAGTTGCTGCAGGATGGTGGCGTTCAATCGTGTGGCAGCGATGCCGATTTGATCCAAACGATGCGTATCCGTCACACTTGATGATGCGAGTTCGATGCCCTCACGGGCAGGAAGGCCTCCTCCGACGACAAGGCCAACACGGCGGCCGTTCCCTTCGAGATGAACCATCAATTGTCGCAGACGGCCCATCCACAATGAGCGTGCCTCGGCCTCCTCAGGACGCAAGAGGCTCCCCCCGAGGGCGACCACATGGACGGTGCTCATGATTGGGTTGCAGCGCGGGCATGTTTTCATCCTATCCCTGCACCATGGGACAGAGGGCCATTTCCTCGCAGAAGGGAGGGAGGTTTGAAGTGCCCCGCCACGACCCGAGAAATCGGGGACCAGCATGGCTGACGATGCGAAGCAATCCGCGCGCCGTCTCCGCCTTAAACTGGCCTTGGAAGATTTGCGTGAGATGAAAGGCTTCGGTACAGAATTGGTGACCCTCATCATTCCACCCGACCGTCAAATTTCGGATGCTCGTTCAATGCTGCAAAACGAACACGGTCAAGCGGCCAACATCAAGTCGAAAGGTACCCGGAAGAATGTACAAGGAGCCATTGAGTCCGCTATTTCCACGCTTTCTCGCTTCAAGACGCCAGGCGAGCACGGCTTGGCCATTTTCGTTGGCTCCATCATCATTGGAAACAACAAGAGCCGGATGGTGAACATCGTCGTTGATGACCCGCCCCAACCGCTCATCTCCTTTCGCTATCGATGCGACTCAAGGTTCGAACTGACGCAACTCGAAGAGATGCTCATCGACAAAAAATCCTACGCACTGTTTGTGATCGACCGTTCCGAGGCGGCCTACGGAATTGCGACTGGAAAACGCATCCATGTTCAAGAGCATCTGGTGTCCAACATCATGGGGAAGCACCGCCAAGGTGGTCAATCTGCGCAACGTTTTGAGCGACTGATCGAGGAGGCTGCTCACAACTTCTTCAAGCGAGCCACCGAGCATGCCTGTTCCTATTGGCTCCCGAATCTTGAGAACATCCAAGCGGTCGTCATCGGTGGACCTGGTGCCACCAAAGATTATGTCGTGAAAAACGAATACTTTCATCACGAGATTGCAAAGAAAATCGCGAAAACGACCTTCGACGTAGGCTACTCAAATGAATCCGGTGTTCGAGAACTCGTCGAGAATGCGGGTCAGTTGATGGACCAAATTGAATTGGATGCTGAGCGGCAAATCATGAACCGCTTCCTTGAGGAATTGATCCGAACGCATCCAAAAGCGACCTACGGGAATGCGATGATCAACCAAGCGTTGGCGCAGGGAGCTGTCGATACATTGCTTATTTCGGAAGGCCTCCGTGGAAACATGGTGACGTTGGCCTGCAAAAAATGTGGCCATGGCGACGATGAATCTTGGGAAGTGCGTTTGAGCAACCAAGACGAAATCCCGAATTGTCCAGCCTGCGATGCTGGAGGGGAAGCCATCAAAGAATTGTCAAGCCATTCCATCATCGACTCCTTGTCCAAAATGGCTCAGGAAAGCAACTCAGAAGTTGTCTATATATCGGTGGATACCGAGGAAGGTTCACAGTTGATGTTGGGCTTTGGGGGCTTGGCGGCCATCCTTCGTTACCCCATGATGTGAGGTGAAAAGATGCACTTGCTCAAGACCCAACTGCTCCCTCTCATTGAATCGGCCATGGAGGGGCTCGGGCTTGACCCAAGCCTTGCCGAAAAAATGCTCCAGCCTGCACGTGAACCGGACCAGGGTGACCTCTCACTCCCCTGTTTTCCCTTTGCGAAAACGCTTGGGATAGCGCCTGCGGCGATTGCGGAGAACATCAAAGAGGCCGTGCCCAACCATCCCAGCATCGGCGAGGTCACTGCTGTCAACGGCTACCTCAACATCCTTGCAGAACCATCCTGGCTTGCAGAGCAATTGTTGGGAGGCGCCTTGGAAGACGGTGCGGGGTCTGCCAAACGAAGTGTGTTGATCGAACACACCTCAGCGAATCCAAACGGACCGTTCCATGTCGGCAGAGCCCGAAACGCCATTCTTGGAGACACACTCGTCCGTCTGCACCGTCTGTGGGGCAACGACGTCACCGCAGAGTATTATGTCGATGATATGGGGAAGCAAGTCGCCGTATTGGCCTGGGCTCTTGAACACCTTTCGGGCGATGAAGTGGAGCGCCTCCTTGCTGGCCGTGAACCTGTGAATCCATTGTGGGCAGGGAAAGCAGACCACGAGCGGGTACGCTGGTACCAAGCCGCTCAACTCCTGAGAAAGAACAGCGAGGATGCGGCGAACATCGAAGCAGCGATCACGAAATTGGTTCATGCAAGTGAGCATGGGGACACATCGGTCCTTACCGCCTTCGAAGAAGCCTACCAACCCGTTCTTGATGGCATGTTGGAAACACTCGGCCGGCTTGGCATTCACTTTGATCGGTTCACCAAAGAATCGCTGTTCGTTACCAACGGTGATGTCGGCCGACTCATGGAATCGTTAGGAAACCTCGAGATCAACGGGTCAGCCGACAATGGTGCACAATACCTCGACCTCGGCGCCCGTGGGCTGAAAGGGAAAACGGAGTTCTTCTATCGCAGAGGCGATGGCTCATCGCTCTACGCAACACGCGACATCGCCTACCACATCTGGAAATGGCAACAATCCAACGAGTTGATCAATGTCCTTGGAGAAGACCACAAACTGCAAGCGCAACAAGTTGGCTTGACCCTTGAAGAATTGGGGCACAAGCGCCCGGAAGTGATGTTCTATTCCTTCATCAAGCTCCCAGAAGGAAAAATGTCGACGCGACGCGGCAACGTCGTGTTCATGGACGATTTACTCGAGGAAGCCAAAGCACAAGCAGCAGCAGTCGTCACTGAATTGCGCCCAGAATACGACCAAGAAACCATCGCCAACATTGCTGAGGCCGTTGGCAGGTCCGCCGTACGCTTCAACATCATCAACGTCAGCCCAGAGAAAGGATTCACCTTCCGTTGGCAGGACGCCCTTAACTTCGAATCCGGTTCTGCACCGTTCATCATGTACAGCCATACAAGGGCCTGTTCAATCCGAAAGAACGTCCAGGAAGTGGATTCATCTCTCCTCAATGGTAGCGTGGACACCTCGTCCATCGGCGACATCCCCGAGGGCATGGTGGCCCTTCTGCGCACACTTGCTGTCCACAACGACCGACTGGAAAAAGTGGTTCGAGAACATCGCCCGCATCTTTTCGCAGAATACTTGCTTCACTTAGCCAACGCCTACAACAGTTTCTACCGAGATTGTCACATCATCGAAAACGGAAGCGTGAACCAACTTTACTTCGCCCTCTCGGAGCTGGCACGAAACGTGCTCAAGAACGGCATGGAAGGTCTTGGCATCGTCCCGCTTGAAACGATGTGATCACTGGTCTTGACGGTACCAGCCTTCCGGCAACTCCATTGGATTGTTGGGCCGAGCAGCCTTTACTTTCCGGACGATTTCAAGTCGCATGGCATCCAAGCCCACGTTTTCGGTAGCAGAAAGACACACTCGCCCTTTGGGGTCAAACAACAACGGGAGTTCTGGCTCACCTTGGGCGCCCTCCTCCCGCCATTCCGTTTCGGCGTTCAAGACCTTCTCCCACATCGCAGGTGGTGGGTCGAGAAGGTCGGCTTTGGAAGTCACGATCATCAATTCGGTATCAGGGAGCAAATTCTTGACCTCTTCAAGCAGGTGCATTTGCTCCTCGTAAGGCGTGCCACATGATTCGGACTCGTCGACGAGGAACAGCACCAGTGAACCGATATGCTCCAGCGCAGCGATGGCTTGCATCTCAATGTGGTTTCGCTCCTCCATCGGGCGGTCCAGCAACCCTGGCGTATCCACCATTTGGTACTGCAGGCGGCGATGCGTGAAATGGCCGACGTGGATTTGTTTCGTGGTGAAGGGGTAGTGGTTCACCTCCATCTTTCCTGTACTCAAGGCGGAGATAAATGCGGATTTTCCGACATTTGGTGCACCGCATACGACGATGCACGGCAGGATAGGGTCGATTTTTGGCAAGCGCTTCAAAATCTCCCTTGCTTCGCTCAACCACGTCAACGAGGGGCCAACCTGCCTCATGATGGACGAGATTCGACCGTATGCCTCACGCCTTGCTTCATGCATCAAATCCGTACGACCGGTGCGGATGATTTTCTTTGCATTCTGCGAGGCGATTCGTTGCACTTGACCCGCAGCCCATTGCAAGGTTGCAAGGTTCTTGCGATATTCATCACAACCAACACATGCGTCGATCATGGCCACATCAAAAAGCGGAGATTGGTCAAGCGAAGGCCAAGCAGCGACCAGTTCCAAGAATTCCGTGGCGATGATGTCCGAAGCGGTTTGCACCATGCGGGTCATTTGCTTCCGTACTCGAAAAATTCGGTCGGGGTCATCGACTCGGTCGGCTGCTTTCTTGGCACGGGAGAAGGCTTTGTCGAGGATTTCATCCTCCAACAAGACCGTTCCAAGGGTGCGCCAGGAGACCTTCATCGTGCATCAGCCGTTTTGTGGGCGGTGCCCCCACTTCAAGAAGTCATCCGTTTGGAAGCGGGGTGCAACCCCGAAGGCGAGGTTCAAGTACGCTCGTCGTCTCAGGTGAAACATGGCGAAGAAGAAGCAAAGCGTGGACCTACCAAATTGGGCCAAATCAATGTGGGAAGACATGGGTTCGCCAGAACTTGAGGGACTTGTGCCCGTTCACTCTGGTGACCTCCTTGAACGACGAGAAGGTCTTCGTCGCGACGACTTCGTTGAGGTTCACCTGAATGTTCAGGCGTTCGCCGACCCCAAGGATGCTTTTGTTCGGGGACGCTTGCTCTCGAGTGGAAAGAACAGCCTTGAAATCCTCACCGAAGAAGGGGAATCGCAGTTCATCGCACGTGATGTCATCGTCAAAATGGTGCTCGTCGCCCACACTCGGCCGGCATACATCGATGATAAGGAACTGCTCGCTTTCGAACGCGAGGACATGAAACGACGCTCAAAACTCCACGAAAAGGTGGAGAAAGAGACCAAGGGCAACGACGACTCACACCTTTGGGGTTGAAGGCATGTTGCTCCCAAACGGGTGGAGCGAAGTTGAAGGGCGCCTCATGCGAGAGTGGGCCTTTCCTGATTTCCTTCAAGCAAAGGCCTTCGTCGATGCTGTAAGCGAATTGTGCGAGGTTCAGCAACACCATGCGGAGTTTCATTTTGGTTGGGGGTATGCGATCATTGAATCCTATACGCACGATCGACAGTGCATCACCCAGTTGGACATCGACCTCGCAACAGCCATCAACCAACTTGAGGTGGATGCATGACAAAGGACCCAAAGGGCAGAAAACAGCCTGGTTTTCAGCGTCACGCATTTGTTTGCGGCCACGAGCGCCCGGAGGGGGCAGCAAGGCCCTCGTGTACGCCCAAGGGCAGCATGGAATTGATGCGTTCGTTGAAGCATGCAGTCCGCGAACGAAACATCGAAGGTGTTCGAGTCCAAAAATCAGGGTGCCTTGACTATTGTGAGTATGGACCTACATGCGTCGTGTATCCCGAGGGTACATGGTATTCGCTGACCGACGAGCGCACGCTCGAAGCCGTTCTTGAGCACCTGGCCAGTGGAACCATTGACCCTTCTTGCACGCTCAAGATGGACTGATCACAGTTTGACTGGGCGAGTTGCACCGCATGCTTGGCACTTCAGCAAGGTCGTACGATCTTCCTTGATGAAATGCGTATCAGGGGCAGAGCACTGACTGCATTTGATGTAGGTGTTGACATAATTGGCGATGGTCCCTTTGATTCGCTTTGGGGGAATCCGTCCCTTGAAACGTGCACGTGGCCCATCCCTTGAACCAGACGTACCCAATTCATTGAGAATGTACTGGTAGACATGGTTGTCGTCTCTGTCCATCATGGAGACCACTTCGTTGAAGTTTCGAAAAATGGTGTTTGAACCTTCGATCATGATTTGTGGTGCTGGTAATCGCCATCGTGAACGGGAAGAAATCTCCTCAGGAATGTTCTCCCGTGCTCGGTCAAGCAACGACTCGTAATCGAAGTCCGCCATGAACCTTGGCCGTCCCTCCATCCCTTCAAGACTTTCGCCCGAGCACGGGGCGGCAGGAAAGCATTGATGTGCATGCATCCATAGGCACAAGATGAGCACCATGGTCTTGAGCATTGAAGAACTGAAGGTTCTGGCTTCCAACCTTCGCAAAGAAGGCTTGAACACACAACAAATCGCCGATGAATTGTCGCTGTCGCAGGACACCATCACCTGGCTCTTGAGCGATACTGGAGACGATGACCGACCCACGGATGTCCGCATCGGTTGGAGAACACTTGGCGTCCGCCCTCACCGTTTGGCTGCCGTAGGCTCCATTATGGCAGATGTCGCTGACGAGGAGATCGGCTACGACTCAATCGATACCGTTGTGGGCATTTCAATCAATGGAATCACCTTCGCCTATGAAGTTGCGAGGGTCCTTGAATCGGACATGACGGTGTTTCGAACCACCGATGAGGGTTCTGGAAGCGGTTCACTCTCGAACAAATACGGCCAAGTCGCTGGCAAACGAGTGGTGATCATCGACGATGTGTTGTCCTCGGGCGTGACGATGTCCAAGACCATCCATTCCATTCGTGAAGCGGGCGGCGAGGTCGTCCTCGCCATCGTGCTCGTGAACAAAACAACGCGGAACGAAATCGAGGATGTTCCCCTCAGGGGCCTGATACGAGCAGTCGCTGTTTGAGGTGGGAACATGCACTGGAGTGACGTGATGGCGCAGCGTCTCGCTGAACGTGGGTCACATCACATCGTCGCCACAGGCATCACGCCGAGCGGAGAGTTTCACATCGGCCATCTCCGAGAAATCCTGACGGGAGACATGATCGTTCGAGCCGCAAAAAAGGCAGGTCTTGAGGCAGAATTGGTCTTTGTCGTGGACAACGCTGACCCGTTGCGGAAAGTGTACCCGTTTCTCGATGAAGAATATGCATCCTTCATTGGCCACCAATTGGGTTCAATTCCTGCTCCCGACAACGATGGAAAACCCGACTGGGAACGCTTTGAACGAGAAGGATGGAGCTATGGCGACCATTTTCTTGCGCCGTTTCTTGAGGCGCTCAAGGAAATTGGTGTTGTGCCTCGCCTCCTGCCGAATCTCGAGGCTTACCAAACTGGGAAATTTGCCCCTGCTGCAAAAATGGCATGCGACCAACCTGAGGTGATTCGCGAGATCATCGAACGCGTTTCAAGCCGTGAACTCCCAGAGGACTGGTTTCCTTGGCAACCAATTCACACCAACGGCTCACTCGACGGATTGACGGTGACAGGTTACGAATATCCATTCGTCCATTGGGTTGACAGCAACGGTGACGCAGGTTCATCCGATATCACCAAAGGCGAAGGAAAACTCCCATGGCGCCTTGATTGGCCGGCCAAATGGGGCTTCAACAACATCACGTGTGAACCGTTCGGAAAGGACCACGGCGCAGCAGGTGGCTCGTACGATACAGGGAAGGAAATCGCACGCTTTTTTGGCCACGAACCCCCTGTCCCACTCACCTATGAGTGGATCAGTCTCCGCGGCCAGGGCGCCATGTCCTCTTCCACAGGAAACACCGTTGGCCCGATTGAAGCATTACGATTGGTGCCGCCTGAAATTCTTCGCTTTTTGATTGC
>PBUZ01000074.1 GCA_002728035.1 Methanobacteriota archaeon
ATGGTTCACCTCGCCTTGCAGGCCGCTTCCACCTTGGCGCAAGAAGGCGTTGAGGTTGAGGTCATCGACGTGGGAACCTTGATGCCTTTTGACGCGCAACCTTGCGTGGATTCCGTGCTTCGAACCGGACGTCTGGTGGTGCTTCATGAAGCCCAATGGTCTGGTGGTTTGGGCCACACCATTCAGAGCCGCATCATGGAATCGGCCTTCTATGCCCTCGAAGCCGCGCCTGTGGTCATCGGGGCTTTGGACACCCCCGTCCCCTTTTCGCCTCCGCTTGAGAACCACACCATCCCGGACGTGGCGCACGTCGAAGCCGTGTTGCGCACCGTCTCGCAGGATTAGGCTGAGCCTCTCCTGAAGGATGATGAAGTGGTGTGTCTCCCGAAGATACATGGCGGAGCCCGGGCAGGTGCAAGGGCTGCCAAAATTGCTGTCCTACAACGCCTTCCTCATCACGGCCTCGTTGTTCGTTGGACTTTCCGTTCTCGAAGGCATTCTGGACAAGAACGCGCTTTCGACCATCGGGCTTCTTTTGCTTCTCGCCATCGGTCTTTTGGTGTCCTCGGCTGACTTTTTCATCGCCGGGGCTCGAAGTTTGGCCAAGCGAGCAGGGGTCGCAGAAGTGGTCATTGGGCTGACGGTGGTGTCCATCGGGACCTCGCTGCCAGAAATCCTCGTCACGGCCTCCGCCGCGTACGACATTCCGACGTCAAGCGGCGACGTCGCTGACCTTGCCGTGGGGTCCATTTTCGGGTCTGTGTTGGTCCAAATCACGCTCATCTTGGGTATTGTTGCCCTCACCCGACCGATCCGTGTCGGTCCAACTTGGCTCCGGCGTGACGGGATGTTGATGCTGAGCGCAAACATCCTGCTCGGGGTGTTGATTTGGACGGGCACCACGCTGAACAGGGTTGAGGGCGGTTTCCTCGTCTTGGCTTACGTGTGGTATGTGGTTTGGTTGGTGCGTCACCGGAAGGAAATCCAGGAAGATGCCCGCGAGCAAGGCCTTGAACCTCAGGCGGGCGAATCGATGTCGTTGTGGAGCACAGGAGCCTCGATTGTGATGGTCGTCCTCGGGCTTTCTTTCGCGTTGTTCGCCGCCCATCACTTGGTGGAATTGGCGGTGCAGGTGGCCCAGAAGCTCAACGTTTCAGAAGCCGTGATTGGCACCACCATTTCGGGCATTGGGACGTCCCTTCCCGAATTGACCATCGCGTTGCTTTCGGTCAGGAAAAGCGAGGGTGTGGCCATCGGCACCTTGGTCGGTTCCAACATCACCGACCCGACGCTGTCCATTGGGCTCGCAGCCTTGGTGCATCCATTGGAGGTCTCCGCGACGGGATGGACCATCACCTCTGGACTGATCATCCCCGCCACCATCGTCTCCATCGGCGTTGCCTTGCTCTTCATGCGCACCAACTACCGTTTCCGTCGTCGGGAAGGTGCCATGCTCATTTCGCTGTATCTGGTCTTCCTTGTGCTGCTCGCTCTGCAACGGAATGGACTTATCCTCCCCACCTGAGCATTGACGAGCATTAAGGCTGGCCGCCTTGTCCCCGTGGCATGGTCGACTTCCAACTCGACGAAATGCAGGAGATGCTGCGTGATTTGGCCCACGAGTTTGCCGTGGATGAAATCCGTCCGCATGCGGAGCATTGGGATGCCAACGAGGAGTACCCGCTCGACACCATTCGGGCCGCTCACGAGATGGGTTTGCTGAACCTCCACATTCCGGAAGCCTACGGCGGGCCAGGTTTGGGCTGCATGGAGGAAGTTCTGGTCAACGAAGAGTTGGCGTGGGGCGATCCCGGTTTTGCGACCGCAGCCTACGCCACCGCGCTTGCGACCGCGCCCATCATCACAGGCGCCACAGAAACCCAGAAGCAGGTGTGGCTGCGCAAAATTGCGGAAGAGGGTGCCCTTGCCTCCTATGCCGTGACCGAGCCCGGAGCGGGCTCAGACGTGGCCGCCATCACCACCACGGCCCGAAGGGACGGGGATGAGTACGTCATCAACGGTTCCAAAATGTGGATCACTGGAGCAGGTTACGCTGATTTCTTCTTCGTCCTCGCAAAGACCGATCCCGACGCGGGATACCGCGGCATGTCGGGGTTCATCGTCGAGGCAGATCGCGAAGGCCTGACCCTCGGCAAGAAGGAGACCAACATGGGCCAACGCTGCAGCGACACGCGTTCCATCACCTTCGACAACGTGCGCGTCCCAGCCTCTCACCTGATCGGCGAATCCGAGTCTGGTGGCTGGATGAACGCGATGCAAGCCTTCGATCTTTCTCGGCCCAACATCGCCGCCCACGCCACGGGATTGGCCCGTGCAGCGTACGAACACGCCCTGACCTATGCGGGCGAACGCCAGAGTTTCGGAAAACCGCTTCACCAGCACCAAGCCATCCAGTTCATGCTGGCTGACATGAAGACCAAGATTGAGGCCTCACGTCTCTTGACCTGGCGTTCCGCTTCAGAGAGCGATGCAGGCGTACGAAACACAGAATCTGCAGCCCACGCGAAGCGCTTCGCTTCCGACAGCGCCATGGAGGTCGCCACGGATGCCGTGCAGGTGTACGGCGGCTACGGCTACTCTGAGGAGTACCCTGTTGCACGGCTGATGCGGGCGGCCAAGGTCATGCAGATTTACGAAGGCAGCAGCCAGGTTCAGCGCATGATCATCGGCCGGGAAATCACCCGTGGTTGAGCGTCACGCCAAGGCCCGGAAGGCCTCGGCGATGTGCTCAAGGCCCACTTCAGACGCTTCATCCGCCGCACGAAGCATGACTTGTTCTCGGGTTGGCGGAGCGTCNGATTCAGCGGTNTCACCTCCNTCCNTCGGTTCTTGCGCTCGTGGNGCATGGAACAACTCGTCAAGCATCGTCCATTCATGCGGGTCTTCTGGCTCATCAACAGAAGCGAAGTCCGCGTCTTCAGGCTCAAGGTCCATGGGCGGGAATTCAAACTCCTCGTCCATGTCAAAATCCGGCATGGGCCCTTCGTCGGTGAACATCCCGATGTCCCTGAGCAAGGCACGATCGGCAGCGATGAATTGCCCCAGCAGTGGAATGCGCATGGCCGTCTGACGGTCGCGCAGGAGGGAGAGGACCAAGGTGACCGCGCGGTCGCCGGCAGGCAACTCGTGCTGGGTGGACTGGAGGCAGAGCGACGATACCGGAGCACCGGTCTTGTACGGCGTCAGCAGGTCGGTTCTCCAGCGCGCTCCCTCGATGGTGAAGTTGCATTGAAGCCCAGTGTCGTCCATGTCCCTGATGCTCAAGCGGTAATGACGGCCTGAGTCGCCTTTGAGCAACAGCACGACAATCAGGCGAGGGCAGGTGGGAACAATGCCCCCACGTGGGTCCATGACGGTCACACGGTCTTGTTCCTTCAGGACGGTGTCAAGCAATTTCATGGACTTGACCATGTTTGGGGCCCATAAGTCGCGTTGGGTGACGATGGCCGCAGGCATACCATGCCATGTCCACGCCACCTCTTTTGAAGCACAAGACCCATGTTCTGCGAACCTGACGTGGCACCATGGTTCAGGCCGTGGTCATGGCCGGGGGGGCAAGCCGACGGCTCGGTCAACCGAAGGCTTTGGTGCCTTTGCTTGAGGGCACCGTGCTGAGCGTGAGCGTGCATCGTTTGGTCAAGCTCGGCATCGAGACGGTGGTGGTGGTTCACCCTGATCTTGTCGCAGATGCGACCGACTTGCCCTGTCGCGTGGTCGTCAATCATCGACCGGACGACGGACGCACCGGAAGCCTTCATCTCGGTCTTGCTGAACTCTCACCGCCGTTGAGCGAGGTCCTCGTGTGTCCAGTGGACCGACCAGGCTGGGACGGTACGGTCCTCGACCGGCTCTTGGCCACACCCGGCGAAGCGGTGGTGCCGATGCATGATGGGCGTGCAGGCCACCCATTGCTGGTGCGTGGCAAGGCCTTGGAGCGCTTGTCGCTGCTCGCGGTTGATGCGCCCCTTCGGGACGCGTTGGACGAGCGAAAGAAGGTGGAGGTTGACGCGCCCTTCCTTCACCTCAACCTCGACCGGCCGGAGGATCTCACGGTCATGCCGGCGCTGGCCGCTTGGCTGATGCGTGGAGAAAACCCTTGACGTGAAGCCACCACGGCCGACCATGGGCCTCGACGTGTTGCGTTGGGCGCTCGCAACGTGCGATGCGGGTCAGCGCGTCGTGCTCGCTTCCGTGGTCACCACCTCAGGGTCGGTTCCCGGCAAGGCCGGGGCGAAATTGGCCCTCTGCGACGGGCCAACGTGGGTCGGTACCGTCGGTGGTGCAGGACTCGAAGAACGCGTCAAGGCGGCCATGCTCGAACGCTTGCATGCCCCTGGCCGACCGATGGGAGAGGTCCTGACCTATGGGTTGCACCGTGGGGCTAAGGGCTATGAGGTCGTGGCGCTGGATTCGCTTTGCGGAGGGCGTGTGACGGTGTCCATTGATGTGCTCCATCCAACCCCTCACGTGCTGTTGATGGGCGGTGGGCATTGTGCCGTGGCCTTCGCGAAGGTGGCGGACCAACTCGGTTGGCGCACATCGGTCCAAGACACCCGTGAAGCCTATGCCGATGCACAACAGCACCCCACAGCGGAGGAACGCCATGTTTCGAGCGTTGAGGCCTTCCTCGAGGCAGAGGACGCAAGTTCGTTGACACGGTTCACGGACATCTTGCTGCTCGGGCACGATCATGCCGAGGACCGTGCTCGCTTGCATGGGCTGCTGGAACGCTTCAGCGTGGCGGAGATGGTTCCTGGGCAGCACGGTGCACCGCGCATCGGTTGCATCGGATCTCGAGCCAAGTGGACCTCTTTCCGGGACGGTTGCCTGGAGGCAGGGCTTGCCGAAGCGGCGGTCGATGCCGTGATCTGCCCCATCGGGCTGAACATCGGAGCCGAGACGCCTGAAGAAATCGCAATCGCGGTCGCCGCCTCGATCATGGCTGCACAGGCCGGCTTGGCTCCGGGCGCCCCGACCTGGCGTGACGCCCTTTGAGCTTCAACGAAACACGCGTTCACGGAAGTGGCGCAATTCCTCGACCGATTCACGGATGTCGTCCAACGCGAGGTGCGCGCCTTTCTTTTCGTAACGTGGAACGTCGGGATACCATCGTCGAGCGAGTTCCTTGACCGTTGACACGTCGATCATTCGGTAGTGAAGGAATTCAACGATGTCGGGCATTTCCTTCTCCAGAAACCGCTTGTCGTTCCACACCGAATTTCCACACAACGGTGCGGTGTTGGGCTCAACATGCTCTTTGAGGAAGCCCAAGGTTTGCGCTTGTGCTTCAGCGACGCTGACGCCTTCAGCACGGATTCGATCCACCAGCCCACTTCGGTGGTGATGGGTGGTGTTCCATTCGTCCATCCCTGCAATGGCTTCGTCGCTGACGTGGACCGCGAGGTTGGGCCCCTCTGCGATGAGGTTCAATTCACCGTCCGTGACCAGGGTGGCGATCTCGATGATGCGGTCGTGGGTGATGTCAAGCCCGGTCATTTCGAGGTCAATCCAAACCATGCGTTCTTCGCCCATGAACACGGCTGTTCAGCCGCACCTATGAATTGGGCGTCGGACTGATTTTTTCCACGGCGGAACGATTGGATGGCCTGTTGCCTTGGCCGTTTTGTGTTGCGCGCAGATGCGATGACTTGAAACAGGCCCGGCATCACGTCAGTTCATGTCCACGATGGCGGTGTCTCAGCGCCTGATTGTCCTGACCGTGCTGGCTTTGTTTGTGTTGCCGTTGGCCATGGCCTCGGTGAGCGTGCCCGCGGAACCTTCGACAGGTGAGGAAGAGGGATGGTGGGTCGAAACCACCGTTGACCGAGACGGCAACGGCATCGGGGACATGGTCGAGCGTTACCATGACCACCCTCTTTTCCTTGATGATGACGGCACCTTGCCGCTCATCATCGATTTCGACCACACACCCACGCCCGCCGATGTGGCGATGCTTGAGCGTGAAATCGGATACGAGCACGCATGGGACCTGCCGCTCATCGATGCTGTTGCAGGCCGCGTGCCTCACAACATGGTGCTTGAGGCCACGACCTTGCCCGGCGTCGTGATGCTGGAATTGGACGGTATTGTGCAGGTGCAGAACGGTGACGCTGCCGTGGTCCACGAAGTGGACCTCGCCCAGCAGGCCACCGGATACGACGGTTCAGGCGTGACCGTGGCGGTCATCGATACCGGCATCGATGGCCTCCACGTCGGCCTTGACGACATGGACGACGACAACAGCACCGATGACCCGAAAATCATCGGATTCTATGACCCGGTCAACAATCCCGACAAGGTCAACGGCACCGAAGTCTTCCCATACGACGACCAAGGTCACGGTTCACACTGTGCCGGTACCGTTGCAGGCACCGGTGCACCGACCTTCGAACACCCTGGCATGGCGCCTGGCGCCTTCCTGGTTGGCGTGAAGGTCCTCGATGCGGGGGGCTCTGGCAGCTTTGCTGTGGTCATGGCCGGCATGCAATGGACGGTCGATTACCGCTACGAATACAACATTCGAGCCGCCTCCATGAGCCTCGGTGGACCGGGTCCAATCGAGTGGACCTCGTCTGAGGAAGACAGCGTCAACCGCTTTGCCAACGAGATGGTCCGAGCGGGGATCAGCATGCTCATCGCCGCAGGAAATTCAGCGGCTCCAGCCACCATCGGAACGCCCGGAGGTGCTGAAGACGTGATCACGGTTGGTGCGCTCAACAAGAACACGGCCATCGCAGAATACAGCAGCCAAGGCCCGACCGAAGAGGGGCGCGTCAAGCCGAACGTGGCCTTCGTGGGTTCTGACGTGATGTCTGTTGCGCACAACACAGGCGACGGTTATGTGGCCTTTAGCGGCACAAGCATGGCCACGCCCGGTGTTGCCGGAACCGTCGCGCTCATGCTCCAGGCCAACCCTGACTTGTCGCCCTTTGATGTTCGAAACATTTTGCAAGAGACGGCAACATACCGTCAATGCCACTACATGCTGGCCAACGAACCATGCTTGGAAGACGGGATTCCGAAGAATCGACAAAACAACGTGTACGGTCACGGGCACGTCGAGGCCCTCGCCGCCGTCATGGAAGCCGCACAGCGCGATTACCAGCTCGACGACAGCATCGGCGTGTCCTTGGAGACGCCTATGGGTGACGACAACCGGATTCACTTGATGCCAGGCGACGCCATTGACTTCAGCATTCAGGGCGATGTTGACAGCGTTCAGTGGCGCAGCAACCACCTGCGAGACGACTGGGCTACTTTGCATGGGTTCGAACCAGGATCAGAAGACGTGACCTTGGACCTCTTGACCATCGTTCACCAGTTGGAACACCTGCCCGGTGTGAGCTTGGATGGCAACCACACGCTCTCCGTTCGCGGACTTTCCGCCAACGACTCAGGCGGCCACAGTGCATCGTCCAACGTCGCGGTCAACGTGATGTTGATGGACACAGCCAACGCGAAAAACGTCCAAGAAGCGAGTTCAAGCGGTGGTATCGCAGCAGGTGCGATTTCCGCCTTGGTGGTGGTCGTGCTTGGCCTTGGCCTTGGCGCCGTGCTCCTGATCACCCGAAACGGTCAGGACGCGGGCAAAGCTGGCGCAGCGTTCTGGACGAACGATGACGAGGACGTCGCGGCCGTGGTCGATGCCGCCATCGACGAAAGTTGACGCCAATCGTGTTTTGGTTGGGCATCATCAAGTGGCAACTTCCACGGATCAAGAAGTGGAACCAAAACCGGAAGAAAGCCGCGGCTTCAAACGCCTGAAGCCAAGTCAATTTTTTCTTGGAT
>PBUZ01000075.1 GCA_002728035.1 Methanobacteriota archaeon
AACAATCCAGCCTCTTCGAGCGGTGTCTTGTTTCCCAGTTTTACCGATGATAAGGCCAACTTTCCAAGTTCGCTGTGCCTTCGAGGCTCGTGGGGCATCACGACATCGGGAAAAGGGAATTCGCTGAGCAACTCACCAAGAATACGAGCGGCCTCTCCCTTTCCAGAGCCGTCGCCACCTTCGACTGAGATCAAATACATACTCAGTCCTCACGGCGGTCTTCAAAATCATCACGAGCAAATACATTGATGATCATCCCGAAGAGGATCAGCGCAGGCCCAACCAAGATAAGGCCACGGCTGAAGAGGGCGATGCCTGCGAAGTATTGGCTGCGTCGGTAGTGTTTGCCACGGCGGATTTCGACTGCGGCTTGAACACCAAATAAAGCGGTGAATATCGTCGTCACGCCGATCAAGCTCGAAAGGCCCACGGCGTTATCGAGGGTCCAGCCTGAAATGGCCTGTTCGTCGTTCTCGTATCGAGTCCCGTTCCCTGGCTTCATGGTGACGGGATCAAGGCCAACATTATCGGGGACAAATGTACGCTCTACGGTGGTGTAGCCTTCTTTGGAAAACACGATAATGTGCGTTTCTTGAGTTACATTTTCCATGGAGAAATATCCAAAACCATCCGTCTTGGTTGATTGAAGAACGGCTTTTGAGGTACCATCGAGAAGTTCTACCGAGACGTTTTCCACACCGTGTCCGTCAACATCTTCGAGAGCCGTTCCGGAAATGTCGACCGTCCCTTGCTCTGCAAACAAGGAGGTGTTCAACAACTCACTCGGGTTTCCTTGAAGAATGAGTGCGCCGCTGATGAGACCGAGGATGCTCCCGATGAGGACAAGGGTTGCCGCAAGGTTTCGCCAACGGTCCGCGTCCCTGTCGATCATGGCCATCCAATCGTCTTCAGCACTGGTCGCCTCTGTTTGTTGCGCCAGCTCTTCAACTTCTGCAGACGTGATGACCAATTCATCTTCGGCAGGTTGGAGCATTCCTGCCTCTTTTTTGGCTTGAACACGGGCGCGAAGGGCTTCCATCCTGCGTTCCCTATCAGCATCCATGCCCTCGCCTCCATACCTGCGACATCATGCGCGGATAATACCTCTTTGATTGCTCACCGCGCACATGCTTCAAGGTTTTGCCTTCCATTCGAGCAAAGCAATGCTCATCACGAAGGTGGCAATGAACACGGCCGCAATGATCGCCATCGCCGGACTCCCGTTGTTGACGCTGTCTTCGCCGGGCTGCGAAATTGGCGTTTTCTCGACGTGTTGCTCTGCATCCATCTCATTGGGCATCTCTGTTTGGTTTACAAGGTCAATGAAGGCATCGGTCCGCAAGCCGAGTTCAACCAAGCGGCCAACATGGCCAAGGGACTCAGCACTGACTTTGTCGGGTGTATCTTCCATTGTATGCCAGTAGCTTCCAAAGGAGTAAAATTTGGGCTCGCCGTAAACCGGGTCCATGATGTCGATGCTCGGAATACCCAACGCATGGGGATGTACATGATCGTCAAGCACCGGAACCACGACATCGTATTGGATGATGTCGCGGCCAAGTGTTCCATTGCAATCTTTGCTCTCGTTGACGAGGCCGAGTGCTGATCCGAGATCGACCAACCGGGCCTTCAGTGTATCGTTTCCAGGATTGATGTTTTGCAGTTGCAAGTCCGCATCGCCGACCATGTCAAGCAGCACAAAGGCATGCGTGGCGTTGATTTCGGATGCTGAGAGGTTCTCTGCCCAAACCTCGGAACCCAGCGTGTAGTTATCGCCTTGGTCTTCTGCATCGTTCCAAAACAACACCACGTCATAGGTGAGGTTCATGCTTGGGATATGACGTGCGAGTTCGTAGAGGATTGCTGCACCACTTGCAGCATCGTTCGCACCAGGGACAGGGAGTGAACGATTGGTTTCGTTTTCGTCTCGGTCCGCTGCACCTCTTGAATCGTAATGCGCCGAGATCACCACTTGTCCGTCACTGTCGTTTGCTGTTGAAGCCCATCTCGCATGCAGGTTGGTGAGGTTCATGCCGTGTCGGTGGTGTTCAACCTCGGTAATGTCCCAGCCCGCTGGTTCAAGCAAACCCTTGATGTTGTCTCGGAACGCGAGCGAAGCATTGGAACCTGGCAATCTCGGTCCAAGGTCAACTTGCCATTGCACAGATTCATTGGCCAAGGTGCCGTTGAAGGTAAGTTCGTCGATCATGTCGCAGGGGCTGCTGCCATCGTCTGCCCAAGCATACGAGTTCCCCGAAGTTTCACCATGCACAGGGGCCATCAAGAAGAGCACCGTGAGAACGATTCCGAGCCGCAAGGTGCGGCTTTTGGACCGATGCATGATGATGCCTCCACCACGGACTCTTAAATACCTCCTTTCGTTTCGCTAATTTGGGAATCCGTCAAGCGATTCCACTCGGTGATTCACATGTCGGAACGGCGTTCTAGTTCAGCGATTTTCTTTATGCTCATCATGCTCTTTGCGAGCACCGCTCCTTTGGCCCTCGCCTCAGCATCCGATACCACCGATTCATCCGCCGAAACCGAACCGTACAATGCAGGCGGCATCATCATTGGAGATTTGGATGATTTCGACCCCAGTACGGGAAGTGAGTATTTGTTTATTCATGAGGATGAGCCCGTGGTTTCGGCTACCCAATTCATGCGACAAGCATGGATTGATGCGGGACGGCCTGGCGTTGAGGACATGGTGGTGGAACCTTCCATGGCCCGTTCAGTTGCAAGGGCATGTACGCCGCATTCGGTTGGTGATACGTTGACCGTCCCGACTTCTGGCGGCTCGATTTCCGCCTATGTCGCCAAGACCACAACCAGTGTCGCTTTCGTTGTGCAGAGCGGCCGCACCCTCTCTTCCACCGTTCTCAACAACCTCGCCAGTACATGGGATTCCACCATTTACCCCACCATGACGACCTACTACGGCAAGGATTACCAAGACGGTCGAGGCCTTGCTCCACCTGATGTCGACAACAATTGCCAAGTCCAGATCGTCATCTACGACATTGATGGCGCCTACAACACGGGCGGCTATTTCGCACCCTCGTTCTCCTCTTCGAGGGAGGCCGTGTTCGTTGACTATGCTGACATCACCCTGGCATGGGGCAAATCCATTCTCGCTCACGAATTGGAGCACCTCTTGCACAACGCCCTCGACCCCTATGAAAATCTCTGGATCGACGAAGGCAACGCCGATGTTGCGATTTATCTCTGCTTCGGAGCCGACTCCACCTTGCGTGGCCACGTCAATGCTTGGACAGGTTCCCCTGAACAGTCCGTACGGTGGTGGAACCAACGCATCGCAGACTACGGTGCGGGTTACATGTTCACCATGTACCTCGCAGAACACCTCGGCGGCGGCCCTGCCGTCCGCCAACTCGTTCAGGACACCGCAACAGGAGGGCGCGGTGTCGAGAACCTCCTCCTCTCTCCACAAAGTGGCCAGGTCGGTCTCCTCGGACGAACCATGAACGAAGCGTTCGCAAACTTCAGCATTGCAGCCACACTGGATTCCGATCAAGGTATCTACGGCTATCCAAACCTCGACCTTAGCCCCATTTGCAGCGGTTCAACGTTCTGCCGTGCTCAACCTACAGAGGTCAACAGCGATTGGAGTGGGCCGTGGTCTTCCACCGGAAACACGCTGGAAGGATGGGGCATCCGTTCCTTCCAG
Source organism: Methanobacteriota archaeon (assembly GCA_002728035.1). Lineage (GTDB taxonomy): Archaea > Thermoplasmatota > Poseidoniia > Poseidoniales > Poseidoniaceae > Poseidonia. The sequence continues at coordinate 3,692 of PBUZ01000075.1, forward strand.
TTCACGCCTGGCAGTGCCTCTCCTGCTCCATTGACGTTGAGGCTCACGGCTGATAAGAGCCAGTTTGACGGTGTGATCGTCACCAAGGCATCCTCCGACGGATTGTGGAGTGTGACGGACCTCAATTTCGTCAACAATGTCGCTACGGGTTTGGTCCCCGGTTTCGGTAACCTCACCAACGAAGTTTGGGTCATCACATGGTACGCCAGTACGGTCGCAGATTGCGATTACACCTCGTGCGGTCCGTCCTATCCAACTGGAACGGTGGACATTGAGGCAGCACGCATCACTTCACCTGCAACGCTTTCGCTCAACAATACCGTGTTGGCTGACCGAGATGGAGACGGTATGGACGATACCGTGGAAATCAATTACGGGGTGTTGTCCAACGCCTTTTTTGAAGACCTTGATGTTGAAATTCATGTTCGCGACAATGCAGGGACCCTTGTTGACACCATCACCGACCGTGTAGAAGCCGGCGGAGGCGTTGAGGTTCCAGGTCAAGTGTACTTCACCGCACCTCTCAACGACCAGTATGCCTTTGAGATGGTCATGAAAGACATGCTTGGCGATGTGGTTGATACCCTTCAAACATCGCCGCAAGTGTTGAACAACATGAAACCAGTCGCCAACGGAACGGTGGCCCTTTCAGATGTCCAGACTTGGGAGAACATTCAGTTCCTCGGCAGTGGGTTTGATGCTTGGGGTCTTTCACTTGACAACAACAGTCTACCGTATCTTGACGCTCCCACCGCTTATGCTTGGGTGTTTGGTGACAACGAATCCTCCAATCTGAAATCCCCCTTGCGCTCCTACAACGCTGTCGGCGAGTACAACGCCACCCTTCGGGTGGAAGATCGCGGCGGCACCTGGTCGGATACACAAATTCATCCAATCAACGTGAGCGATGATACCGAACCGTTGCCAATCATCACGGTCAACAACATTGTCATCGAACAAGAAATGACCTTGCTCACCGGCCAACGCATCCTCTTTTCAGCGGGTCGAACCGTTGACAATGTACCCATCGATAACTTGGACTTCCAATGGGATTGGGGCGACGGCACATCCGATGGAGGGCTTGGTGTGTTTTCAGCACAGCACGAGTGGGGTGACATCGACGGTGAAAACACCACCTTCAATCTCACGCTCACCGTTTCGGACGGCATCAACACGGGTACCAAGGTGATCCTCGTTCACGTCAACAACCGTGTACCCGTTCAAATCTTTTCAGAGTCCATCACCACCATGACCTACACCTCCCTGGTGTTGCCCGATGTTTTCGTTGATGATGACGGTGTGTTGTCAACCTTTGATTGGAGTTTCCCCGACGGGGTTCGTGTGGGCTCGGGTACGCCGGTTCGAGGGGATGATTACTCCTCGATAACCAGCACGGAGGAGAATCCTATCGTCGCTTGGGACACGCCCGGAAACAAGACCGTCACCCTCACCGTAACCGACGATGACGGGAGTCAAGCGACCGCCGTTCTGAACGTGGTCGTCCTCAATCAAATCCCCGTCGCAACCTTTGATGTTCGCACATTGTCCTCTTCTGGCTCAAGAGACGTTGACTTTAGAGAAGAAGATGGCGAAGTTGATGTCGCCTATGTCTTTGATGGCCTCGAGAGCATGGATCCCGACGGCTTGGTTGGGGATTCGAGCGATATTGAGATTTGGAATTGGACCTTCTCGGACGGTACATTCGGCGACCGTCCTCAGGCAACCCACACGTTCACAACACCGGGCATCCACACGGTAACGCTGGTCGTGACCGACAAATTGGGCGAACAAAGTTTCCCCCGAACAATGACCGTTCGCGTAGCCAATCCGCTTCCGCTGATCGAAGTCCGCATCCTCGATGGATGGTTGGGTGGTGAATTGATCACCACCTCAACGGTCTTCCCCGAAGGGTCGGTTCCCGATGACTGGTCTCACACGTTCAACGAAGCGGGCGAGGTTGTCACGGCACCTCAACGCCTTCTCTACTTCGATTCTTCAGGGACTCGAGACGGCGACCGACAGTTCGAAGGAAAGTATGTGCCCTTCGAGACAGCCTCCCCCGAGTGGAACGGGCTTGTTCAATACACGTGGGATTTTGGTGATGCAACACCCTTGGTTCATGAGGCCAATCCATGGCATGCTTACACGCTGCCGGGCACATACACGGTTTCGCTCACCGTTCGTGATGGCTTTGGCACCGGTGATGTGAGTCGAGAAACCTTCACGGTCGTGGTGGACCATCCGCCAGAAGTTCTCGAGATTTTTGTGCCAGAGAGCATTTTTGCAGGCTCTTCGATTTCCTTTGATGCCGAAGTCTTCGACACGGAAGCAGGCTCGGAAATGGAAATTTATCGTGACTTGGATGTCGAAGATGGTTCAATCAGCGAGCGTGATGAGCGCATTTTGACCGAGTACAGCGTTCGTTGGGACTTTGACATCGAGGTTGACCTCAACGAAAACGGAGACCCTGCTGATGATTGGCTCACGCCCGTCCCAGGATCCACGGTTCGGACCATCAACACGTGGGAAGAAACCGGTTTCTACACCGTGTTGGTCGAAGTATGCGACGGCATGGGTCAGTGTGCGAGCATGACCGCGGACATCGAGGTCGTTCCCGAACCAGAAGGCCCGCCCTCGTTATCGGAGTTCAGTGCAGAGGAATGGAAGTCGTGGCTTGCTGATGCAGGTTCGGAACTGGCGACGTTCATGGCGCTCATCGTGGTCGCCTTGGTCCTTGGCTGGTTGGTTATGCGAGAGCCAAGCCAACTTGAAGAAGAAGCGAAAGAGGCAGCGGAGACCTACACCGACATTGAACACGTTGAATCCCAGGGCGGCCTCTTGGGCATGGATCATCACCAACCTCCACCTGCGCCAAAAATCCTGTCCAAAGATGAACGGCGCAGCGATGATAGCGGCTATGTCCGTCCCTTGCGACGCCGTTGAGTGAGAATGACCTAAAACCCCCTTGACAGACCTCCTCTTGGTGCTGACATGAGGTTGCGTTCGTTACTCCTCACGGTGGTGGTTCTCCTTCCGCTGCTTTCAAGCGGTGGCCCACTGCATCAACCTGCCCAAGCAGCATCGCAATGTCAAGGAGAGATCAGCACCACCCTTTGGAACACTACGGTTCAGCGCCATGCTCTTGTTCCGTTTTCGTTCGGCTTCATGCCGTTCAACGAAGATGGCAAGTGGGAGGACGATGGACCAGAACCTGCTTCCTCCACCGAGTTTGATCACGATCCTTCGCTTCATCCTGAGGATCCTTGGATGTACAATCCCTCTTGGCCACTGCCCACGCTCGAGCCACTTCAAACGAATCATTACATGACGATGCAAATCGGAAATGACAGCGCAGGAGCCCTCCGCTTCAATCTTTCAAGTGCTCATCGAACCACGTTTTGTGTGAACCTAAATACCGAAGCAAACAACCTCACCGAGCCTGTGAACGCCGACATTTACCTGCTCACCTCTCAGCAATACGACCGCTACGAAGAGGCCTACCGCATGATGCATGGTGGCTGGTGGTGGCAGGACATGGACCTCGCCGGAGGTGATTCGGATGTACTCAGCGACATTCCTCCTGAATGGCGGAGTTTCAACCCTCTTGGTTGGCAAACATATCGCGATGTCCACCAATATCAAGACCGTTCCGAAGCGACGTTTTCGCTGTCGCTCGATGGCCCTCAGGTCTACACATCGATGTTCGATGGCGATACCTGGGAGGATTTCTATCTCATCATCGACACATGGGACAACACCAACGATAACGACGCCGAAGCAAGCAATGCAGTCGTGTTGGCCGATGTGACGGTGATCACCGAGGAACGTTCGGTTCTGTTCCCGCCCTGGACCGTCCCTCTGTTCCTTCTCGGTGTGATCGTATCAGCGGTGGTTGTTCCGGTGGTGTTGAACAAGCGCTACATGGGTGCTGGAATTGACGGCGCTGAGGCATCAACCAAGGTATCGGTTCCCGTGCTTGAACAGGCATCAACAACACCTGCACATGCGCAGGAAGAAGAGGCGTAGATTCAGTATTCCATCAGTGCCCAAGCGTTCTTGAGGTCACGGATGTTCACCAGGCCCTTGGTTGAAAGTTTGAATTCCGAACGAAGGGTGGCATAAACCATCGCTTGACCGAGAACAGGGGCGTGCAGGCGGGCCCAGTCGCCGCCGTTGCCCAAAGCCATCAGGGCATAGGACAAACCAGCGTCTTTCAGTTCGTGGCTTGCTTCAACGATTTGAAGGGCATCTTGGTGGTCGTTCACGGTCCCACAGAACTTGAACATCTGCTCGTCATTGGCGTGTTCTTTGACCATAGCGACCAATTCTTCAGCACTGGGAGTGGTCTGCGTGTCGTGAATGGAGGAGATGACCTTGACCTTCGAGGCGGAGGCGTTGTCCAGTAGGGAGGTGCGAGAGTCTCCATCGATCGAGAGTTCAAGGTCAACCGTGTTGACGCCTGAGTCGATGGCTTTGCCGAGAACCGTGTGGCGCTCTTCGTCGCTACCGGGATAAAATCCGCCTTCATCTTTCGGTCTTACGGTGAAGATCACCGGCAGCGGAATGCTCTCCTTGAGGGACTGGATGGCTTCATCAACATTGATGTCGTCCATGGAACGCTCTGGCCATTCGCTTTCAGGTGGCATGACGTGCTTGACTTCTCCGTTTTCGTCTTCAACGGGCTGCGCTTCAGGCCGCTTGAGGTAGAGGCGGTCAAACCGGACTTCAACAAAATCGGCGCCTGCCAAGTTTGCTCGAGCAGCTTCATCAGCCATTTCTTTCACCGTGGTACCTTCGAGCGATACGCACACTTTTGGTTCAGCCATGAAATGCCCACCTGCGACCTGTTCTTAACGCTCACGCTTCACGTTGTCGAATTGACGAATGAGAGATTTGCGTTTGGAGCAAGAGAAAAAGGGTCTTTCCANATCGCCCTGTTCGCTCCTGTTCGGGATGCAAAAATGGTTCGCAATACGACGATTTTCTGTTGAGGGAGTAGGTATGTTTAATACCCCTCAACAGGAGTAAATCATGTAGGAGGAACGACACCAGTTCTGCACCCATTTCTTGGCCGCAGCACTCCGTTTTTACCTCTCGAGTTGATGCGACATGACCGATGAATACGATGCAGCCAGCATTCAAGTTCTCGAAGGACTTGAAGCGGTACGAAAACGACCAGGGATGTACCTTGGTGACCCTCACGACGGCTCTGCGCTGCACCACTGCATTTGGGAGGTCGTCGACAATTCGGTCGACGAACATCTCGCTGGCTACAACGACATCGTGGAAGTNACGCTGCACCCNGATCACTCCCTNTCGGTGCGCGACCATGGCCGTGGCATCCCTGTTGATTTGCANGATGAATTCGGCATCTCNGCAGCTGAAGTGATCATGACAAAACTCCACGCTGGGGGGAAATTNGACAACAGCTCCTACAAAGTGAGCGGAGGTTTGCACGGCGTCGGCGTCTCTGCAGTGAATGCTGTTTCGGAGTGGATGGAGGTTGAAATCCACCGTGGNGGNACGGTGTACAAGCAGCGCTTTGAAGCCGGCGTCCGCGTTTCAGACCTGGAAACCATCGGCACATGCGACGATACGGGCACCATCATCTCGTTCAAACCCGACCGAGGCATCTTCACCAATATTCTTGAATTCAACTTCGATGAAATCGACAACCGATTGAAAGAAACATCGTTTCTCAACGCTGGACTGAAAATCCTCATCAACGATGCACGTCAAGAAGAGGTGCATACGGTTGAACANCATTANGAAGGCGGTATTTCCGAATTCGTCAAACAGATCAACGCNCGCCGAGAAACACTCCATCCCGANCCGATTTTGATCTCNGGCGAGAAAGAAATCGAGAAGGGNCCGGTGACGGTTGAACTTGCCCTTCAATGGTCCGATGCCTTCAGCGAGAACATNCTCTGCTACACGAACATCATCCGAAACAAGGACGGAGGGACGCACATGTCCGGCTTGCGAACCGCCTTGACCAGTTGTGTGAACGGCTATGCGAAAAAGANGAANTTGCTCAAGAACGACGGCCTCTCTGGAGACGATGTCCGCGAAGGTCTCGCCGCCATCGTCAGCGTCAAGCACCCAGATCCATCCTTTTCCTCACAAACCAAGGATAAACTGGTCAGCAGCGAAGTTGCAGGTATTGTCCAAACCGTGGTCTACGAGAAACTCAACGAGTTCTTTGAAGAGAATCCTTCCGTTGGCAAGCAAATCGTCGACAAAGCCGTCCTTGCATCAAAAGCGAGGGAAGCCGCTCGTAAAGCCCGTGATTTGACCCGTAGAAAGGGTGTTTTGGAGGGTGGCGGCTTGCCTGGGAAGCTGGCTGACTGCCAGTCGAGGAATCCAGANGAATGTGAAATCTATCTCGTCGAAGGTGATTCTGCAGGTGGTTCGGCNAAAACCGGTCGAGACCGACGAACGCAAGCGATTTTGCCGCTTCGTGGAAAAATCTTGAACGTGGAGCGCCAACGGCACAACGTTGCCAAGGTCTTCCAAAATCAAGAGATTCAAACGATGATCCGTGCATTCGGAGCCGGAGTAGGCAACAATTCAGAGGATGAAGGAGCCTTTGATACGGCAAAATTGCGTTACAAGCGACTCATCATCATGACGGACGCCGATGTCGACGGNGCTCACATCCGGACCTTGATGTTGACCTTCCTCTGGCGATTTATGCGCCCTGCCATCGACGGCGGCCATGTTTACATCGCCCAACCGCCGCTGTATCAGTTGAGCAAAGGGAAGATCAACCGNTATGCGTTCAGTGACGAAGAACGAGACGACATCATCGAGGAACTCAANGGNGACAATCCNAANGCAAAAATTGGTGTGCAGCGTTACAAAGGTCTCGGTGAAATGAACCCCGAACAACTTTGGGAGACCACGATGAATCCAGAAACTCGNACCATGCTCAAGGTNACCGTTCAAGAAGCGGAAGAGACCAATCGCATGTTTGAGACCTTGATGGGCGAGGATGTACCCGAACGTCGGGCGTTCATCGAGCGTCATGCAAAGGAGGTGACCAACCTTGACATCTGATGATGAAACCAACATGGAAGACGGAACCGCTGGTCCAGGCGAAAACATTCTNAANCATTCGCTGAACACGGAAATGAAAAATTCCTACATCAANTACGCCATGTCNGTCATCATCGGGCGCGCCCTTCCAGACGCTCGTGACGGGTTGAAGCCCGTTCATCGTCGTGTTTTGTACGGTATGTTTGAAGGAGGGCATACCGCTGACAAGAAGTTCAGCAAATCGGCACGTTCGGTTGGTGAGGTGATGGGTAAGTACCACCCTCACGGCGATCAATCGATTTACGACACCATGGTCCGAATGGCCCAAGAGTTCTCGCTTCGTTATCCATTGGTTGACGGACAGGGGAATTTCGGTTCCATTGACGG
>PBUZ01000076.1 GCA_002728035.1 Methanobacteriota archaeon
CAAGGATTGCCGATGCCATTGACGATGGGCTCAAGCATCCCGATACGAAAGCCATCGTGCTGACGGGCGACGGGCGTTTCTTCTCTGCAGGTGCCGACATCAACGCCTTTCAAGATTCGATTGAATCCAACACCGCTCCAGAATTGATTCGCAACCTTACGGGTGTCCTTCATCCATTGCTTCAACGCATGCGGACCTCGTCCACGATCGTGGTCGCCGCCCTCAACGGTGTCTCAGCAGGCGGTGGTCTCGGACTTGCTCTGGCCTGCGATGCTCGGGTCGGCACCAACGATGCCCGCATGGCTGCGTCCTATGCTGGCATGGGTCTCTCGCCCGATGGTGGCACGACTTGGCTGCTTCCTCGGCTTGTGGGCGAGCAACGTGCTCGTCGTTTTTTCATGCAAAACGAAGTTTGGTCGGGTCGAGAAGCCCACGAATACGGCGCCATCGATGTGCTGGTTGAACCCGATTCACTGATGGAAACAGCCATCGGTTTGGCCACCGTCTGGTCCTCATGGGGGCTTCACACCAAAGAAGCGACCAAGCACCTCCTCCACGTTCAAACGGACAATGATTTTGCCACCCATTTGGACCACGAGCGTACCCTCATTGAAGCCGCAGGAACCACCGAGGCGTTCAAAGAAGGCGTGGCGGCGTTCCTCGAAAAGCGGCGCCCGTCCTTTGATTGAATCACTGGATGTGGAATTGCATCTGTTGGTTCTGCTTGCCGCCACCAAGTCGCATGAGGCCAATGATGAGTGCGATGAGCCCACCACAAAGTGAACAACAACCTCCGAAGAAGGAGGTGCCCATGAGGGCACCTGTACCCACGATTTCTCCCATAATGGGAATGAACATGGCGTCCTGATCCACAACTTTCATGGACACGTTGTTGCTGTTTGAGACGAAGATTGCCTCGCCGATTTCACATTCATTCTGTGCACTTCCATCCTCTTGGTCCATGATGGTGCTACAGATGACGCCGACCACCACATGGTCTTCGATGTCGTAATAATCCCAACGTTTTGCGCAGTCGATGGTGGCCACACGCTCACCGATGTCGTCGCCGTCAGCGTCGGTAATGCTCACCTCTCCCAATGCATCGCAGGCGTCAGGTACGCCGTTGCTGTTTTCATCGACCTTCGGGTCGCCAGAGATCAACAAATACCAGCCCATTTCACCTGCATTGTCATCGTCGGTATGGGTCAGTGCTTCGCCAGGTGAGATGTCGGATGTGTACGGTCCGGTTTCAATACTCTCGAGCGTATCTTCCAAGGATGAGCCCGCAACACCTGCAATCACGATACCGAGAATGCCAATCACCAAGAAAACAGCAGCGATGATCATCGGAACCTTGGGACCCTTTCCTTCATCGCCAACGGTGATCTGTTGGGAGGCCATGCCTGGTTGATAACCAGCCGAGACCATCTCGGGCGTGATCTGTTGAAGGATTTGTGGAGCTGGGCCCGTCACGTCTGCCTGGCCGGTGAGGGAGGCTGGCTCAGCATCGCCGTCCGATTGATTGTTCATGGCACCCCAGATGCCGGTATCGTCGTCGTTCATGGTCATTGAACATTGAAAGTCTATTTGGGCTTTGTCTTAATCCTCATCAAGATTGGTTTCTTCTGCATGACCGCTCGACCAGTCATAGATTCCTTTCCCGACCTTCTTCCCCAAACGTCCCTCATTGACCAAGCGTTCAAGCAATGGATGGGGAGCATAAGCGTCGTCGTTGAAGGAACGCTGAAGGTTCAGCAAAATATCTCGACGAACATCAAGGCCCACCAAGTCTGTCAGTGCCAGCGGACCCATGGGGTGCTTGTAGCCCAGAACCATGGCCGTGTCGATGTCTTTGGCGCTCGCAACACCGTCGGCAAGCATGCGAATGGCTTCATTGCCCAACACAACACCAAGTCGACTGGTTGCAAATCCGGGGACGTCCTTCACGAGAATGGTGGTTTTGCCCATGGCAGCGCCAGCCACTTCTGCAGTTGCAATGGTTTCCTCCGATGTTGAGGGCGTGCGAACAAGTTCGAGCAATTTCATGATGGGTACCGGATTGAAGAAATGCATGCCAATCACCTGGTCTGGACGGTTGGTGGCGGCAGCGATGTCGGTAATGGAAAGCGAAGAGGTGTTGGTACCGAGAACGGCATGTGGAGGGGCCAATTCGTCGAGTTGAGCGAAGATTTGCTGTTTGAGTTCGGGCAATTCTGGTACGGCTTCGATCACCAAATCCACATCAGCAACAGCCGCTGCCAAATCACTGACCGCAGCGAGATTGGCTGACCACGTTTCGCGTTGTTCGGGCGTCGTTTTTCCACGAGCAATTCCCTTTTCCCAAAACGCATCGATGCGATCCATACCCCGTTCAAGACCGTCAGGAAAGGCGTCGTAAAGCCGGGTATCCCACCCTGCTTGGGCACATACTTGAGCGATGCCTGCCCCCATGGTTCCTGCACCGATAACGGCCACGCGTTCAATGGACATGGTGCAGGGAAGGCGCCCACCTTCATGATGCTTGCTCGGCGGGTCTCTGTTTTGATTGCGCCAACATCACACCACCAACGATGAGTGCAAACGCAAGCGCCAAGGAAGCACCCAGTTGTTCATCCAACAACAGCCATCCACCCAGAATGCCGAAGGGAGGGACCATGTAGACATAGAAGGCTGCGGGTCCCGCTCCAATCACCTGAATGCCTTCGGCAAACCAGACATAGGAAACCACCGTGCTGAACACAGCGAGGAAGACAATCCCCAGCCACGCCTTGGTCGTGGGCGTGTGAATCCCTTCCGCTGCCACTTCCATACCGGCCCACGGCGTGAGGATCAACAAACCAACCACCGATGACCAAACGGTCAGGTGGAGCGGGCTGAGCGGCGCTTTCGCATCCTCGGGTTGATCGGTCATCACCCGTTTCATCACGATGGTTGAACATGCCCATGCCAAGGCTGAACCTGCGATGAAGGTGTTTCCAAGCCAGCGGTCTGCGGTGGCGATGTCCGTGTTGGGTGAAGCCAAGAAGAGCACCGTTACGCCCGCAACGGCGAGACCAAGGCCGCCAAACAGCCGCTTTGTCATGGCTTCTCCGAGGAAGAATACGGCGAGGAAGGCCGTGAACAAGGGATTGAAGGTGATCATCAACGATGCATCACCGGCGGCCGTGAACCCCATGCCGTACATGAACAGCACCTGATAGAGGAAGGTGGAAAACAGCCCGATGAGGCAGACCTGACGCCATTGTGTTGTTGAAGGGAGGACCCATTGTTTCGACCAGCGCAAATACAACAGGAAGAGGGCCACCACGATGACGTAGCGAATCCAAGCAGCCGTTATTGGAGGAACTTCGGTGGCCACCACCCGACCTGCTGGCCACCCGAACCCCCAAATGGCAGCGACGGTGACCAACTTGAGATGAACGGAGGCATTGTTCATTCAAATCGCTCCAAGCCCAGTTGCAGCATCCGTGTTCGGGGGAGCCCGATTTCTGGAAGCCCTGCAGCAGGGGCATGGAGTTTGAGTCCTTCAATTCTGCTCACGTACAAACCGTAACTGGCGATGTCATCGGGGCGATAGGGCGTCTCCAGCCCCATCCTTTCCAGCGTTTGACAGGCTTTTTCGGAGTATATGGGGAACTGGTTGGTGGCGAAGTGCATCCACTCCGAGACACGCTGAGCGTCAACATCGTCCAACGTCATCAGGTGTTCGAGCAGCGAGACATCGGGATAGGTGGTGGTTCTCAGCACCATCTCGACTTCATTGACCACGTCTTCGGGCCACGCATACGGGGCTCTCTTGGCCCATTCGTCTGCAATTCTCACGTGCTCAATGGATTGGTTTGCTTGAACCGCATACAGCGACTCAAGGTAGGAACGGTCTTCGTAAGCGTCGGTGACCAGACCGGGTAGGGCGTCGAAGAAACGTTCGCACATTTCAGCGTCGACGCCGTAGAGCGCGACGGGGATCATCGAGCCACCCGCCTCAAGCCTTTGCGCCAATGCCGGAAGCGATTTGTCGCGCCGTCATGGGCTTCTCAGCGACCCATTGTTGCTTGAAGAGTTCTTTGAGGTCCTCTTCATCTTGAGCCGTGGGCAAATGTGCTTCGATGTAGGCTGACCAATCTTCGTCTGAGCCGGTGAACACGGCTCCATCGGTGGTGCATCGCTGCCGCTTGTAGTTTCCAATCTCTCGGTTGAAGTTCTCGTGAGGCACGTAGAGTTTTGCTGCGCCTTCGGGGAGATAACCGTTCAACTTCTCGACTTCGAGGACAATTTCTTCGTGGTAGTGCATGCGAGCCTCTTCGTTGAGGGTTTCCTTTGAGACCTCCACGTCGCCTTCGAGTTTCTTGCGTTCATCCCATCGTCCCTTGATGCCCCACACGTAGGCCCAATGCGCCGATGATGATTCATCGACGCCAAAGAGGTCGTGTGCTGTGGACACCCACTTGTTGATGTAACGCTGCAACATATCGAGCGGTATGACGCCTGCCTTGATGATGCGACGTAGACCGTTCGAGCCGGTGCCCAGGTGGAAGGATTCCTCCTTCAGCATGGGGCCCATGCTGGCTGCAAGGGGTTTGAACGCTGAGGTGGAGAGCATCCCAAGTTGGAACTTCCCGTCACGGTCGACGAACATGGTGTAGCAGAAGAAATCCAGCCAGTGAGGCATCGGTCGGTTGAACGCACCGAGGAGACGGTCGCCGTCCTGTGCATTTCGCTCGAGGAGCTTTTGTGCTTCACGTCGGCCTTGTTGGCCGAAATACGTCATGAGAAGGTAGGCCATCTGCCATCCGTGGCGTTGTTCTTCGGCCATGATACGAGCGGCTGCGTAGCGGTCGTAATCGGTTGGAGCGGTGGCGAGCAAGTGGCGCTGTTGCTCCACAGAGGCGAATTCAGTGTCACCTTGAACGGTGATCATGCTGACGAGGGCATCCCTCATGCTTTGGTGGGGCACTTGAAGGGAGCGCTCCCACTTGGCCCGTCCGGCATAGTCGCCGAATTCGATGACGTCGCCAGCGCGTTCCCAGTCAAATTGAATGGAGAGGTCAAAATCTCCCATCCATTCACGTTCGTAGCCGACGTTGTCTTGCCAGGCCTTGAAGTTCTCAATCCAATCATCCCATGTCTTCGGAAGGTTGTCCATGGAAGTGGGTAGTCGCCGTCCTCCTTATACCCTTTACGAACATGTTCGCACGAACATGTTAGTTGCTTTGGCGGCGAATCTCTTCCGTGAACGCATGGAAAACGGCCGATTCAATGCGCTGCAATTGATTGGAAAGGGTGGACTTCGCCACGTTGAGCAAACCGGCGAGTTCGGTTAGATTGATGCGACGAGGGACGTCCCAGTAGCCTTCTCTGGATGCTACTTCGAAGACCTCACGCTGCCTTGGTGTGAGAAGGCGCGCACGTGTGCTGCGCGTGGAGAGCAAGCGATGAGGGATTTCGTCGTGTCGGAAGCGATTGACCAATTCCCGCATCGTTTCACGCGTGCCTTCTACGGTCCACTCGACCCAGCCATCTCGAACTTCAAACGGTGTCCGCGGCACCACACCAAGGTCGACCAATGGGCGAAGAAAACCACCACCTCCCGCAGAGATGTTGACCGAGAACCGCCCGTCTTCAGCGTCGGTGCATGTGTCGATGCCGTCGTGATCCTGCACGGTGGCATACAGGTCTTCGTTGCTCCAACATCGGGCCGTTCCACGACCTTTGCTCAACGGCATGTGTTGTTCAATTCGCAGCGTTGCCGAGGGGTGTTGTCTCGTCACGTCACCGGCCCAGTGGCCCTGCGGGAGGCGCACATCGATTCGCAGTTGCTGAGCCATGGTTGTTCCTCAGAGGTTCACAGGGGTCGTCGCTTTTCTGAGCGAACAACCTTCTTGGTGGAGACATCAATGAGTTCGTTGAATGTTGTGGTATGGGTGCTGTCAATGGTTACCCCGGGTAAATACCCGTCACAGACGCCCGCAGCTGCAAACAATGCATCCTCACTCTGGCACAGGTCTTCCGCTTTCCACAGGCGGGTTAAATCGTCGTTGACCATCGTTTCTGCCCGTGCTTCTTCTTCGTCGGAGCGGAACACAAGGCGACCTTCGAAAACACCGCCGACACCGCGGATAGCGGTTGCTGAGATCACGCCTTCTGGAGCGGCACCGATGCCCATAAGCATGTCATATGGGCCGTCTTCTTTGGCCGCCCAAAGAGCGCCTGAAACGTCCCCGTCGCCGAGCAAATGAAGTTGCGCACCCGTCCCTCGAATGTCCTTGAACAGCGCCGAGTGACGCTCTCGGTCAAGTGCCACGATACGGACATCGCTTGCCTCGCAATCCAGGACATGCATGGCTTGTTCGATGTTGTAAGCGACACCACCGTCGAGGGATATGTGTCCCGCAAGGGCTGGTCCAGCAGCCAACTTGTCCATGTAACAATCCGGTGCGTGCAACAAGGTGCCACGAGGAGCTGCAGCGAGAACAGCGATTGAATTTGGTTGGTTATCGGCGCAGTTGTTCGTGCACTCCAAGGGGTCCACAGCGATGTCGATTTGGGGGGCGCCGTCTTGTCCCACCATGGAGCCGAGTTCCTCGCCGATGTAGAGCATTGGGGCTTCGTCTCGCTCACCCTCACCAATGGCGACGCGTCCGTCAAACGGTACGTTGTCAAAGGTACGGCGCATGGCTTCAACGGCAGCATCGTCCGCCGCATTTTTGTCCCCTTTTCCTCGCCAGGCCGCACTCGCAATCGCTGCTTGGTCAACGGCCTCAAGGAAGTGGTGTGCGAAGTTGGTGGTGATGCCCATGATGTGTTGGACACGCGGGGATGCCATGAATGAAACGGTTCATGCCCCTTTGAATTTCTCAACGACCTCGAGGTCGGTGATTCGGGCCGCAGGGTACTGCCCGTTCTCGTCTTTCTCAAGCGATTTGACCATGTCAAAGACACANAGAAGTCCTGCTGAAACGCCGGTCAATGCTTCCATCTCGATGCCCGTTTTGTAATGGGCGGAAACGGTCACGCTGCACCACAAATCGTTGCCTTCCCANGTCCAGGATACATCGGTTCCCTCAAGTGGNATCGGATGGCAATGCGGTACGATTCGCGGCGTTTCTTTGACCGCTTGGATGGCAGCGATGGTCGAGGCTTCGAGGACATCGCCTTTCTTGACGGAACCCGACTGGATTGCACGCTTGCTGGTGGCTTGCAACACCACCCTTCCTCGGGCAGTTGCACGGCGTTCAACGACGGGTTTCTTTCCGATGTTCACGATGCCTTCAATGGATTTCTCGCTCATCCCAATCCCTCCTTCCATGTCTCCCCAAGGTTCGTGACTTCCTTCTTCCATATGGGTGCTTGCTTCTTCAACTCGTCAATGAGCCACTCGCAGGCGATGAACGCTTCCTTGCGGTGAGGGCTGGCGACATGAATGGCAACGATGGGCTCTTGCGGACCGACACTTCCTGTTCGATGGGCCATTGCCACCGCACGAACGCCGTGAATCTCAATGGCTGTTTGGGCCAGCTGTTTGAGGACAGGCTGCAGTTTGTCTTGCCAAGCATCAAATTCCAGCCGAAGCACATCGGCTTCTCCTTCGGTTTCTCGGGTGATGCCGATGAAACTGACAACAGCACCGCAACCCTTGGTGTTCAATCGTTGCAGGAGTGCTTGTGGGTCAAGCCCGGTTGGGGCTTCTTCAACCACAACAACCTCGGCCATGGCTCAACGAGCGAAGCACATCATTCAAACCTCACGCCTCCATGGCCAACCATGGCCGACAGGAGCGGGTCAACCGAACCCATTCACGTCATGGGTGCAGGGCTTTCCGGTCTTGCAGCCGCCATCGTGCTTGCGAAGGCAGGTCGAGAGGTGCATGTCCACGACATTCGCGAGGATTCCGGTGCTCGCTTTGACGGCGATTTCCAGGCNCTTGAAAATTGGAGCATGGANGANGATTTCTTTGACCAACTTGCCCAATGGGGGTTGGATGCCACCTCGTTCAAGGCCACCACGTTCAGTACGGTGGATTTGATCCATCCCGATGATGTCATCACGCAAGCCAAATCGCCGGGTGTTGCCTATCGAATTGTTGAGCGAGGAACTTCTTCACACACCATCGACCAGGGGTTCAAGCGTCAAGCCTTGGAGGCTGGAGCAACCATTCACTACAAATCAAGGGTCANGGAAGAGGACTGCACCATCATCGCCTGCGGTCCAAAAGGGACCTCTGCTGTGGCTTACGGTGAAATTTTCANAACCGACCATCCCAATCACATCGCCTTTCAACTCAATGACAAACTTGCGCCAGGGTCCTATTCCTACCTCATCATCATCGATGGCGTCGGGTTGATTTGCACCTGCCTTTGGCGTAAACAACGCAAGAGCGAACGCTTCCTCAACGAGACCATCGCTTGGTACGAGGCACACTATCCCAACCTCAACCGCCAACCCATCAAGCGAGTCGGCGGAAAGGGTGACTTCACCATCAATCGAAATTACAAACAAGATGGCCGATATTATGTTGGTGAATCCGGAGGGCTTCAGGACTTCATGTGGGGCTTTGGCATGCGCATGGCGGTCTGGTCAGGCGTCCTTGCCGCACGAGACATTCTCGGAGAAGGCGACTATGAGCGAGATGTGCGTCACCAATTAATGCCCTATGTCCGCACGAGTGTTGCCAATCGTTGGTTGATGAATCGCGTGGGCGACCGCACCTTCAAGCGGATGTGCAAGGCGTGGATGAGGGACCAAGACCGACGAGGTGATGGCTTGGTATGGATTGGAAAGTTGTTCAGACCCACCCTGTTCAAACGCTTGTTGTATCGGCTCGTGAGTCCTTTCATGCTCCAAAGCGATCCGAAGGCAATGGGACGAGGTGTTCGACGGATGCCGTTCCGCCCAGCCCTCAAGCGAGACCAATGGGAGCCGTCCGATGCTGCCAAATCGGTCGGGCAGCAGTGGGACGCCGTTCGAAAGGGTGGCGGACATGTTTCCTTTGCCAACGACAACGAGAGCGACCAAGGAGCGCAAGAATCCTCAGCGATTTCTTCATAATGCTCACCCCTGTGGGTTAAGGTATGAGCGACCTCTATGGATTGAAACTTGAACCGATGCCCAACCGTTTGGTGAACTATGGCGTGACCGAGAACGGCATCGCCGTGATNGAATTGACTTCGGATTCGGCCGGTAAGCCACTCGACGGTGCCAACGACCGCTCGCCGAACACCTACACGCACGAAATGATGCGTGACATCGATGAAGCCATCGTGCGAGCACGGTTCAACGATGATGTCACCTGTATCGTGCTTACCGGCAACGGGGCTTCCTTCTTTTCCGCTGGGGCTTCCATCCAAATGCTGAACAGCGTCACGCCTGGCTTCAAGTACAATTTCTGTCTTCACGCCAACGAGACCCTATCTCGTCTGGAGCAAACTTCGAAACTCGTGGTTTGTGCCATCAACGGCCACGCCGTGGGCGGCGGTCTCGAAATCGCCATGGCCGCCGACATTCGTATCGCTCGCAAGAACGCTGGCAAGGTCGGTCTGCCCGAGATTAACCTCGGTGTTCTGGCTGGAACCGGCGGTNCCGCCCGCCTCACCCGTCTGATNGGGAAAGCCAAGGCCCTCGAGATGATGGTCACNGGNGAACTGATGTCNTTNGAGGACGCNCANGCTTGNAACCTCATCAACCANATTTGGGAAGGNGACCCTGACGATTTCCGTCGTGACATCCTTGACTGGTGCAGTCAGTTCACGTTNCCNAACAAGGCNGTCAANGCNGTTGGNAACATCAAGCGNTCCTGCCANACNGGTCCNGANATTCCCTTNGANTACCACTTGGCNCTNGAGCGNGAACTCCAAGCAGCCCTNTTCAACAGCAGNGANGCCAANGANGGCATCGCCGCTTACGTTGAGAAGCGTGTTGCGAACTTCACCGGTGAGTGAAACGGTCAGTGGTGGTTGAGATGTCTGAGTTTCATGTTCCCGCAGATGTTCCTGACGAACTCATTGAAACCTACCTCGAGAACATGCGTGCAGCCACGGCTGGTACGGGGTCGATGAATCTCTTTGCATGCGACCAGAAAATCGAGCACCTCAACGATGATTTTTACGATGGCGAAGAAACAATTCCTCGTTCGTCAAACGATCCTGCGCACCTCTTTGAAATCGGTGCTCAAACACACGAAGCTGGAACGCTTGGTGTGCTTGCAGGTCAACTGGGGCTCATTTCCATGTATGCCCGAGACCATCCTGAACTTCCGTATTTGGTGAAATTGAATTCAAAATCCCATATGGTAAAGACCGGTCAACGCGATCCCATCAGTCAAGCGCTTTGGGACATGGACGACGTCATGTCGTTGGTGCACAACGGCATCAACGTTGTTGGTATTGGCTACACCGTTTACATCGGCAGTGAATTTGAACACGAGATGCTGACCGAAGCGGCTCAATTTATCCGTCAAGCCCACGAACAGGGAATGATCTCTGTTGTGTGGATGTACCCTCGCGGAAAGGCTGTTCCCAACGAAAAAGACCCACAACTGATCGCTGGTGCAGCGGGCGTTGCAGGTTGCCTTGGCGCTGACTTTGCAAAGGTCAATTATCCAGAGGCATGGGAGGGTATGACGCAACCCGAATCGTTCAGGATTGCTGTCGAAGCAGCGGGGCGAACAGGTATCATCTGCTCAGGGGGCGGCTCCCTTCCCCCGCGCGAATTCTTGCAACGCCTTCACGACCAGATCAACATCTCAGGTTGCCGTGGGGCTGCTACAGGGCGAAACATCCACCAAAAGCCGACCGAATCTGCCGTCAGCATGACGGCTGCCTGTCACGCCATCATCTGTGAAGGGGCTTCGGTTGACGAAGCCATGGCCATCTTTGAAGCCCAGTGAACCCTCGCTTAACTGTTGCAAGGATGATCGGAGAGGTCAACGAAGCACTTTGGCCTCATTCCATTTCCGTATCGATGGCTTCCCAGGTGAAGGTTTCGATATAAACCCAAGGCGGTTCCCCCTCCGTCGTTTCCTCTATGGAAAGGAGGTGGCCTTGTTCATCGTAGGTTGAATTCCGATGCATGATGCTGTCGTAGTTTCGTTGGGTCTTCGTTTGGGTTTGCTCATTGCCTTCTTGGTCGTAGGTGTATGAGATATCGTATGTTGGTGCAGTGATGTTCATCATCAATCCATTTTCGTAAGCGTATAGCGTTGTTTCGGTGACGTTGCCACCATCTTCAGCATCTTCCCTGACCATGTTTCCATCTGCATCGTAGGCATACACGTAGCTCAGGTTGGTGTCTGCGATGGTGGTGCGAATCAATAGTCCCTCCTCGTTGTAGAAGTGGCGGTTGATGCTTTCGCTGGATTCGCCCCATTCGGTCGAGAGGTAGCGTGTTTCCGTGAGGCTGCCGTTTTCGTAGACATACGTGGTGTTCCAGATATAGGTGGGCTCATCGGAGCGGGAGCCGCCATAGTCATCAAAATACAGGGTTGATTCAAACACGAGGACTCCGCTTTCGTTGTAGGTTTTGTTCAGAATGGTGTGGTAAATATCGCCGGTCACATGGGTTTGGATGAGTTGGCACGAGGCATCGTAGGTGTTGTTGGTGATGGTGTAGCTGCTGTTGTAAGCATCGGTGTCATTGGTCATGTATTCTCTTGTGAATTGCACGATGGCGAAACATGTTGACTCCGATTCGTCTTCTTTGATGTACTGCTCCTCCTCAAGACATCCGCTTAAACCAAGGAGGGAAAGGATGGTCATCATGAACAGGGCTTTGCATCGCATGACAGAGGCTGGAAACAGTCCGTTAAGGAAATTTCTTTGCTTTTTCTCCAAAGGATGTCCTTTCCTTTCTCCATGATGACGCTTGAATCATGGTCGAACGGCATCGTGAGGGAGTTGATCCAAGATGGACGCCATGAGGGGGCATCTCGGAATGGAATACAACGAGGACGAGTAAATTCTCAGAGTTTCTCATCGCTGTTGGTCATGAAGTTTCCTTCACTGTCCACGATGATTGGGGTACCCTCAATCCATTCAGGGCAGTTTTCAGAAACCCAGGTTCGAGTGGCCCATTCACAGATGTCATAGCCCCCAGAAAGAATACCGGAACGCTTGATGTATCCGACCTTGACGATGTCTTTGTCTTTGGACAACACGTTACCGAGTTGTTGGCTGGTGGTGCCGTGACGCATCGTGCTGTTGATGTGTTCCAAAATTTCTGCAGTGTTCCTGGGACGGTCACCCAAGAATTTCTTGATCTTCTCACGGATTCGTGTAGTTTTCATCGTTTTCTTCCTCCTGTCATTTGGACACGTCTCGGTCAAGATGTGCCGCTGTTTCCAAGGAGCGAGGCCGCTGATATAATGGTTGCTCCTTGAATGAACGACTTGGTTACAGTTGATGCTAAAATATCGGTGTATTTTGCACACTTTGGTAGACTGAAGTAAGTTATTTTCCACGTTTCCAATGGAAATATATAACTAAACATAACCAATAAGTGTGTTGAAACCATCTCTTTATGAAGGGTTACCCTTTCCACGGTTCAAAGGTGACTTGTGATGAAAGCGCGAACCCTTCGTTCGGCAGCGCATCGGCGCATCCTGACGTGGCTTCGACACGGGCCCGCAACCGTTTCGGAGATCGCCGAGCAGTTCGACATGCAAATGCCGCACGCTTCGCTTGCCTGCCGTCAATTGCGCACCGATGGGCTGATCGTTCGAGACGAAACAGGTGGTCTTCGAAACGCTCCGATGTACTTGAGCCAACTCGGCATTGAACGGTTAGCAGAAGACGCACTTGGTAAGTTGAAGGTCCATGCATCAAAATTTCAGGACACAACCACCGCAATGGTGCTTCATGCAGATGATGCCAATGTCGTGGTTGGTTACACGGAAATTCCCAAATCTTCACTGGTGTTCATCCCCGATGCGGACAAAGCAGTGAACATCGATTCCAATGGAAACGAAGGGGGCACATGGGTCCATGCACCAATCGCCGGTGTTCAGTGGTATACATTGGATGATTTCACTCCCGTCGAATCACCCCTCCCAACCACGAGCGGTACATTGGAAGACTACCAACAAGCGCCCACACGAGTTGGCTTGGTACGAGGCGAAGTCTTTGAGTCAACAGGTTACACCACATTGATTGAAGGACAGCGATTTGCAGCAGGACATCAACCTCACCACACACCTCCTTCTCGTTTATCAGAAGGCGACAGTGTCTTGGGCAATGTTTCGGGCACCTCGTTCCCCTTTTCACCGTCCCCCGGCTTGTTTGCGCATCTTCCATCCTCTTTGGACCGCTCGCTCGTGAGCACTGCTCTTGGCCGCGATGGACTCGAGGTCACCGATCGATTCGCACGAAAGCACCGCACATTGCCCTTTTCCGTGTTGTTTGAGTGGCTCCATGAACGACATTCACGAATGTCGGAAGAAAAGCTCGCCAACGAACACGCCGCTTTGGTGGAAGCACTTACCAATCAACCCGCTACGCTTTCTCCGTCCATCAAGCGAGCCTTGCAGATGGACTTTGGTGAAGTCGTATGGGAAGAAGATGTGGCAATGACCGGGCTGGTTGACATTTACGGGATGTCGCGTCGCGGCGTCCGTTGCCTTTTGCATCATGTCTTCCGAACCGCCGAAGTCCCGTTTTGCATTGACTGGCCGTTTGACGCTGTTCAAGACAACGTCTTGGATGAAGCGTTGGCGCACCCGTTATGCAGCGTCTGGATGGTGCGCAAGCACGGTTTGGTTTCCTCTCAGCGGCTTCAGCCCAACATGAAGTTCACGAACCGTTTGGCGGTCGTTCAAGTGCGCCTTGGAAGCCACATCTCGGTGGCCGTCAATCTAAGTGATACAGAGCAGGCGGCGGGCCCGACATTGACATCAACAGGGTTTCCCTCAACGGCGCTTGAGTTGATTTCATCGGATGTAGCCCCATCCAAAGCCCCGTTTTCCACCACACTGCCGCTCGGTGAGGTTGGCAACAGACTTCGTCGTGCGCTTGCGGTTTTTCCCAGAGGTGACGAAGTGCTCGCCAATCAATGGGAGCGTTCCGACCCCCTCGCATCTTGGATTGCCTCGCCTTCGGCACAACGATCTTCCAGATGGACTCGACTCCAGGACAGTTTACCTACGGGCTGGACCGATTTGGTGACTGTCGGTGAGGTGGCGTTGGGTGAACTCCCTCTTGCGATGGCCAAAGCAAGCCACACATGGCAACAGCGTGCCTTGCTCCGTCTGCAAACGGAATTGGATTCAGATCCAACCGTCCTTCTCTCGCTCATCCGAGGGCTGGAACATGGAGAGAATGCTGGCTGGTACGCTGCTTGCTTGTTGGCCGTGCTGAATCCGAACGAAGCACGACACGATGCTACCTTTCAAGCGGCGATGTCGATCTGGTTTGATTCGCCCCACCTTCAGAAAGAGGTGATCGAACGCGTCTTTTCCCACGAGAGGCTGAACCAAGCCTCTTCAACAGGCTTGCTGAACACATGGGTGCTGGCTGGAACGATTCAACCAAAGCATTCCGTGCTTGCGCTTTGGAGCGAAGCGGTTCAGACCCTTCAAGCACAGGAACCCTGGCTTCCCGACCGGCAACGGGTCTACATGGCACACCTTCCCGAAGCGTGGTGGGCGCCGTATGCAAACGAATGGCTTGTTGCGCAACTCAGCAGCGCCTCTGGACGAGCATGGTTACGAGACCATCGCATCTGCTGGCCAGCCTTGCTCTGCCTTCCCGAAGGCCAACGTGGAGGTCTTCCGGGTGCAACCACGCAACATCCTGCTTTCGATGTAAAGGCAGAGCCTTACCTCGGTGTGAAGATGCTGGGTGAAGGCGTCGGCGTTGCGATGCTCAACGACGTCTATGAGATGGTCTATGCTGCAGAACACGGCCTCTCCGCACCGACGCTTCCATCTCACCCCTTCGTTTCCTGGTTGGTTCGCCCTCCTGAGCAATGGCCGATGTTTGACGAGACGGTGATGTCCACGGGAGATGAACAGATTGGACGTCTTCTTTTCGCTCGAAGCTTTGCTTCGAGAATGCCGTCTGGCAGCCGCTGAGTTAATATGGCCTTGGCGAGAGGCTTGCATACCGTACCTGCAACATCAGGCTGAGCGACTGTGAAACGAGCAATGACGTCTGACACCACGTGTACGGCCGCAATCGAAGACTGGGACGACCCTTCGGGGAGTGACTTCCGGTGCAAATGCGGTAAACCATCGGTGGGTTATGGGTCCTTGTGCGACGCAAGAATGAAC
>PBUZ01000077.1 GCA_002728035.1 Methanobacteriota archaeon
ATAAAAGAAAATTTGACAAATTGGCATATTACAGAAACAACACACCATGTAGATGGAATGGTTTTGACAAATTTATTTGCAACTTGGAATCATGGAATGGGTTCAGAAGTAATATTGGCCGCTCACTATGATACAAGAGATCGTGCAGAACGCGACCATAATGAGAGTATGCGAGATAAGCCAATTGACGGAGCCAATGATGGAGCAAGTGGGGTTGCTGTTTTGATGGAATTAGCAAGAATAATCCCTTCAATGAATTTGTCATATGAAGTTACTCTATTCTTCACGGATGGTGAAGACCAAGGTGTTACTCCATCGTTTCTAGGTGCTCGCGCTTGGTCAGAAAACATCACTGATCAGGAAGCTGACAATATCGAGTCATTCATTCTGGTAGACATGGTCGGAGATTCTGATTTGACCATATCAAAAAGTCTGCCTGGCAATGAAACACTTTGGCTGAGAACAGAACAAGTGATTTATCATTTAGATGACATATGTGATAATTTTAGTTCTGAATTTTATGATAACTCCACGATACATCTGGTCGGTGACGATCATATTTATGCTCTAGAAAAAGGCATTCCTGCAATAGATATTATCGACATTCAATATGGCGAAAACGCTTCTGCATTTGGAGGCCATTGGCATACTCACAATGACACTGCAGACAAGGTTAGTTCTGAATCTCTAGAAACAATAGGAATGATAGTAGAATATGGTTTATTGAATGGAACATGGCAAAATGTCAGGAATATTGTAGAAAATGACACAGGGATTGATTCAGTTCAAGAACCCGAGGAAAGTACCAGCGCTTCAATAGATGAAAATACATCTATTGGGTTGATATTTATCATGATAATTGTAATAATTTGGGCCAATTTGTTCTATATTTTAATCGCGGATAACCAAGGGGAGGGGTGAAATCCGCGCACAACATCCGCTGGTACAAGGCGGAGGGGTTAAATTGGCTGATGAAGACAAAAAACAACTTGCTTCGCTAAGACAGCGAATTCAAGCAAGACTTGTTGAATCCCGTGTCAAATCAAAACGGCGTGAACGTAAATCAAAGGATGAAATCGTAGTCCAAGTTAGCACAAACACCCAGCAATTAGAAGATGATTTTGAAGAATCATTAGAGGGAGATAGAAACATCAAACTTGCATCAACATTGGTCATGATTGGTGCGATTATGGGGGTAATTTCTGGAGTTCTAATCCTTCAAGGGAATCCATCTGGATTACTAAATTCATCATTGTTCAAATCAAATGACTCACTTGACCTTCATGGCATGGTTTTGGATGAAAATGGTGACCCAATAATAAATGTAACAATAGAACTTATCGACCCAAATACAAATTTGAAGGTTAAAGATACTACAACTGACTCAAATGGACGTTATACCATCGAAAATGTTGCTGTAAAGGAATATGAATTAAACGTAAGTAAAGAAGGCTTTGAATCTGTTATATTGAAATTTAAACCCGAACCCATCGGGATTTCTCCAATCACGTTACTGGAAGGTGAAGGTCAAAGAATAAAGGACGAACTATCTGAAACTGAAGGATGGTCGATGGAAAATGCTGTAGCATTGGCAACCGTAGAAGGACTGTTTACAATTGGTTGCGCCCTAGTAGGAGTTCATGCTTCTTTTGAAATAAAACGCAAAAAACGCTACAGGAGGACTCAGGCGCTATGTTGGGTTGGATTATTTTCTAGAGGTTTGATCATCTTCGGGCCGGCTTTGATTTTGTTTAGCATGGTTCTAATCATGTTCAGTAAAGAAGACTTTGAAGATCAAAAACTTCTGGAGGATCTCTAAATGTACCTAATAACGGTAGAAGGCGGAGATGGCTCTGGAAAGGGAGAAGCAGTAAGGTTGCTATCGGTTTTAGCAAAAAGAATGGCCTTTCCAAACGTCCACGTTACCCATGAACCGAGAAGGCACAGCGAACTTGGAAAGTTGGCCTTGTCATCGGTAAAACTGGGAAACAAGACACCGCTCGAAGAGGCTGGATTGTTTGCTGCGGACCGCTTGGACCACTCTCACATTTTCATTCGCCCTCAACTTGCAAAAGGCGCTGTGGTGGTTTCAGACCGTAACATCCACTCCTCGCTCATCTACCAAGGCGTGGTGGGCGAACTCGGGCTTGAGAAAGTAGCGCGCATGAACGCGGCTGCAATGGTTCCAGACCTCGTGTTTTGGATCGACTGCGACCCTGAAAAGGCCATGAAACGCATAAAATCAGGAACCCTACGCATGACCAGTCAAAAGCAGGAATATTTCGAAACACAGGAGATACAAACGACCATCCGACAAGGATTCCATGATCTGTTTGGGGACGGCGTAACCGTTCCACCACCGTTCAACCAATGTCATGTGGTCGGCCCGATCATGAACGAAGGCGGTTTGGATGAGCTCAAAAGTGAATTGCGCACGCAATTACGCCGTTTTTTCAACAAAAAGCCCGAACCTCTGAACGTTGATAGGGATGATGTTGACAGGACATTGCTCAACAATTTGGTTCACGAAGTAAAGAAGCAGCGTCGGCTTCCCGGAGCACCTCAAGAACGTACAGCCATTCATATCGGTTGGTTGGGTGGGAAATCTCCTGCTCAATGGATGCAAGACGCAGAGGACAATTGGCCGCTTGAATCCGCCCAAGACAACGATGTCCCTGCAACACCTTTTGCTCATTCTTGCTGGTCCATCCTTGGCACGCTTTCACTGATGGTCGGTTCAAGTGAAGTTCCTCGTTTGCACGCCTCATTGGGGCCTGTTCGCATGGTGACCCAGCGTCATACTCAGCGCTTGATCAAGTGGCTCTTAGCCGAGAATTGGATTCACAAGCAACAACATCACACGCCCTTTGCTGACGCCCAATTGTTCAAACTTCGAGAAGAGCGGCTGGGATATGCTCGGCTGACCCTTGCGATGTGGCCGTTGCGCTCGGCCCTCTCTTCGTGGCGAAGAGCCAATCCATCAAAGCCATGGGAAGATGCGCTGGCTGATTTGTTCACCGTGAGTGAAGGAAAAGAACTCCCATCTGCACTTCGCAAGGCCGTTTACGACATCAACCAGCGCTTGGGCATACTCACCAGTGGCCATGAGGGGTGTCCGCTTCCTGAAACGGCACAGGAATTGCAAGTTTGGTGGTCGATGCCACCACCAGATCATTCCGATTCTTGAGCACTTTTTGTACCAGCAAGGGTGAACTTCGCATCACCAGGAAGCAAGACTTTGCCGGCCCCGACAAACGCTTCGGCGCGTGCAGCGAACATGGAACACACCAAGATGCCAAGACCAAGGCCAAAGGGAATGCCCGTGAGAATGCGCTTGATGTTTGTTGATTCATACGATGTGAGCAATTGCAAAAATCCATCAGCGATGAGTGGCAGACAAAGCAAGGTGCCACAAGCGATCCAAACCAATGTTCGACGGTTCTGTTGATACGTTTTGACCAAGTACGCATCGGGGATGAGGGAGAGGCAGGTGTCCTTAACCGTCCAACGATTCCAGCCACGCCGAGTGAAGACCATCGCACCCAAGAACAAGCCACCAAAGATACCGATGTCACGAACGCAAACGGGCATTTGATTGCCGTTCACTTCCCACGAACGTTCGTGCTTTTGATGACAGTTGAGGTCACCAAACGCATAGATGAACGCTGCATAGGGGTTGAGTTCACTCCAAGCAAAATGGCCGTGACCATCATCGTCGGCGGCCGTGATCTCGTTTCCATACGAGCCCCAACCATCAATGCTGTAGAAATCAATGGCGTTGGCGCGCCCTTCGATTTCAACGACGGTCCCAGGAGATAGCGTCATCGGGGCGAGGAAGAAAGATGCAAGGAAAAAACCAGAGATGTACATCGTCCATCGACCGATCTTCGCTTCTCGGTCTCGGTCTGCAAGGCCGTTTGGCTCCACACCACCACGATGAAAAGAAACCTCTTGATTGTTTTGAAATTGAACAAAGGCTTCAATGGTGGAGCCATGAGACCACAATCATGGCCGAGGATGTCCGCCCTCGCATCGGAATCGTGACCGGCCTTCAAGCCGGAGCCTTCATTGGACTTTTCCTCGGATTTTCATTGTCGGTGGTTTCTGCACTCACGCAACCTGAGGCACTGCTGAGGTTGGTGCAATTGATGTGCATCACACCGGTGGTGTGTGCCCTCCTTCTCGGGCCGTTTTTGGGATGGAGGCGTGCGCCGTTGGTGGACATGAACGACCCCATCGAAGAATTACGTGAGATGCTCAAACCCTACAACGAAGGCCAAGGAAAATGGAGAGTGCTCAGCCATGTGCGTAGCGATGGTCGCACTGTTCGGATCGATTTGCACAACTCCATGCAACCTCTGACCATCGTTGCGGCGACCTTGGACCTCACGGAGCGCTTCCCTATACGCTACATCGTTGGCCGAGGTGAACAACGGAGCAGGGAGCCGATGTTGCGTGGACAAGTACTTGCTTACATTGAGGAGCGGGTCACGCTCAATCGACGAAGAAGAACATCGTCATCCGTTGAGGTGCTGCCTTCATCGATCATCGAGCACATGGAAGCCACCCACAGAATGCATCGACGTCTCTTCTATTTGCTCCCCATCATTCTCTTCTTCGCCTGGCTCGAAATGCGATAAATCAAACGCAACAGGCTATGAGGGATGGCGATGTGGGCGATTCATGGCCAATGACGTAGGACGTGCGATGGCCCGCCTCAAGCACAGGGACATTCGAACCCGACGCCGTGCAGTTCGTACGTTGTTTGAGGCCAACGACCCGTCCACGCTTGAAGCGTTCAATTCGCTTCTCGATGACGAAGATCCATGGTTCGTATCCAAAGCCTTGGATGCCTATCGCATGTGGGCCGTATCCAGCGGCCCTGGAGCGGTAGCGACGCTTCTCAACCATGCCTCCATCGATGTTCGTCGTGCGGGTGCAAACCTTCTCGCTCCGCTTGCAGAGGACGGCTTTTCGTTAGCAAAGCGGGCACTCAGCGACGAGGACACGGTTGTCCTCAAGAAGGCGGCCATGGCTCTTTTGAACGAACATACGGAATCCGCGGCGACCTTGTTGTCCAACCACGAACATGAGACGGTTCGACTGCTTGGATTTCAACACCCATCGATGAAGCATGACCGCATCCTCGATGGCCTCAACGATGCGCATCAAGCCGTTCAACACGAGGCTTTGCGTCAAGTCTTGACACGAGAAATCAGTGTTGACATGTCCATTCTACTGCCGTTTTTTGAAGCGGGCGTTGAACCGGTGAACATCTTGATTTGGGCATCAAAACACGCTCCGGATGAACTCGGCACCTTTGTTCAACAGTTGAAGGACCACCATGCCAAGGAAATCACGGACCACCTCCGTAGCCAAGTCGCATCGTCCCAAGGCCCATTGATCACCTGCTTGCTCGAGGCAAAACTCTTCGCACCCGTCGCCCGATGGGTCCTTCACCAAGGGAAGACAGAGGACGAGTTGCGATGGAAACTCATCAACGACAACGAAGTGCCACTTATTGAACGCAGCAAGTTGCTCGAACGCTTGATTGGACGAGCGAACGAGCCTGAAATTCAGGACAATGTCAAAGCGATGTTGGATTCAACCGAAGAAGAACTACTGAGGGTAGCGTGCGAGAACCTATCAACCGCCGCAGCTGAACTCTCTTCATGAGCAGTGCACCCTCTGGCCTGTGCTTTCATGCAGATGCATCCGATGGAGAACAGCATCGCCTTCGTGCTGGACTTGACATTCACGGCCCATTTACCTCAAGGCGTCTCGTGTTGCGTTTCCCACGTTGGGTGCCCGGATCCTACTTCCTACGGGAGCCCATCCAACACATGTTTGATTTCTCAGCAACCACCCAAACTGGGAAGGTTCTCAAGTGGAAACGGGTGGACGTTGACGGCATCTCCATCAATGTACCACCTGCTACCGATTTGGTCATCGTACGCTACTCACTTTTCGCCAAAGAGATGAGTGTCCGCTCCAATCACCTTGACACCACGCATTTGCATTTGATGCCCCCATTCACGTGGTTTTGGCCTGAACGAGGCATCGACGTCGCTCGATTGGAAGGAGAACACCGCGTTGAGCTCGTCGCTCCCGAGGATTGGACACCTGCGACACAGTTGCAACAACACGCCGAACACCACAACCAAGACGGGACACGGACATGGTCAATGGGAGCCGAAGGACGAGACCTGCTTCTCGACAGCATCATCGAGGTCAACCCCAACCCCACCATCAGCCACGAGATTGAAGGGAGAACTCACCATCTCAAATGGTGGGACAGTGGAGGGCACCAACCCGATGAATCCAGATTACAAGCCTTTGTTGACGATATGGAACGCATCATCAAAGAGCATTTTGCGTTGTTTGGCGTACCCGATTGGCCAGCCTACACCACGGTGCTGCACCTGACCGACAAAGGTCGAGGAGGTCTTGAACACATGAATTCCCAGACATCCATGATGCCGCGTCAATGTTTGTTCCCCAACCACAAAGACGAGTACCGCGACCTTGTGAGTCTGTTTTCACATGAATATTTGCATCAGTGGAACGTAAAGCGATTACGGCCCAAGGAATTTCTCAATTACGACCTTCAATCCGAAGGCCATACCGATCTCCTCTGGTGGTTTGAGGGTGGCACTTCTTGGCTCGGCGACATGATGTGTGTTCGCTCAGGTGCATGGAGCGAAGAGGATTGGCGACTTGACTTTGAGCGGAAGATGAAACGCCATACGCAAGGAAACGGAATGCATCGTGAATCGCTGTGTGAATCAAGCCATGATGCTTGGATTCACCTCTATAGAAGCGGACCTTACACGAGAGAGAGTCAGATTTCCTATTACCTTGAAGGCGAATTGGCGATGATGTGCTTGGACGTGGAACTCCTCCGACGAAGCGGAGGTACATTCGGTGCGTGCGACCTCATGGCAGAAGTCGTGCGTCGATATTCCATCCACTCCGAAGATGCAGTTTCGCTCGGCGTGGACTATCGTGACATCCGTGCAACGCTCAAAGATTCACCTGGAGGGGCGAGCATGGGTCCTTTCCTTGACCGTTTGGTGAACGACCGCGCCCTGCCGAACATCACGAAGGCACTCTCCTACTTCCGGCTCAAATTGGTACCTCAAGCCAGCGACAAGGAGGGCGAAGGTTGGCTGGGCATCAACACGCGGGAACAAAACGGCAGAACCCTGATCACCACCTACCACGCAGGTTCACCCTTGCGTTCATGCACCCAAGTTGGTGATGAATTGTTGGCTGTGGACGGCGTCCGCCTCCGTAACGCCGCCCATCTTCGTAAATTGATATCCGGGCGTGTAGGCGAAACCATTGAACTCGAACTCGCGCATGAAGGCATCCTCCGCAAGGCCACGGTGACCATCCCCTTATCTCCGCAACACGGCGTGACGCTCAAGGGCAAAGGGAACGAGCGATGGAGATTGTGGATCACGACCCGTCAGGACCCTTGAGCGAGGGGTAGACCATCAATTCATCCAGTGTGAAGAAAATCGGAGGTGTGTTCTCTGCTACGATGTGGCGACTCGTTTTCGGCGGGAAACAGCCTCCCGAGAGGCTCATCTCAATCACCTCTTCCTTGGTCAGTGATGCAAGCCCGCTGTTCGGCCAGACATCAACCTGAATACGTTCGTCGTTCAAATAATCCACGCACAATGCAGGCACACGCTTCAAGCCAAGCAGAACGGCGATTGAATGCCGGTGGTGTCCATCAAGGATGGCCCCCGTCCCCTTGTCAACGATGAGCGGTTTTGTGTATCCTCCCCAACGTTTTGTCATTTCAAGCAATTTGTCACGATTGCGCTCCTTGATTTCCTCATGAGGCTTGAGCCAACTCAGCGGCACCAACGTCACATCTTCCTCAACCCACTCCATGGCCCAACGACCCTTCATTGTCCCATAATGCTTTTTCACACCCAGCACCGCATTCCATCAAGAGGGGAGCCCATGGAGACGGAGCGCACAGCCAACTTGGGTCTGGAAGCAGACCTTCTTGGCGTCCCATGCCCGCCTCAACTCAACCGTTGGCTTGAGACGCTTCCGGACGACCTTTTGTCCATACTCGAAACCTTCGCAAACGATGGACACGGCGTATGGTTGGTCGGAGGATGTGTTCGGGATGCATGGCTCGGCGAAGATGCTCAAGACATTGATCTCTGCACCTCGTGCCCGCCTGAGCGAATGCTCGCCTTGTTTGGTGACCAAGCGATCGCCACGGGCGTTGAATTTGGTACGGTGACGCTCAAAGGGACGTCCACCCTTTACGAGGCCACCACCCTGCGAACCGAATCCTTGTACCGAGACGGTCGACGCCCAGAACATGTTGCATGGGGCTCCTCGTTGAAAGAAGACTTGAGTCGGCGTGATTTCACCTTCAACAGCATGGCCATCGATGTTGCTCGTAGGTTGCTTTACGACCCCTATGACGGCGTCACGGACATGGAACAACGGGTCGTACGCGCCGTGGGAGATGCGGGGCTTCGCTGCAGAGAGGATGCGTTGAGGATCCTCCGTGCCTACCGCTTTCTCAACCGTGACCAGGGACCATTATGGACCATGGAACTGCGATTGCAAAACGCCGTAAGGGAACATCGAGAACGACTCAAGATGGTGGCCGTGGAACGGCACTGGATGGAACTTGAGAAGATCCTGACCACCCCGCTCTCCGGGAGGGTGTTGGCAAAGATGAACGAAGATGGCGTCTTTGAGACGGTCTTTGGTGAAGGCCAACGCCCTCGAAACAGCCTGCTCTTGCTCAACGATTTGCCAACCCTTGGCTCGCTTACGCTCCATGAACGTCTTGCACTGATGATGGCAGAGTGGCCAACAAAGTCCGTGGTCCATCAACTCAAAGCCCTCAAAGTGCCCAAAGCGCTCTTGCGCAACACCGCTGTGTTTCACGAGCGTTTGGCGCACCTCCCTCGTCCACGTCAAGCCGAACTACGTGTCTTTGCACATGTCCTGCAAGACTCTGCAGCGGCGCACCTTGGAATCCGAGAGAGCCTGAACCATGTTGCCGCTATGATTCACGGAAAACCAACGCACAACGAAGAATTGGAGGCGGTGCTCACCGCTTGGGAAAACTTGCCTGTGAGAAAGACCCCAGAGAATTGCTTGGTGGACGGCCATTGGATCATGGCTCGAACCGGTGTTGAACAAGGACTTCGACTTGGACGACTGAAAGATTGGCTTCATCGAATCCAAATCGAAGAAGACTTGACTTCTGCAGATCAGATGGAGCATGCTTTGAGTCGCCTTCCCTTCACGCATGGAGACCACAATCTTTGGCCGAAAGTGTCTTTCCCTTCATGAATTGACGGCATCATCTTGATGACGAAGCAGTCCATCGGAGCATCATGGCAGATATCATATTGCCAGAGAAAGATGCGTTTTACGGCCGTGTGAAGGAAATTTCAACCCGAATCGACGGCGTCAGCCAAGGAAACAAGATGGCGCAGTTGTTGCACACCAATTTCAAGAACTGGTTGTCTTCTTCTGCACTCTCCCCGATCAAATTGACCGAGGAACTCGACAAAGACAGGAACGGAATGATTTCTGGCGATGAGTTTGCCACGCTGTTGGGTTCCATGACGGGAGAACGCCCTCCACAATGGGTGGTTGACCTGGTCTTTTCCTTCGTTGACGCCAAGCCTGAACAAGGCATTCCAATCGATGACTGGATGGCCTTCTTGGCAGCCAGCGGGATGGAGATTCCAAACGATTTGTTCACCGTTCCCATCGTGATTACCGGTGCACTCGACATTTCGCCAAGCGAGGTTGTTGCAGGCGATGCAGTCTCGGTGACCGTGTCCTTCAACGATCCCGTCGACGCCTACGAAATCAATGTCCTGAACACCGCCTCTGGGGAGCAGCAGAATTTCGTGACCCCGAGTACCGACATGGACTCCCCAGTCCTTGACGAATTCGTGTTTGAAGCGGATGATGAAGGCGGCTATATCGTTTCACTTATCCACCTTGGCGTGCGTTTGGACCAAGCCGAATTTACGGTGGTTGCTGCTCCTGCTGCTGACCCAGTGGAGGAAGTCCCCGAAGAGGTCACACCGCCGTATGTCGAAGAAGCATCTGCAGAGCCGGTCAAAGCGTCCGGTTTCTCGGCGCTGGTTCAAACGCTCGAAGCGTGCAAACTGCGAAGTGACGCTCATCTCGTCATCGCTGATGCATCCGCTTATCGTGTTGAAGGTACGGTCACAGAGATGTCGAGAACCCTCATGGGAACGGGGCAATATCGCAACGGTATGACGCTCAGTTGTAAAAACCACGATGGTTTGGTGTATCAAGTGATGATGAAAGAAACGGAACTGCAGGCCTTTGTGGGCCAAACGCTGGTCGCCGACATCGCTCCTGTTGAATGGGACATCGCCCTGCGCCAAGTTGTTTGTCGAGAAGCGTGAATCACTTCAAGGCTCGAGCGATCACAATTCGCTGAACTTCTTGTGTACCCTCGTAAATCTGCGTGATCTTCGCGTCGCGGAAGAAGCGCTCAACGGGGAACTCCTTGGTGTAGCCATAGCCGCCCAAAACTTGGATGGCACGTTCTGAAACCCACATGGCGGTGTCACCAGCGAACAACTTCGCCATGCTCGCTTCCTTTGAATGACGTGGCCCGTTGGTATGGTAGTGTTGCTCCTTCGCCCAAGCCGCCTTGTAAACCAACAGTCGAGCGGCATCGATTTGCGTGGCCATGTCTGCAAGGTAGGCCATGATCATCTGGTGATGAGCAATGGGTTTTCCAAACGCTTCACGCTCGTGAGCGTACTGGAGCGCGGATTCATAGGCGCCTTGAGCGATGCCAAGTGCTTGAGCGGCAATACCAATGCGGCTGTTGTCCAGAGCGTTCATGGCGATGGGGAATCCATTGCCGACGCCCTTGATGACATTCTCAACGGGCACCTTGCAGTCGGTGAGCACCAAGGTGCAAGTATCGGATGAGCGAATGCCAAGTTTGTCTTCCTTCTTCCCTACAGCGTACCCTTCAAAATCGGCATCGACGATGAACGCCGTTGTGCCGCCGTGTTTTTTCGTCCCGTAATCGGGGTGGTCGACATCTTTGGCGAAGAGTACGATGAGTTGCGCTTGGGCGCCATTGGTCACCCACATCTTCTCGCCATTGAGCACATAATGCGTGCCGTCGTCGGAAAGTTTTGCTTTGCAGGACATGGCTGCAGCGTCCGTTCCAGCGCCTGCTTCAGAAAGTGAGTATGCGCCGACTTCCCCTGCTGCGAGCCTTGGCAAGTAGGTGCTCTTCTGATGCTCATCACCGTGGAGGGCAATGGTCATGGAACACAAACCAACATGAACACAGAACATGACGGCGAACGACGGGTCGACTCGAGCCAATTCCTCAATGATGATGGCTTCCGAGACGTCGTCGATGGGTGAGCCGCCGTATGCTTCGGGGATGGTGATGCCGTGAAGGCCGTATTCGAGGAACGCCTGCCATTCCTCGGTTGGCGGGAGTTGTTGCTGATCACGATGCTCGACCGTCGGTGCAAGCACGGTTTCTGCAAAGTCGCGAACAAGTTCTCGAATCATTTGTTGTTCGTCTGTTTCTCCGAAGTTCATACGCTCCCCGACCATCCCAAGGTGAGGAGTTTCTTAACCCGTTTGTTTGTGAAAAAATACAATTTTTCCTCAGTGTTCATATACCACCTGTGGAAG
Organism: Methanobacteriota archaeon; assembly: GCA_002728035.1. GTDB lineage: Archaea > Thermoplasmatota > Poseidoniia > Poseidoniales > Poseidoniaceae > Poseidonia. The sequence goes on from PBUZ01000077.1 coordinate 11,710, forward strand.
CCGCGTTTAGGAGAGGACGAAATGGACGACGACATTATCGAGTTCACCATTGCCCAAGACCGAAAATACTCCATGGACCACCTGTGGTTTCAACAGAAGGACCAGAAGTTGATGATTGGGGTGAGTGAATTCATGCGGGTTGAAATTGGTGACATCCTCCGTGTCATTCTGCCCCAGGCTGAAACGGAAATCGACGAGGGCGGCAGTCTCTTTTCCCTTTGGAGTGCTGACGAAAAAGTGGCCCTCACTTCACCGTTCTCCGGTCTGATCTCCGACGTCAATGGCGAAGTGGAGATCAACCCTGACTTGGTGAACGACTCGGCTTACAACGATGGTTGGATCATTCTCCTTGAACCACACGAGCTCCAGTTCAATCCCGATGACAAGCAATTCTTGGAAAACTTGATGGAACACGACGAATACATTGAGTACCTCTCCGAACTTTGAGTTGGCGCACCTCTTTTTGTGGCGTTTCCGCATCAGCACCTCAAGCGAGGTAGCCTCAAGGATGATTAACTCCAACCTCATCCAGCACCCATGAGCAGTGCGATGAGGCAATTGCGAGAAAGTCTCAAGGCGGCCCCGGTCATTTGGAAGGGCGAGTATCCTTACTTTATTCACCCCATCACGGATGGTGTGCCGAGAATGGACCCCGAAGTCCTGAAAGCGATCACCGAACTTGTCGTGGAACGTGTTGATTGGAAGGACATCGACCTCTTGCTCGGTATTGAAGCCATGGGCTTACCACTCACCGCTCCCCTCAGTATGGCCACCGGTGTTCCATTGGTCATCGCTCGAAAACGCTCCTATGGGCTTGACGGGGAGGTCGAAATTGACCAAACAACGGGTTACTCCAAAGGAGCGATGTACCTCAACAATCTCAACGAAGGCGAACGCATTGCTATCGTCGATGATGTGCTCTCTACAGGAGGTACGCTTGAGGCCGTGATCGAAGGTGTGCGAAGGGCCAAAGCAGAGGTGACCAACATCATCGCCGTTGTTGAGAAGGGTACGGGTTTGCGTCGCTTGCAAGAAAAATACCCAGAAATCAACATTCAATCCTTGGTCGCTCTGGAAATGGATGGAGACAAAGTCGTCCTTCTCGACTGAACTCCAATGGGTGGCTTCATGAGGGGGCGGCACCGCCCCGTGAACGAGGCAGACCATGGATCTTGACCGTCATGACTTCGAACTGGACGAGTTGATGGAGCGTATTCGCGCCAACGACAATCGACTCATCGCCCTTCAGGTTCCCGAAGGACTGAAGATGCAAGCGCTGGAGATGATGGACACGATCGAGACAGAAACCAGTGCACAAGTGGTTCTGGCCGCAGACCCGTGTTATGGCGCATGCGACTTGGTCCATGACAAGATGCAATTGATGGGCGTGGAGTTGGTAGCACACATGGGCCATTCACAAATGAACATCGATTCGGGTATGCCAACCCAATTCATCAACGTCACGTACGACGGCGACCCCGAACTCCAACCCGTTTTGCCTTGGCTGGAACAGCACCGCGCCATGGCTCAGCAACGACTCGATGAACAAGGCGATGCTTCAAGCCTCACAGAAGAAGAGGCTCAGGAACGCTTCATGGATGCTGTTGGACGCCTCGCACCTCTCACCGATACCAAACTGGGCTTGGTCGGCTCCATCCAACATCTCCACCTCCTCCCTGAATTCCATGACCGCTTGGAACAGGCCGGTTTTGATGTCACCATCCCCATCGGTGGCGCTCGTCTCTCGTTCCCTGGACAAGTGCTCGGATGCAATTATTCGGGTGATGACCCGTCCATCGGCCACTACCTCTTCCTGGGAAGCGGTGATTTCCACCCCATCGGTTTGGTCCTCCACACCGGCAAGCCACTGGCGATGCTCGACCCGTACACGGGAGAGGCTGAAGAGATGTCCCTTCAGCGTATTGAGCGTATCCTCAGGCAGCGATTTGGCCTCATCATGAGCGTGCAGGACGCCAACTCCTTCGGCATCCTTATCGGAGAAAAGCCCGGGCAAATGCGACGCACGCTTGCCTTGAGGATGAAGCGCATGCTTGCCAAACACGGTAAAAAAGGATACCTGCTCGCCCTTGAACACGTTGGTCCGGAACTCATTGATTTCTATCCGGTCGACGCTTTCGTGAACACGGCGTGCCCTCGCATCGCCATCGACGATGCCGTCAAGTACCGCAAGCCGCTGATCACGCCGTTTGAACTTGAGGTTGCACTGGGTGAAAAGCAGTGGGAAACTGGATATCAGTTCGATGAGATTCCCTGACGGCTGCCAAAAAACACCTGTGAGCGCCCCGATTGAGAACCACATCTTTTAGAACGGTTGACAGCAGCCTTCCCTTGATATGGCAAGCTACCTTGACCGCATCGGCGCTGGGCTCATCATCGCCCATCCAGAGATGTTGGATTTTGATTATGTCCCCGACGAACTGGTGAAGCGGGAAGCGATTCAGACAGAGTTGGCATCCAAGTTCACCACCGTCGGCTCACCCGACGGTGCTGCCCGTGCGGTGATAACAGGTCCCGTAGGAAGCGGAAAAACCGTGCTAGCGAAAACCTTCTGCCGGGATCTTCAGCGGCATCTTGCGGGCAAGCGTGAGATCAAAATCGCTCATGTGAACTGCCGAAACGCATCAACGAGCATGCGTGTTGCTCAACGCATCCTCCATCAATTTGATCCAGGGCATCCCGATCGTGGATTGTCGTTGGGTGAATTGTTGCTGAGCCTTCGCAAGATGTTGCGCCGCATCTCAACACATCTCATCGTGGTGCTCGACGAAGTGGACCACATGTTGCGACGTTCGGGCGACGAATTGCTGTATCAACTGCTGCGAATCGATGAAGACCAGGACGGTACAGGAACGCTGTCACTCATCCTCATCAGCCAAGAACAGGTGTTGGATGTGCTCGAGACCGCCGTGCTGTCAAAATTCGGCCAATCAAATCACCTTCGTATTCCCGCTTACAGCGTTGACGAGTTGGAGGCCATTGCCCGTCAGCGTGCCGAAATTGCGCTGGTACCTGGCACATGGGACGACGGTATTTTGCGGCTGTTGGCCGAACGCGCTGGAACAAGCGGTGATGCCCGACGGGTCATTGAATACCTGAGCAGCGCAGCAGAACGTGCTGAATTCCGACAAGACGGTCACACGGAACAAACCATCACCGTTGACGATTTGCATGCAGTGAACGATGCCTTGGCAACCAACACAACACACCATCTCGAGGTCGTGGATGATTTGCCTGCTCAGGGCATGCTCGTACTCCTTGCTATGTGCCGCCGATTGCGGAACGAGCAATCCATGACGATGGGCGATGTTGAGCGCCTTTACGCCGTGGTGTGCGAGGAATACGAACAAAAACCGAAGAGTCACACGACGCTGTGGAAATACGTGAAGCAGATCGAGAGAGAAGATATCATCGCTACTCGTGTAGCGGCCGTACCCGGTGGACGCGGACGAACCACGCATCTGAGCATGCCCCATTTCCTTCCAGCAGACCTTGCCAGTCGTCTTGAATTGCTTCTTCCCAAGCGATTAAGGCGCTCTTGAAGACCGTTGCAGGAGACGATGGGGCTAAATACGGGTCTTGAGTCGGAGAAATCCCGAGAGGTGCTCCTATGGCAGGAAACGATGCTGAATTTATCGCAGTGGTCAACGACACGGACCCAAAGAACGGCGGAAAATCGTACGCCTTGAAAATCACAGGCAACAACCATGCCCAAATGCTGGGCAAGCGCATCGGCGATGTGGTTGACGGCCTCTTTGTCGGCGAAGGTGACAAAACCCTCTCTGGCTACAAACTCGAAATCACCGGTGGTTCCGACAAAACGGGTACACCCATGCGCCGTGACCTCGAAGGCGGCAACCGTCAATCCATCCTCGTGACCCAATCGACCGGTTACAAGGGTCAAGTCATCGTCCACAAGAAGAAGGGCGGCGCTGAGAAGCGCTTCCGCTACAAGCCAGACGGTCTTCGAAAGCGACGTAATTTCCGCGGAAACACCATCACGCAGGACACCCGTCAAATCAACCTCAGAGTGGTTGAATCTGGAAAGAAATCACTCGACACCATCCTTGCGGCAGAAGCCGAGGAAGCATCGGAGTGAACCCGAGAGGGCATTCGTAGGACGTGAGGGGCATGGCAAGAACGCTTCCCTCACAACCCGAAGTCAACATTGGCCTCGTCGGTCACGTTGACCACGGAAAGACCACGCTCACTCAGGCACTGTCAGGAGTGTGGACAGACACCCACTCCGAGGAGCGGAAACGAGGAATTTCCATCAAACTGGGTTACGCCGATACAGCGTTTTACCAAGACGACAAAGGGCAATTCTATGCAACAGGCAAGCGCCCTGACGGAGGAGATGACGACCCAAAAGAACTCAAGCGCGTGGTTTCCTTCGTCGATGCACCTGGCCACGAGACCTTGATGGCCATCATGATCACCGGCGCTTCGATTATGGACGGTGCCATGCTCATGGTGGCGGCCAACGAAACATGTCCTCAGCCACAAACCCGTGAGCATTTGATGGCTCTGGAAATTGCAGGCATTGAGAACATCGTTATCGTTCAAAACAAAATTGACCTCGTCACGAAAGAGCGAGCAATGGAATCCCACAAGGAAATCAAAGCCTTCCTCAAGGGAACGATTGCTGAACATGCACCAATCATACCCGTCTCCGCTCATCACGATGTCAATCTTGATGTCCTGATCGAAGCCATTGAAGCCACCATTCCAACTCCGGACCGCTCGAAAGACAAGCGCTCCATTATGCATGTCGCCCGTTCCTTCGACATCAATCGTCCGGGCACGCGTCCAGCGAAACTCCGAGGGGGCGTGATCGGCGGAAGCATCGTTGAGGGTGAGTTTGCAGAGGGTGATGAAATCATCATTGGCCCTGGACGAAAAATTGAGAATGGAAACAAAGCCACTTGGGAACCCATTGAGGCCGTCGTAAGCAGCATGCAAGGCGGTGGTTTGAACCTCAAGTCCATGCACGCTGGTGGACTTTGTGGAATGGCCACCTTCCTCGACCCTTCCATCACGACCTCTGACAACCTGTCGGGACAAGTTGTAGCACGCAAAGGTGACCTCCCAGAGGTACGCTCAAAGGTCACCATCAACCTCAATTTGATGTCGCACATGGTAGCGGGTGACGGTGAAGCACCGGAAAAAATCCACCCGCTACGAAACAACGAGATGCTGATGTTGAACGTGGCCACCGCCACCTCGGTTGGCGTCACTCGGAATGCAGAAAAAACACGTACTGAGTTGGAATTGAGGTTGCCAATTTGCGCCGATAAAGGCCAACGAATTTCACTTTCACGTCGTATCGGCTCCCGATGGCGATTGATTGGCTACGGCACCATCGAGTGAGGTGAGGTCATGCAGCAGGTGTTGATCGACGCCTGTGGATGGGTTGCCTGCATCGATGCGAAATTGAACATTGACCAAGCGATGGAGACCTTGCTTGGCCCTTGTGAATGGCTTCTTCTCCCATCTGTTTTCGACGAATTGAACCGTTTGCAGGAAGACCGTGGGCGTGCAAAACCCCTGCTTCTGAACATGCTCGAGGCAAAATCAACGCGTGTTGAAGACGAAAGCCGTTCGCACACAGACGATGCACTTCTCTCCCATGCACAAGAGCACGGCTGCGCCGTCCTGACGGTGGACACAGAACTCAAGCGCAGGTTGTACGAAGCAAATGTGCAAGTCATCGAAGTACGTCAAAACAACCGGTTGCACTTGATTGATTCTCTATAGAAACATCAAGGAAGTGTGAAAAGGACGTCGTCTCCATGGCCATCGAGCCAGCCGATTTTCACGCCTGCATCGATCCACGCATGAGCGTAATTGATGGCCCCAAATGCCCGCACCAAGTCGCCCGTGTTCATGAAGTGCGCAGCATCCGAGGCGTAATCATCTGCCATGCGGAGCATGATGGCCAATCGCTGGCCTTCTGCGGAAGTGCTTTCCACCAAGGGCGTTGCCTTTTCTCTTGCACGACGCGTGATGTCGAGGTAGGACTCGACACGCTCCACCGTGACCGTCTCAAGTTCAGAGGTCACTCGCCCCCCTCCTTTTGGCGCTTTAACAACCGGCGCGCATCCTCCGTCCGTCCGAGTGCTTCGTACAATTCGATGGCCAGGGAAAGTTTGCCCATGTCCTCTGCTTCTTGGGCTCGAACGAACATCTGACGTCGCTCCTCCCAATTTCTGGCCATAGCAGCCTCTGCTACGGCTTTGTACCGCCCTTCTCGCTCAGCATCGGATAGGTGTGGGGCTGTCCATCGCCTCACCAAGCCCTCTCGGGTCGCCGTGGCCATCGCATCGGGCGTACACAGAACAAGCAGATCACCAAGATTCATGCGCTGGGTTAAGGGTTGATCTTCAGGCTCGTCGGTTGGGACTTCGTTCATCGAAAGAAGATGGCCTTCGATACCAAGCACCCACCAGCCTTCGCCCGTTCGAACAGCGTCCATAGGCTCAATGGAATCGGATTCGAGGCGTTCAAGAACGTCCCAGCCAAATGGATGCGGAACGCCTTCCCAGACGCCTCCGTCACCGCTTTGCATCAGCAATCGACCGTCTTTGAGTGAAGAACACCAACTCCACGAACGGTTTTCGATTTTCCGCTTCTTATCGTCTCCCGTCAATCGACCGCACCAGAGGTAACCTTCAGGGTCCTGCCAGAGAAGATGTTCACGGTCCAACCACCCCAAGAGGCGGCGGACGGGCCCGCTGTCGACACGTCGGATGCCTCGACCTTGTTCGGAAAAGAGGTGGATTTGCCCTTTTCGTCCAGCAAGGGCCCAGCCGCCTCCTGGACGAGCAGTGAGATCGCTGAAACCGCCAGGGGCGCTCCTGCCTTCGTTGAGCATCGCACCATTGGAGGTGTTCATGAGGTAGAATCCGTGGGCCGCCAAGAGCCCAATCGTCCCTTTTTCCACCTCAGCGGCATGAACTTTGAACGGAACATCCACCTTCCAACGCACCTCACCGTTGGCTTCGAGCAACACAAGATTGAGGCCTGTACTCACGAGCAAGCCCCCCTCTACGGCAGCCATGGTTGCAATCCGAGCATCCGCCTGCCACGACCATGCAATGTTCCATGTCATTGTGCATCCCCCCCTGCCAATCCGCCCCATGCAACCAACTGCGCACGAGCCGCCTGGGTGAGACTGTACTGCCTTGACCTTCCAGATTGACGCGCCTGTAAAATACCGTGCTTCAGCAATCGGTTGCTGATTTGCGATAACCGTGACCGCTTGATGGACAGGTGCGAGAGCATATCACCATCCGAAGGAGAATACGGACGTTGGTCCGCAACAGATACGACATAGGCATCAACTGAATTGAGAGAGCCAAGAAGATGCTTGTCAAGAGGATAGGACTCTCGAGGGCCAAGCCGTTCAACTCGACGACGACGGAAGAATTCAACCAAGTCGTTTGCTGGTGCTGGTTTGGATTGACCTTGAAGCAAGCGCAGGGCTTCGGCAAAAACGGCCATAATCTCGGGCTGAACATCCTTTTCGAGGTTAAGTGAGTCGGTGCTAACATGCTCGCTAACTGGCGATTTCGCGGTTAAATCGGGTTCGTTATCCTCCCACATTTCACCCATCTCGGCTTCATGCATCTCGGGGAGTTCAGGCAGACCGATTTCATCGTGAATCAAAGCAGCCGACGCTTCTTCTGGCACGGGCTCGGCTGCCTTGCGAGCAAGACTTGCTTCATCCACCCACAATTCTGCTGAATCCGAAACTTCGACCAATTCATGACGAGACGGTGCCGTTTCTTGCTCCCTTGTCTCGCCTTGACTCTGCGTATTCCAACCACGCTGCGCAATTTTTCCAAACATACCCGTCACGCTGGTCGATTTTGGCGTATTGGCTTCCGAGGCGTCGATGATCGGCGTGTTGAACGGCGTCGGTTGAAGCGGTTCATCATTGGATTGAGCGTCTTTGAGCGCATCAAAATCAAGTTCGAACAAGGATGGCGGTAGCAACACCTCGGATTCATCCTCAACAGCTTGCTGATTGGTATCACGTTGGTCCCATGGGATCGAGGCGTCGATGATGGACGAGATGTCTTGCTCGGTATCGCCTTCATTGGTCATCGCTTGTTCATCCTCTTCCGAGAAGATGTTGGCCATCGGTGGATGATCGACATCCATCACTTCTTCGTTGCCGCTCATTAACGAATGCAAGGCGGGGGCTTCATCCCTCGGCATCAACCGAGCAGATGTGTCAACAAAGGGCTCTGGAAAGCCGTCTTCACGGCCCATGCGGATGCTGTCAACCGCATTGCGTAGCAGCGTGATCACCGAGGCGGGATAACCATCGCATTGGTCGAGAATAGCCGTGGCATCGTGCATTGAGAAATCACTGTCCATGACCCCGACTGAGGCGAGCCGCTGTTGGACCAATGCAAACACATCGTTGGCGTTGAACGGCATCAATTGATATCGGTCAAAGGATTCAATCACGGTGGAAGGCAATTGGTGCCGTTCCCGAATATCACACACGAGCACGACCAAAGCGTTCAATCGTTCAAGTGACGAATGAGCATCCCTGAGCGCCACCTCAAGCACCGAAAGGTCGCTGGCAGGGACATCAATGACCACCATCGGTAATTTGTTGCTGAAGGCATACATTTCGTTGACCAATCGATTCACCAATTCGTTGCGCGTTGATGGGGGCTCACCACCGATCATCTGCCTGAAACACATCTCAAGCAGAGCCTGTGCGGGGGCGTTGGCTGGGAGGTAATCAATGGACGCGTAGGCACTGGCGTAGGGTTTGAGGCAACGCACCAGGGACGTTCGTCCCGAGCCAAGTGGCCCCGTCAACATGATTCGACGTGCTGAACGAAGGTGCAGGTAGTTCTGCAATGTTTGAAACAGTTCGCCCCGGCCCACCAGCTTCCCTGCCTCTCCTGATTCGAGAGGACGGATGTTGAACGGGTTCTCGGACAGAAGTGGTAGGCCAAAGGCATACGATTTCTTCACCATGGCCGCCCAACAAAATCCAACTATATCATGTTTCATGCATCAAGGCGCCACCAGGGATGCGTTACGTCATGTTATTCGGGGAGCGAGGGCGTGAAAAGGACTACGATTAACGGAAGAATAACGCTGAAGTAACGCGTTAATCGAAGCGTTAATTCCGTTAGCCACTGGCCTCACGAGCATGCTACCAAGGCGATTGGTTCAAGGAACGGCAACATCAGCGTTGGACCGAGGAACCCCACATGCCAGTCGACAACAGCAGGGTCAAGGGCCTGTACAAAATGTCCGTTGAAGAGCGTCGTGCATTGGTCGCCAAATCCGCTGGGCTCACCGATGAGCACATCGATGCACTTGCCAGTCATGGAGAACTCGACGAAACGTCCGCTGATCGCATGATTGAGAACGTGATTGGCACGATGTCACTACCGGTTGGTGTTGCCACGAATTTTGTCATCGATGGAAAGCACTACTTCATTCCCTTTTGCCTTGAGGAATCAAGTGTTGTTGCTGCAGCCTCCAACATGGCAAAACGCTGTTTGGAGAACGGTGGGTTCCGGACCAACAACGATGCACCCGTCATGATCGGGCAAATTCAGCTCCTGGACATCCAAGACATGGAGGCTGCTCAGCGTTCCATAAGAGAGGCTGCAGATGAATTGATGGCGTTTTGCAACGACGTTCCCTCGCGAATGATTGCGCTTGGAGGCGGTTGTAAGGCCATTGAAACACGTGTTGTTTCCACAAATCTCGGCACGATGCTCGTGGTGCATCTTCTCGTGGATTGCAGGGACGCAATGGGCGCCAACGCCGTGAACACGATGGCAGAACGTGTCGCCCCTAAGTTGGAAGCCTTGACCGAAGGCCGTGCACACTTGAGAATCCTCTCCAACCTCGCAGCACATCGTCTGGCACGTGTTGAAGCCGTGTTCACGCCCGAAGAGATGGCGTCAAACGCTGAGAGCGATGATGGAGAGGACGTCATCCAAGGCATCTTGGAGGCACACACATTTGCTGTTGAGGACCCGTATCGAGCCACCACGCACAACAAGGGCATCATGAACGCCATCAGCAGCGTTGCGTTGGCCTGTGGTCAGGATTGGCGAGCCATTGAAGCCGGTTGCCATGCATGGACGACCATGGCATCGGGAACCTACACCTCCATGTCCTCTTGGTCGCAAGACAAGGAGGGAAACTTGGTGGGGCGTATGGAATTGCCCATGGCCGTTGGTATCGTTGGGGGGGCTTCGAAAGTTCACCCCGCTGCGAGGGCAAATCTCGCCATTCTTGGTGTTGAATCCGCTCAAGAATTGGCAGGCGTCATCTTGTGCGCAGGACTCGCTCAGAACCTCGGAGCCCTCCGTGCGCTATCAACCAAGGGAATTCAGGCAGGACATATGAAACTCCACGCCAAAAACATGGCAGTGAGTGCAGGAGCCGTCGGGGAAGAGGTTGATGTGTTGGCAGCAAGACTCCAAGCCTTTGAAGGCCACAGGACGCAAACATTGGTTGAATCCTGGTTGAAGGAACTACGTGATGCATGAATCACTCTTCTTCGCCCACAGGGAGGGAGGTTTGGACGGTGCCAGCCTCTGCATCTTCCTCTTTCAAGATTTGAGTTCGGTCCCCCAATTCATCGAGAAGACCAGAGGATTGCACTTGTTCTCGAAACCATGCCTTGACCTTTTTCCGGTCGGTATGCGGGCAACCAAAAGCCTCGGAAAAGCGTCGAGTGGTTGCCAAACGGCGGGTGTTTCCGTCCTTTCGGCGGTCGATCATCCCCAATTGCGCTAATTCACGCACATAATCGTAGGCTTTCTGCCCCAACAATTCCACAAGGCGGGATTGGGACATGGGCTGGTGGTAGGCGATGAGCGCGGCGGCTTTGAGCAGTTTTGGAGGCATGTCCGTCTTGGTCTCACGGGGGAGATGTGTGGCGATGGCAGGCTTGACCTCCAAAGCCCATCGCTCACCGATTTCAGCGAGTTGGAGCGCCCCGCCTTTTCGACGACGCAATGTGGCTTGAAGGGAGCCAAGGCAATCCAACATCTCGTCTTCATCGTAACCAAGGGCGTTGGAAAGTTCCTCAACCGACATGGATTTTCCCGAACTAAACAACGTGGCTTCAATGAGCATTTCAAGTGGCATTTCCGACATGTGGGCACCTCCTTACTCAACCAACCAATCGTGTTCACTCATGTCATTTGCCGCAGGTTCAACGACGGGTTCCACTCGCCGCTCCTCTCGCTCTTTGGCCAAAGCGGCTTCCCGCTTTGCCTGACGGCGTGCTTCTCGCTCTTCCGCTACACGAGCACGCTCTGCAATCGCTTCCATGCGATGTTGCGAGCCTGTGGCATCTCCATCGAGCGCATCAGCATCCTCTGCCATGAGGTCTTCAACCGCCGACAGTACTTGAGCAAAATCATCCAAATCAGGCCATAGGTCCTCGATCATGATGTTTTCAATCTCTTCGCCTTCTTGGGAAATACTCGCCATGCGACGGTGGGTAAGAAACAGACCAGCGATAAATGAGGCGACAAAGGCTTCGCTATCGGTGTCTTCCGCATCCAAACCAAACGTCTCCTTGAGCACCGGTTTGAGTTTTTCAATCACATCCAACAATGGAACAACATGCTTCCCGGCTTCACTGCAGGTCAGTTTAAGAGCGTCCCAGCAGCGTTCAATATCGCCTTCGAGGTCCTCGTTATGCATTCGACCGCCGACGTTTTCCATGTACTCGCTCAATTCACGCTCATGCTCGATTCGATTCTGTTCTCGGACCTTGAGTGCCTCGGCATCGTCCGCTGCATCTTTGAATGCAGACAACAACTCCGCAAGGGTGACCGGACGACCTTCGTCTCGACGCACCCGTTCATCGAACAAGGTTGTCAAGACATCGTCGGCATCACCTTCAAGAACGGATTGTGTGAAAAAGAAGGCTTCATCATCGTATTCAGTCTCCCAACCAAACGAAAAGGCATCTTCCCAGACTTCTTCTTCAAGTTGAGGCTGTATTCGATCAAACAGCGTCGCAGATTGGTGGTGAAGCACTTCCCAAGAAAGTCGAATCAGACGACCGCACGCTGGTAAATCGAGGTTCTTTTCCTCCTTCACCCGCTGGGCGAATACGTTTAGAAAAGCAGACAGGTCGACATCCCAGGGATTGAACGACTCCTCACGGACCAAGGACAAGACCAGAGCCACTGAACGGTCGAAGGGATCGTGAAGGCTCTGGTGCTCGGCTTCCTCGGTAACGGCAATGGCAGCGATTCGCTGACCGAATCGTTCTGCGTCCTCTTCCTCCTCACCGTGAGCAAGGAGTTGATCGATGATTTCCTGCTTCAGGAACCATCGGTCAAGGACGCTCTGTTCTTCTGCCATGTGTCCACCTCATTGCTCGTTGAGTTCCTCTGCCTCGATGTGTTCTGGATCCGCTTCAGCATCCATTTCAAGAACCTGGGCTGCGACCTCTGCTCGCTCGTTGATGTCCTCGGTCAAATCCTGCGTACGTTCCATCAAGCCATCAAGAGCGCCTTCGTTGGGTTCTGGAGCGTCATCGTGCATGTGGTCCAACAAACCGCCGAGACTCTTTGGAACCGAGAGCGGTTCAGGTACCGTCGGCATGTCCTCCGAAGCAGCGACTGCATCGAGAATGCGTGTTTCGTTCTTGTCTGCATCCTTCTGAGCCTCCTTGAGAGCGGCTTCTCCCAAGGCGATGGCTCGTTCACGGTCAAAGTCAAGAATGCGCCGACTGCACCCGTCTCCACCGTGTGTAATGCCAATGTGGTGGTCAGCGAGTTTGAGTGAAACCTTGCGCAACGTGACCATGATGAATTGAGCACGCTTGCTTCGCTTTCGGCACATCTTCGCGATGCGTTCAGCGTTGTATGCATCGAGGTTTTGGTCAACCTCGTCAAAGTAGTAGAACGGACTGGGGTCGTAATCTTGGATAGCGAAGATAAGGGCCAAAGCCGCCATGGATTGCTCGCCTCCGGAGAGTTGCTGCCGACTGACTTTGGAAGACTTGCCACGAGGTTGCGCCCACAACTCAAGCCCGCCTTTGAACGGTTCATCCGGGTTCTCAAGGAACAACTCGCCCCGTCCACCGTCGGAGAGCTCATGATAGGATTTCTTGAAATTCTCATTGACCTTTTCGAGCACGGCAAGTAATCGTTCTTTGCGTTGAGATTCCAATTGTTCGGTCACATCGAGGAGGTGCTTCCGTCGTTTCTGCAGGGTCGCAAACTCGTCCTTCATCAAGTCCAAACGGGCTTGACACTCATCGTACTGTTCAATAGCCCTCATGTTGACATTGCCGAAACCTTCGAGCCTGCGCTGGAGCGTACGAAGTTCTCGTTCAAGTTCACCGACATTTTTCAGGTCCTCTGGCAACTCCGTCACAGAAAGACCGGCTTCAATGAGCTCTTGGCCCATGAGTTGAACTTCTGCTTCTTTTTCGGCAATGGTGCGCATCAATTCATCGGCCAGACGACGGTGGTTTTGGGCTTGAGAGAGGCGTTCCTCATTGCGGACCCGAAGGGTGGCACGCTGGTCTGTGAGTTCTTGGCGCTCGTCTTCAAGNCCTTGGTTTTCCTCAAGATACACCGCTTGTTCNTCCTTCTTGGCCTTGAGTNCGACACGGTCTGTAGCCAGNGTGGCCTCCAATTCATCCATNCGGTCTTCTCGAGCGACTTTGTTCGCATCAAGNGCTTTCAACCGTTGGATCGTTTCGTCTACACGGCGTTGAAGCAACATCTGATGGTTCGACCCGCTGTTGAGTGTCTCCTCGGCTTTCTCTTTCTTGCCAGTGGCACTGACACGGAGCAAACTTGCTGCATGCATGCGTTCACGAAGGTGCTCTGGACTGGCCGCTTCAAGGGCATCCTGAGCGGTGTCCTTGTCTTCGACTGCACCAACCAGCGTGCGCTCGGCTGCATCAAGAGCCGAGAGGGCTTGCTGTGCCTGTACACGGATTTCGTCAAGTTTGCCCTCCAAGGCGGTGACGACGTCACATGCTTTCTTGAACGTGGAAGAAACCTGCTTTTTCTCTGCCTGAAGTTCACGAAGTTCGGTGGCGTGGGCGTCATCGACGAGGGCGTTGATCTTGTTTCGCAAATCTTGTTGATTCGTTCGAGCTTCACGAAGTGCTTCGTTGACCGTGGATTCCATCAATGCATATTTTGTGACTTCAGCCGTGTACTTCTCGACGTCTGAAGCCCCTTGAATGCGACCACCAAAGCCGATGGTCATCTTGCGCTGTGATCCACCAACCATGGCGCCGCCTGCCTCGGTCATGTCACCGCGAAGCGTGACCAATCGAATGCCTCCCATGTATCGGCGAGCATAGGCCATGTTTTCGACGACCAAGGTGTTACGGAGCACAAATTTCACGGCGATGTCGATGCGTGGGTCATAATCCAGCATTTCATGTGCAAAGCCAAGGACGCCTTCCTTTCGAAGCGTCATGGCCGCTTTTCCTGCTGCTCGTGTGCTGGAGAGTTTGTTCAACGGCAAGAACGTGGCGCGACCTGCTCGGTTTTCAGCGAGCCAACGAATGGCCCGAGCGGCATCTTCGTCGGTCTCAACAACCACCGAGGCCATGCCCGCACCGATCGCCGTGGCGAGGGCAACCTCGTGCGATGCATCCTTTGGCGCACACAATTCAGCGATGGTGCCAATGACGCCGGTGAGTTCCTCTCGGTCACGGGCACCGATGACGGCACTTGCACCGCCCGCCAGACCCTTTGCCCCAGACTTTTGTTCCATTTCGGCCTTCGCCAGGCTCAACGCCCGTTCTGCCTCTCGTAACTTCACCTCAATGCGAGTGCGGTCTTCAGCCAGTTGGGCTTCAGCACGTTGTGATTCATGCAAGGCCCTGGCAAGCGATTCACGGTCGAATTCGGGCTTGCTCTCGTCCAATTCATCCAAGCGAAGGTCCAATTCACCCAGTGCGAGGCGAAGGGCTTCCGATTCTTCCTGTGCTGAGGCCAATTGATCGCCGAGTAAGTCCGCCTCAACGGCGATTCGGTCGACATCGGATTGCGCTTGGTTGCGTTGACCCTCATGAGATTTTACAACGGCTTCTGCGTCGACGAGGGCTTGGGTCAAATCTGCATTCTTTTCACCTGCGGATTCCAAGGCCACGCGAACGAGGCGTTCCTCTTCCTGCGCCTCTTCAAGGGTTGCAAGCGCTTCACGCAATGCAGCATTGGCAGCCTCTAAATCGGTGTTAAAGGCCTCAAGTTCGCTATTGGCTTCACTGAGTTGCTGTTCCACCTGTGCCCGCTCTTCTTCCTCCTCTTCCCCTTCCCTGGAGGCTTCAGCAATACGGTCGGTGTTGAGTTCAATGGCGACTTGGAGGGCCTGAATGGCTTGACCGAGTTCAGAAGTTTCTCCACCTGTGAGTTTGTTGATTTCGGCTTGAAGTTCAGCGATTTTGTCGTCCAATTCAAGCAGTTTCTTCTCGGTGACTTTGTGCTCGTCGAGCAGATCTTGACTTTCATCAAGGTATTTCTGTCGCTGCTCAATGTGGAACTGCAATTCGTTTTTCATCGTGGCGTATCGCGATTGGAGGAGCATGGCGTTGGTGAGTTGAATGGCATCCGTGACCTCTTTGGCTTTCTGTGCCACATGCCGTTCCTTGGCGAGCGTGGACAGGCGTTCAAGTTGCTCCTTCTCGAGCATCCCAATACGTTCGAGGTAGCTCTCCACATGTTCTTTCTGCTTGTTTGCCTTGCGAATCTCATCGTCGTAGGAGGTCACGCCAGCAACATTATCGAGGACTTTCCTTCGTTCGTTTGCAGTCATTTTTGCCAAACTGGTAACATCGCCCTGAAGGACAATATTGTAACCGTCTGGCCTTGCATTTGCTGCACCGAGGAGGCGGTGGAAGACTTTCTGACTGCTCAGTTCACCGTTCAACTTGTAGGTGGTCACGGGGTTGTTGGATGCGGTTAAGCGCACGCTGCGAGACATGCGAATCTCTTCTTTGTCGAGTGGAAGACGCCGTCGCCCGTTGGTCATCACAGGGTTGGCAAAAACCAAGGTCACCGAGCATTCCCTCGCAGGTTTGGAGTTCTTGCCGCCGTTAAAGATGAGGTCGGCTGAATTCTGTGCTCGAATCACACGATTTGATTTAGGGCCAAGGACGAATTGAATGGCATCACCACAATTGGATTTGCCAGATCCGTTTGGCCCAGTAATCGCTGTGAAACCACGATCGAGCGGTACGGTCACCTCGCCCTTGAACGATTTGAAATTCAACACTTCCAGTGACTTTAGGTACATCCCTATCCCTCAATGATGGAACAAAAGCCCACCATGTTCTGAACACCCGTTCTTTACAGGTTTTAAACAATCCGAAGAATCACTGCTCAGTGCAGCGGTTTTCAGGGGTCCAATCGCAACGCCAAAGCGGCTTCAAAACACGCCGTTATGATTGCATTTTGAACACCCTGCGCCCTCGCAATAAGGGCACGTGGCCATGACGAGCAATTTGCTCCTGCGTCGGCTCATCACCAAGCTTTGGTCGGCCTTCTGGAAACGTGAACGGGTCGCACGGTCAAGCGTTTTCTGATCGTGCTTTTCTGAAGTGAAGAAGGATTCACGAAACCTTCCTGCTTTCTCCCTGCGCCGTTCAAGTTTGTCGCGGGTTTGAACCAAGGCTTCAGCCTCCCAATATTTCGGCCCTCGAATCATCAAAACACCGACGACGGCAAAGAGGATTTGGATGACCCACGCCTGCATAGGGATCGGCGATAAGTCCGCAAGCCCTTGTGAACTCGCAGAGGTCGGCAGCAGTGAAAAGCGGTCGAGGACGGCAAGCGCACACAACACAGAGCCCATGATGACACCGATTTTTCGCAACCGTTTGGCCCAAGCCTTGTTTTGGGGCAATTCAAAGCCGTAGACGAACAAAAACATGCCCTCCATGAGCATGAGGATGTCTGCACCCGTCCACTGACCGATTTCACCCAAACAATAGGAGGCTCCCGTATCCTTCAATTCGGCCTCTACCTTGCTGAACGAACACGTCGGCTCAAACATCAGCAAGGCATCCAGTTTGTAACCCTCAGCGCCATCAATGACTCTCGGGGCCACCGCCCCAAATTGAACGTTGGCGATGACGAACACCATCATCGCCGCCCCCAAAAGCGTTAGGATTTTTCTCATCGAGAGTCCGAACGGCATAGGAGTGTCCTCGCTTTTTCCAGCGACAACTGCTTCATAGTGCTTCCGTGAGAATGGTATGTCATCGCTTCCATCACCGTCAAGAAGGGGCGGTTCCAGCACCGTCCGAAGCGAGGTCGTCCTGTGGCGCATGTGGTCATCATCGGAAGTGGCATTGCTGGCCTGTTTGCTGCTTGCCAACTGGCAGATGCCGGCCATGATGTGACGGTTGCCACCAAACAGCGTACCAAAGATTCCTCAACCAATTGGGCCCAAGGCGGTATCGCAGCCATCCTTGACAAAACCAACACGGACGGTATGGAAGCCCACGTGCAAGACACCCTCACCTCGGGGGACGGTCAATGCGATGAAGACGTCGTCAGAAGCATCATCGCTGAGGCGGGCGAACGCATCAACGACCTGATCGCCATCGGTGTTAACTTCGAACGTGAGGCTGACGGTTCGTTCTCGCTGGCTCAAGAAGGAGGGCATTCCTCAAAGCGGATTCTCCACGCAAAAGACGCCACTGGGAAAGAAATCGAGCGAGCATTGTCCTCCTATGCAGAACAACACGATCGTATTACGCTGAGGCCCAACACACTGGCCATCGACCTGATTCAACGTGTGCACGGAGAGCCCTCGCAAGGTATTGCTGGGGCCTGGTGTCTTAACCAAACGACGAATCAAGTCATCACGTTGGAAGCGGATGCGGTTGTGCTGGCTACGGGGGGTGTTGGACGACTTTGGAAACAAACAACCAACCCGAGCGTGGCCACTGGCGATGGTTTGGCAATGGCCTATAGAACGGGTGCTTGCATAGATAATCTCGCCTATATTCAATTCCACCCAACCGCCCTTTACTCCCTATCACCTCGGCCGTTTCTCATCTCGGAGGCCCTACGGGGTGTCGGCGCCGTGTTGCTCGATGACAACGGCTTGGAGGCTTGGGAGCATGCATGCAACAACGCGGACCAGCGTTCAGAGCAACCTCCACTTCCAAACGAGTACTCATTCACGCTCTCGCACTCAGACCAGGGTTCCATGGCTACGCGAGATATCGTGGCCCGAGCCATCGATCAACAACTCAAGAAAACAGGGAAAACACACGTCCATTTGGTGACCTCTCACTTGAGTGAACTCAACTTGAAAGAAAAATTCCCGACCATTGCAAAGCGACTTGAGCAAGAGGGTTTGGAACTCGGCAATGACCCAATTCCGGTCGTCCCTGCCGCCCACTACATGGTTGGTGGCATTCGGGTCGATGAAATCGGCCAGGCATTCCTACGCACCAACAACAAGCCATTACCCCATCTGTATGCGATTGGAGAGGTCGCATCCACGGGCATGCACGGAGCAAATCGATTGGCTTCCAACAGCTTGCTCGAAGCGGTGGTCTACGCGCACCGAGTCGCACAGCACCTCATTGAACAGCCCCCTGAACCCTATGTTGGCAGCCACCCTGGATGGCGAGCAGACGGGCTCCACGAACTTCGGGAACATGCCCCGATCATCCACGACCGAAGCAGTTTGATTCAGACGATGTCGCAAGAAGTTGGCATCGTTCGTTCAAATCAACGTCTTCGCCGAGCAAAGCGCAGACTCGAACTGCTTGAAAATGAGGTCGATCTTCTTTGGAAGGCTTCCTTACCTTCAAGAGAAATCGTTGAACTTCGCAACCTTGCACTCATTGGGAGGCTGGTGGTGGAAGACGCCCTGGAACAACGGCAAAACGCTGGCTTGCACTTCAACATCGATTTGGTCAAGCATGACAAGCACGAATGAGCGTAGCAAGCAATTGATTCAACGGCGCGGCGTAACCATGTTCTTCTGCCCGAAGAACCACGGCTTGATTCAACGCATCAATTTCCGTACGTCGACCGGCTTTGATGTCCTGCAACATGCTGCAAGCATTCTCTTTTGTTTGTTCCAACACCTCTCGTAAACGCTGTTCAAACAATGCTTCGTCGGGGACGTTCACACGCTCCAATGCAGCAACTTGAGCGGCCTCACGGTACACCATCATGCAGGTTCCAAACAGACCAGCCTCCAGAAGTTCCCCATTGAGCAACCCGGCAAGGGCCGCAATTGGGTTGATGGTAACGTTCAACAGAACTTTTTCCCAAATCATTGCCGCTGCATCGTCGTTCACAGAAGGGGACAACCCCGCACTGTCAACGACATTGACCAATCGCTCGAGATGGACACCCGAAGGACCCAACGGAGGGATAGCCAAACCGATCGTTCCTTGGCCAGCCCATGTCACATGCCCATCTGCTTCCATGAAGGCTCCGTGTGTGGTCACGGCAGCCATAACATGCTGGGGGCCAACCACACGGGACAATGTTTCAACATGACCGAGTCCGTTTGTTAACGCCAGCACGATGCCGTCCTCGGTGAGCAAGGTCGTTGCCAAACGGGAAAGTTCGGGAACAACATGCGATTTGCACGCGAGGACAACGATGTCNGAGCCGTTCTCNAGCANAGGAGGAAGTTCCAATTCCTCGCATGAAAAGATGTAGCGCTCNGAAGGTATGTTCTCAAGACCAAANCCNGATACGCTGAGGCCTTCAACCATCAGTTGAGCACCTCGTTCGCCTCGAACATGAAGGTGGATTTCGTGTTCTGTTTGAGCAAGGCACGCGGCGACGACGCTGCCCACGGAACCAACCCCGAGCACGGAAATCCTCACGCCATCATCCTCACAAATAACTTGCCAAATGGAGCACAACAGTACCCGATTCTAGACTGACCCACATTGTGGCAAGCGGTGTTGAAGGGGGCGTAAACGACAAACTGGTGTTCCCCGGTGCCAAAGCCTCCCCGTCCCAATTATGACCCCATTCCTCACCAAAACTGCCTTCTCGGGACAACCTGAAGGGGACGGATGAATTGCTCGGATTGTAAAACGTGAGGTCCGCCATCCCGTCGTTGAGCAACGTACCGTTGGCAGCGATGGCCCATGGCGTCGACCAAAACCGCGTGGTCGTGTTCATCCATGTCACCATGAGTTCTGGGCCTTCAACAACGGTGAAGTCGTACGTAGGATACGGTGAAAACGGATCGTTGCACACGGATACGTTTGTTCCATCTGCAAGAAGCAGGGTGAGGTTTTGGCTTGCCTCGACAACGGGCAATTGCGCAGAGGAACGAATGGTTGTATCCCATATCCATTCACCCTCAAGCGGCCGAAGAGGCGTGCTGATGCTGGGATTGATGGGGCACACCTGCTCCCCCGTTTGCAGCATACCTCCTTCGCTGAGCAAGGCCCCCCAACCCCGTTCATCACCGCTTTGAATCACCCACCCTGAATCTGGAACATGGGCGACGAGCGACCTTCTTGGTGGTTGCAATGGCGTGAAGGTGTGGTTGTTGAGACGGAGAGTGGCCATCGAGGATTCGAACACCAATGGGTCGAGCCCATTGAGGCACAATTCTTTGGGTACTTCCGAGAGGTTCGCTTCCATGCCAGCCTCGCCATCAAGTTGGACAAGCGAGGTCTGAACGGTGGACAAGGAAGAGGCGCCGACCTCCACCTCAAGCCATGAGGAATCAAGCAAACTTCCATGGAGTTCAATGCAACGACTTACCTGAGTGCCTGAGAATCGGTCGTACCACTGCTCTGCGGGCACCACTTCGAGGGCGGGCCGCACTTGGACAACCTGTGTCTGGTAGTCATCGTTCATCTCAACAACAAAGGTCAGGTTGGAGATGACGGGCGAGGTTGATGCATTCCAGGTCAAATTGAGCCAGAAAAACGCCGTCCTTCCTGGCAACAACATGGAACCACAACCCTCGCCATCGATGGTTCGCTGATCTTCTCCATCGCAGTTCCATTCCATTTTCCAATCATGGCCTTGATGAGCAAACACTGCATTGACGGCGTAAGGCTGCTCGAGAGCAGATGGATTGTTGACGAGGATTTTGTTGTGAGAGTGCCAAGAACCGTCCTCTTGCAACACGGCGGGATGGACCCCTTCGATCTCGAACGTCATCGAGTCGTCCCATGTTGTTTCATGAACGACCGGCTGGCTGGCTGGTAACAGAAGGACAAACACAACAAGCAACATCATGCCCATCCTTCGGTGGTCGTCCTCGGAAAGCCCGGTGGTTTCGTTGAGTATCAGTGGGATACGGAGATCACTACCAAAGAAGAACAGCAGGGGAAGCAACAGGGCGAAGACGAGGAACCACAAGGAGAAATTCTCGAACACGCCAAAGACGAATGCTGAGAACAACATGATGACCATGATCAGGCTTTGCGTGCTGGAACTGCGCGCCTCGAGCATACCCATTCGAGCGATCATTAACCTGCCACCTGGGAAGGTCGGTATTGGGAGCAATGAAATCCAGGCAAACAGCATCAGCATACCACCCGCATGAACGAATGGATGCGCCCAAAGCAAACGAATGAGGGCATCGTTTGAAATGAATTCCGTAGCGATGAGGCTCAGAAAGAGCGGAGCATCCGTGACCAAAGGCATGGTGGAATTTTCAAGATACTCGGGCGTCATGTTCAGCCCCAAGAGGAACAGGACCATGCCCGAAACCCCGAGCACAACCGGCACACTGAGCGCAGTGTATCCCAACGATGCGCGGTCAGGCCATGGGCGGGCATCCATGCGCGGCATGGTGGGAATCAACAGGATGCCGAAAGGCCAAAACAGCCAACTGGAGGGGAATAGTCCCAGCGCATAAAGCGCGATCGTGACATCGGGCACCGGCACGAGATGACCACTACGCACGCCGAATTGTTGCGCAACCTTTCGCTGAATTGACGAAGCGATGAACAGAAGGAAGATGACGGGGAGGGCGTACCCCAGCACCGCATCAAGAAATCCCGATTGGTGAAACCAACCGCCCTCTGGTCGGACAGAAGACATCCACACATCACCCGCAAGTGTGAGCGTGAAAAAGGAAAGGAACCAGAACACGATCAAGCTGTTTGGACGAGGGAATTGACGTTCAGGTCTCGGGAAAACGGTCATGGCCCATCCCTGCTCATCGCGGGTCAGTTTCGCCATCCATCCCAACCGAGAAAGATGGGCATTCACCGCTTTCAAGTCGTCATGAACCTCAGTGGTGTGCGATTCAACGCCCCAAGAGGGCCAACGCCCACCTTTTCGACTCACAACATCGACATATGACGAGAGAATGGATTCCAACAAATCGTGTTGGGACCAGGCCTTTTTGTGGTGGGCAAGGCCGTTGACTGTGCCTTCTTCTGACTCGGTCAATCGCTTCCCCCCAACATACGGTACGACCCATCCTCCATGAATCCCTCGTTGTGGGACAGGAGGGGAAAACCTCACTTGTTCTTGAAACGCTTGAGGCGGAACGTCTCTTCGCGCTCCATTTCTTCGAGACGCAATTGAATGAACACCTTGGCCTCTTCAAGTTCAGGGATCACCTTAAACTCGAGAGCATTGACACGTCGCTTCGTCGCTTCGATTTCAGCAAGCAAGCGCTTGAGGGTCGCTTCCATTTCGGAGGCTTTGACGATTTTTTCAATGAGCTCGCTGAATGAATCACTGGCCTCGTCGATGTAGGGTGAAGAACCAATGAAACCGATGCCACGCTCGGCGAAGGTGGACTTCAAGTTGCTACCGCTTACGCTCGGGACAACGACACCCATGATGTTACGTCGCTCAACCTCAACTTCGGGGTGGGCTGAGTTGGCAATGGCGGCAGCGCGGACGGCAAGGCCGCCTTCGATGGCATTTGCCAAATCAATCCGAGTTTTTGCGAGACGATACGCTTCGGTCAAGTCTCGCTTGGCCTCGATCATTTCGGACAGCAGTGTACGGAATTCGTGAAACAAGCCGTCTCGCTTCATTTTGAGCAACTTGTAACCGTTCTTCGTTTGCTTAATTCGACCCTTGAGTTTGATGAGTTCACTACGGGTTGGTTTGATGTCCAATGCCATGTTTTCTCACCTCCTCAACTTCAATCTGCTCAAGGTTCACTCGCGGTTGTCCGGGTGGTACTTGTTGATGAGTTCCTCGTCAAGACGCACGAGGTACTTCGTGTCGATGTTCGCCATGAGGTGCCAGCAAAGGTCGAGCGTCTCGTCGATGGTCCGGTCTTCGTCGCGGGATTGACGAAGGAACTTGTCTTCAAAGACACCTGAGAAGTCCAAGAGTTGCTTGTCACGCTCGTTGAGGGCGTCCTCACCGACGATGGCAACCAATCCACGGAGTTCACGGCCCTGGGCGTATGCAGCGTACATTTGGTCGCTGACCTTCTTGTGGTCATCACGGGTGGTCTTTTCGCCGATACAGGAACCCATCAGACGGGACAGCGACGGAAGAACGTTGATCGGCGGATAGATACCCTGTTGGTGCAATTCACGACTGATAACAATCTGACCTTCCGTGATGTATCCCGAGAGATCGGGAATCGGGTGCGTGATGTCGTCACCAGGCATGGTTAGGATTGGGAATTGGGTGATGGACCCTTTCTTGCCCTTCACAATACCTGCACGCTCGTAGAGCATGGCCAAGTCGGTGTACATGTACCCAGGGTAACCACGGCGTCCGGGGACTTCTTCACGGGCTGCACCAATTTGACGAAGTGCGTCACAGTAGTTGGTCATGTCCGTGTAGATGACCAGTACGTGGTAATCCTTCTCGAATGCCAAGTACTCGGCAGCGGTGAGTGCCAAACGAGGTGTAATGATTCGCTCAACGGCAGGATCGTCTGCAAGGTTAACGAACAACACAGCGTTTTCCAAAGCACCTGTGCGCTCAAGGTCGGAACGGAAGAAGTTGTATTCTTCTGCCGTGATACCCATGGCACAGAACACGACAATGAACTCTTCATCGGAATCCTTGAGCTTGGCTTGGCGGGCAATTTGCAACGCGATGTCGTTGTGCGGCAAACCGGATGCTGAAAAGATCGGCAATTTCTGGCCGCGGACGAGCGTGGTACAGCAGTCAATCGCTGAAATACCCGTTTGGATGAAATCGTGCGGGGACTGTCGGCTGTAGGGGTTGATGGCTGCACCGATAATGTCGGCTTTCTCATCAGCGACAATTTCGGGGCCTCCGTCACGTGGCCGGCCAGCGCCATCGAGAATACGACCGACGAGGTCCGTGCTCACAGGGAGTTTGAACACATCACCCATGAAGGTGACACCGGTGTCTCGGTTGATTTTGGCCGTTCCTTCAAACACCTGGACGATCACAAGGTCGTCGGAGGTGTCAAGCACTTGTCCGTTCTTGATCTCTCCGTTGGACAACCGCAGGGTAACGATTTCACCAAAGGCAACAGGTTCAGTTTTGTTCAAAAAGACCAGCGGGCCTTTGACGTCGGTAATGGTTCGGTATTCTTTTCCAGTCATCTTCATCCTCTCCTCAGTTTGCCTCCACGGCATTGGCGATTTGTTCGGTCATCTCCTTGACCATGGCATCGATTCGCTCAAGGTAGCCTTCTTCGAATCGACCACGCATCAAGTTCGAGCGTGCAGGAACGTTCACGACATCGTTGAGCAAGGCTCCGTCTGCCATGGCGGACTTGGCTGATTCCTGGAAGGAAAGAATGGCCTTTGCCATCTCGTATTGCAACTTGATGTCGCAGTAGGCGTCAACCGGGTCAAAGCCGTTCTGTTGCAGGAAGAACTCACGAATCATACGTGCAACTTCAAGCGTCAGTTGTTGGTCGACAGGAAGTGCATCGGAACCGACCAGCTGGACGATTTCCTGCAATTCTGCCTCAACCTGAAGCAATCCGCTGATTTGGGTACGAATCTCAGGGAAATCCTGAGCGATGTTGTCTCGGAACCACTGATCCAAACTCTGCGGGTAGAGCGAGTAGGAGTTCAGCCAGTTGATGGCTGGGAAGTGGCGTTGTCGAGCCAGACCAGCATCGAGACCCCAGAACACCTTCACGATACGGAGCGTACCTTGAGAAACAGGCTCTGAAATGTCACCACCTGGTGGACTCACTGCACCGATAACGGTGACGGACCCGTCGTCGCCGTTGAGCGTTTCAACACGACCGGCTCGTTCGTAGAATTCGGCGATTCGGGAGGAGAGGTACGCAGGGTAACCTTCCTCACCGGGCATCTCTTCAAGTCGGGATGAAATCTCACGCATGGCCTCTGCCCAACGGGAGGTTGAGTCGGCCATGAGAGCCACGTCGTAGCCCATGTCACGGAAATATTCAGCGATGGTGATTCCGGTGTACACCGAAGCCTCACGGGCAGCCACAGGCATGTTGGAGGTGTTGGCGATCATGACCGTTCGGTTCATGAGCGGCTTTCCGGTGTTCGGGTCGATCAGGTGAGGGAACTCGTCCAACACTTCGGTCATCTCGTTCCCGCGCTCACCGCAACCGATGTAAACGACGAGTTGGGCGTCGGAATACTTGGCGAGGGATTGCTGGGTAACGGTCTTTCCAGAACCGAAGGGACCAGGGATACCAGCGGCACCGCCCTTGGCGAGGGGGAACAGGAAGTCTAGAATACGCATACCGGTCACGAGTGGAGTGTCTGGAGCGTACTTCTGGGTGTAAGGACGAGGTGTTCGTACAGGCCACTTCTGCATCATCTGCAACTCGGTGCCGTCTTCGAGGACACACACCGTCTGCGTGACATTGAAGTCGCCGGATTCGATGGACTTGACCTTACCGCCCTTGCCGGGAGGAACCATGATCTTGTGGACGATGGTTTCGGTTTCTTGGACGTGTCCGATGACTTGGCCGCTGACCACTTCATCGCCCTTGGCAACTTGAGGCTCAAAAGTCCAGACCTTCTCCATGTCGAAGGCGTCAGCGTCAACACCACGGGTGATGAACACACCCATGACTTCCTCGAGGGTTGCGAGAGGGCGCTGAATACCGTCGTAAATTTGGGTGAGGAGGCCGGGGCCCAACGCAACGGAAAGCGTTTCTTCGGTGTTCAACACCGGTTCACCGGGTCGAATACCTGAGGTGTCTTCGTACACTTGGATAACGGCTTTGTCGCCGTGCAGTTCAATCACTTCGCCCATCAAACCTTCATGGCCAACACGCACCACGTCATACATGGCTGCGCTCATGCCTGTGGCGGTTACGACGGGTCCCGAAATACGGTAAATCACTCCTTCATTGCTCATTTTTTCTTCCTCCTGTTTTTTGGTTGGAACATCACTTCCACAAATCGACTCCTATGGCCTTGCGAATGGTGTCTCGCAAGGTGGTGTCTTCCTCCGTACCGATGCCGAGCACCGTGGGGGAGACGGACGCCGACAACTGATCTCTCAGCCTGTCGGGCAGCGTTGCCATCACGGCGGAGTCGACCACCATGATACCAACGGACTTGTTGTTGAGTAGGGAACGAAGGACAGCATGAAGTTCATCCTCTCCTTCAGGGTTGTACAAATCGGACAGTCCAGCAAGCTGGAATCCGAGGGTGAACGCGGGTGAGCCAATGACTGCAATTTCCATGGTATCACCTCAAAGCACGTGGGCCTCCAACACTTCTGCAGATAGGCCCGCAAGACGGCCGCGAACGATCAGACGCAAGTCCATCACTTCCTGAACTTTCATGGCAACATAATGGATGATGGGAAGGGCGGATACAGGATGGAGGTAGCTCATCCTTTGCATCATGCCGTATTCCCTGGCTTTCAACCAGGTCACCACAGCGTCAAGACTGCGGGTTGCTTCTGCTTCTGAGAGGGCCGTTTCGAACGAAGGCATGTCAAAACGGTCACCGGACCGAAGCAAATCCATCATCGCATCTCGCCCACCGGCAGCGATGGTTGAGAAGGCTCGCTTTGGAACCAAGCGGCCACCAGGAATCAACAATGACACAAGTTGTTCGTTGGAAATACCAACAGCATTGGCTTCCAAGATATTGACGATGTTTTTGTGGTCGATTTCGGCAGCGAACAAACGGGAAAGGAACCGCGCTGGTGCACCTTTTGATTGAAGCAATGCGCGCTGGGCCGCCGCGTAGTAGTGGCGGTCAAGGGCATCTTCGTAATCGGACAACGACCCGTTTTCTGGAACGCGAGCCAAGGCGGAACCAAACGCTTTACGTCGCATCAGCGATGCTGCGGACTTGAGGTCATCGCAACTCTCCACCACCTTCAACCACGGCGTGTTGACATCGTTGATCTCTGGTAGAATGCTGTTGCCGACTTCTTCAACCGAGACTTCGTTGTGAATTGCACGCAACACCGCTTTGGCATTTTGGTACTCAAAGCGAGAGGTGTAGATCTCAATCAGTGGTCGGATGGATGAGTTGGCCATGTTGACAATGTTCGTTAATTCAACTTCCAAATTGTGCGTCAGTGCGGCTTCTACCAGATCGCCTCCGCTGAGTTTACCAGCATAGAGGTCAATTTCGTTTCGATAGCCAATATCGCCGACGGCAACCGTCAGTTGATCTACGGATTGATTGATGAGTTGTCGAAGGCGGGCTCGGTCTGCCAACTTCTGCCGTCGTGCCTTTGCACGTGAGACGACATAGGGGGTGTTTCCGAGCATCATGTGTTCACCTTCTTCATCCAAACAGCGTTTCGTTCACAGCAGCAAGTTGACTGGCCCAAGCACGCTCCAACATGTTGTCAAAGCGCAGGTCAAACGAGACGGAGCCGTCTTCGGCTTCCAAGATGAAGCCACCGAGGCCGTCAACACTCTCGCCCACCGTTCGGTCGCCGGCTCCCTTTGTGATGGCAGCACGATCGACCTCAACCGGTCGAATGACAAACTTGCCTTTGGCCAATTTCTTTGAATTGGCGAGCAAGGACTTGAGCAGGGCTGCTCTTCCTTTCATCCCTGGGTCTGCAATATGCGAACGTGCAGCGTCAAGCGTTGCATCGAGCGCCTTGCGTCGAGCGATGAGGACATCCTTCTGGTTGGATTGTCGAGCACTCGCCACCGTTTCTCGGGCGATTTGTTCTGCTTCTTTTTCTGCTCGCTGCTGGGCTTCATCGCGAAGGGTTGCAGCTTTGGCTTCGGCTTCGGCCATCAATTGTTTGGCTTCGGCCTTGGCATCCGCTACAAGCGCTTCAGCTTCGCTTTCTGCGGCTGCGGCAATGTCGTTTGCAAGTGTTTCTAGCGTCATGGTATTGTCTCCTTGATTCGTCGTTCAGGTTAGGGCATAGCCCAACGGGAATGGTTTCCGACTTCAGCCTAGGAAGAGCGGAAGGGCACCGAGAATCACGATGGATTCTGGGAGAGCGGTGAAGATCAAAGCGACACCGAACTTGCTGCCGTCTTCGGCGAGCATGCCGACAGCAGCGCTGCCAATGGCGGCTTGGGAGAAACCTGCACCGATGGCG
>PBUZ01000078.1 GCA_002728035.1 Methanobacteriota archaeon
ACCGACGTTGAAGGCAATCCCATCGCCCCAGCCACGGACCCCGCAGCCGCGGCCGCGTCCATCGCTCACGAGGTCACCTTCCTGACCACAGAACTGGAACAGTGGATCGCCAGCGTCCTTGCCGACGGTTGGTCCCGCGGCGTTCGCCGCGTCCAAGCCGAGGGTGAGCGAGGCTTGCTGGGTTTCCTCGTCGAACGCCTCAGTGGCCTTGGCGCGACCACGGCGCTCATCGGTTCTGCGCTTGATGCGCTTCGTGAGGGCGGCCATGACCTCGGTCAGCCGTGGACGTGGGGCGACGACGAGATGAGCGCCTTGGCCAAGTCGCTCCGTCGAGGGTTGTTTCCCCTGCATGTTGCGGTCAACAAGTTGGATTTGGCTCCCGAGGGCGTGATGGGCCACTTGAGCCTCGACGTGGACGCAACGCCGTGCTTGGCCGACATGGAACTGGCCCTCCGCCGTGCCGACGCGGCGGGGCTCATCCGATACCGGACGGGGGACGTCGACTTCGAGGTCCCAGAGGACGCGCCGCTTTCCGATGCCCAGCGCACTGCGTTGGAACGCATGCGTGGGGCCCTCGCCTCGGCCGGTGGCACCGGCATCGAGGCCTTGCTGGACGCGGTGGTGTTCGACACCCTCGAACGTATCGTGGTGTATCCCGTGCAGGACGAAGGCCGTTGGGTCGACGGTGATGGGCGGGTGCTTCCTGACGCGTTGGTCGTGCCTTCAGGCATCACCGCCAAGGCGGTGGCTGGACGGGTGCACACGGATTTGGAAGCCGGGTTCATCCGGGGCGTGGATGGGCGCACGCGACGCGTGGTCGGTGCCGATCATCAGGTCGAGGACGGGGACGTCCTCAAGATTCACGCGAAGACCTGATTCAGTGCCCTTTCGGGCGCTCATGAGCAGGGGTCAGGCGCGCCATGTCGCCGGAATACTTGGCGCGGTAGAGGAGGATTTGGGCCGGCAAGAGCAAGGTGCCCAAGCCCAAGAGCACGAGGACGTAGGTGCCCCACGGAGACACTCCGGTCAGGAAGGTCAGCCACAGGGTCCACCCCATCAGGATCGTGATCGAGGGACCCCATCGTCGAGACACCACCGAAAGGCGGGAGGCGATGAGGCCCTCGTCGAAGAAGGTCGGGACCTCTTCCTTGGTCACGAGACCCTGGTCGAGGCCACAGCGCACACAGATTTGGGCGCGTGGCCCGTTTCCGTGAATGAAATACTCACGCGCGAAGGTCCCGTTGCAGGATCGGCACAGCGGCATGGTCTCCCTCACCCCTCTCGACCGGCTCCCGTCCTTTCAACCATGCGATGCGTCGAGGAAGGTTCGGAGCAGCCGGTCGCCTTCTTCACTGCCGATGGATTCCGGGTGGCCTTGCAAGCCGTGAACGTTGAACTGCGGTGAGCGCACCCCCATCGTCACGTGACCGGCACGCGCGTTGACCAGAAGATGGTCCAAGTCGGAGCCCTCCACGACCAGCGAGTTGTACCGTACCATGCGCATGGTGCGGCCCGAAACGTCGCGGAAAAGGCCGCTTCCATCGTGCACCATCTGCACCGGTCGGCCGTGCACGGGGCCATGCGGATCTGGCTTGATTCGACCTCCTGCTGCCAAGCCCAAGGCTTGGTGACCAAGGCACACGCCAAGAAGCGGAGGCGTCCGACCCCGCAAAGCCAACTCAGCCAGACGCATCGAGAGCACCGCTTCTTCGGGTCGTCCCGGCCCCGGGCCAAGCACAACGTGGCTTGGAGATGCTTCCAACAGGGTCCTGACGCTGTCCTCCACGTCGTGCGGGCCTTGTGGTCCACGCCCTTGCATCACGTGCACGTCGTGGCCAAGTTGCATGATGGCGTGGGCGATGTTGTGGGTGAAAGAATCCAGATTGTCCACCAGCACGACGGCGCCATCCGGACGTGTTCGAACCTGGCCCAAGTGGCCGCCAAGCGGAGCACCGTGCGGCACGTTGAGCGGCGTGATCCTCAGTTGCCCGCGCGTGCTGGTTCGAGGTGAGGCCCATCCAGCAGCGCTGAGCAAGGCATCGGCCTTCCAGACCGCTTCTTCAATCTCCCGCTCGGCCACGCTTGCAATGGTGATGCCACCACCGGCCAGCACGTCGGCCATGCGGTGATCTCCCTCATGACGGACCTGCATGGTTCGGATCAGGATGTTCCATGCTCCATGATGACCGTCCGGATCCCACCAGCCAATGGAGCCGCACCAGAAACGGCGGGGCTCGTGCTCGATGGCGTCGATGGCGGCACAGACCACGGTCCTTGGGCAGCCGGTGATGGAGCCCCCTGGAAACACCGAAGCAAAGGCTGTGGGTGCATCGACGGTCAGTGTCGCACCGACGTGCGAGACCAGGTGCTGGACGGTGGCGTAGGCTTCCACATCGTAGCGCTGAACATGAACGGAACCGGGTCGGCTGATGGCGCCCAAATCGTTGCGCATCAAGTCCACCAGCATCCTGTGCTCAGCGGTTTCTTTCTCGTCTTCCACCAGGGCACGACGGAGCGCTTGCTCTTCCAGCGCGTCGCTGCCCCGTGGATAGGTGCCCTTGATCGGTGAGGCCATCGCCTGACCGGCGTGAATCCGTAAGAGCGATTCGGGCGAGCTGGACAGAAGGTGGTGATCCAAATCAGGCGCCCATGTCCACGCAGAGAAGGGTGCCGGATTTCCTTCCAGCAAGCGGCGCATGACGTCCCATGGTTCATCTGGGAGGGGCGCCGTCCATCGCCGTCCAATGTTGACCTGATACATTCGTCCATCGACGATGGCCTGCCTCACCGCTTCAATCGCCTCGGCATGTCGCGCATCGTCCATGGAACTCTCGAGATTTGGCTGGTGCGAAGCAGGGGGGGACGTGACGCGAGATGCCGCCGGCTCAGGATGTTCCGCCCACGTGTCGNCGGCGCTGTGCAAACGTTGGAGGCGCCCNGTGGCGTGGTCGATGAGCAANGCTCCGTCCACCGCCCAGATCACGGCCAACAGCGCGCCGGCCTCTGGTGGATGATGAACGCTGATCGGCTGGGTCCATTGCACCAAATCATAGGCGAAGGCTCCGCTCAAGAAGGGCCGTTGCGGCCACCCTTCCACCTGCGTGACGAAGGGTGATGGGTCCAACATGGCCTGTTCCAACTTCAGCAAGAGGCCCTCCAACGTCGGGGAAGAACACGACCCATCATCGCTCCATGCGCCGCTGTGCCATGTCTGCACCGTGGCCGTCAACATGCCTTCCGTGCTCCACTCCGGTTCGCCTTTCAGGGGATTTTTGACCGCCTCGTTCGAGGTCGTGCCTTCAGGTTGGCGCAGCACAGCACGGCGGCGGGGTGGACGGACGATCATCGAGTGTTTGGCCAGATGGCTGGCCGGCCCAGTGGACAAGAGCAGCACCTCATCAGGTGCACCAAAGGCACCGGCGCTTGCGCCAAGGTGGCCCTGCTTGCGCAGACCTTCCACCGTGCGGATGACGTCCATGCTCATGCTCCTCCAAGCATGGTCCATGTGTCAGCGTCAGCCATGTGCTGTTCGTAGACGGCGTTGCAGACGTCGAACAAACGCGAACTTGGTGACGCAAAGGGCACGCCGTCGATGGTCTCCACCGATGCAACCCCAAGTCCGGTGCCCACGAGGACCATGGCGGTGGCTCGAGCCACGCGCCGTTCATTGAGATGACCGCGCTGAATGGGAAGTCCGGCGGCCGACAGCCCGTTCAGAAGGGTGCGAAGCGTGACGCTGTCCACGCCTCCATCGCTGTCTTGAGCGGCCCACACCACCCCGTCATCGTCCAACAACAAGGGCGTTGAACGTCGCTCGTCGACGATGCGATGTTCGTGCACCAACAGCACGGCATCGGCGCCCATCGCATCACCCTGGGCGGCGGCTTCAGCCGCCCATTCCCAGGCGCCATGTTTGGTGCCGGTGATGCGGCCCGCCCATCGGGGGGCAGGTGCCGTGATGGCATCCACGTCCAACAGCATGAGGCGTTCTCGAATGGAGCAGGTCCAACCGTCTTTGGACCACGTCAATCGAACCAGTCCTTCCTCGGCGTGTTCACGGCATGCCTCGTCAAGGGCGGGGATTGCGCCGTCCATCTGCGGCGTCAACCGCAAGGCCCGCGCGTGTTCTTCCAGCCGGGCGAGGTGCAAAGCGAGGTCAGCCACGCCCAGATCCGGGCGGAAGAGCAGCGTGGTGAACACGGCATCACGTGGTCCTGCAGGCATGTGCTCGCCTCAGGGGATGTGCCGTGATGCTTCAGCGCACCAGTCAAAGCAAATCATCGAGGAAGGAGGTGTCCAAACCAGCCTGGGTTGATGGCGGTGTGCTTTCCAAGCCCAGGTCGTCCAACAAGCCGTCGATGTTCGCCGCGGGCGCCGTGGTTCGCGTTACGGGAGCTTCCATGCGCGCAGGGCTGAGTTGCTGGGCCGCTGCGTAGAGGTCCACGGACAAGGCCTCCGGAGCCGCCAAGGCGGATGCCGTTGAGGCTGGGGCGGCAGGAGGCGCGGCTGGAGCCGGACCGGAGGGTAGCGGCCCGAAGGCGTCCTCTTGGATGCCCCACGTGGCTTCTTGCAAGGTGTAGCTCTTGCCGCCTTCTCCTCCTCGGCGGCGGAGGACAAGCAAGGCCAACAGCACGGTGATGAGGATCAATCCGGCGATGATGGCGTTGGGGCCGGTCAAATAGGTGCCAAGATCCAAGCCATCGTCCGCCGCTCCATCGCCACCTTCCCCTTGGGCCAGCGGTGGCAGGAAGATGGGCTCCACCGAGGTGCGCTCAAAGACGTCGTCAACCGGCGTGACGGCGATGTACCATCCGCTGGAGTTGACCAGTTCGGGGAAGGCTGCAGCAGAGATGCGGAACGAGTTCGAGGCTTGGACCTCGCCGGCCAACGTGGCGCTTTCCACGTCGGGGAAGGTGGCGGAGGCGAAGTAGACGCGGTAGGCTCGAACGGAGGGGTCGTTGGTGTGCTCCCATGCCACCAGCACGTCGGTTTGTTCAAGCCACGCAGCGGTGATGCCGGTGATCGGGTCGAGGTAGATGCCTGGGTCCTCAACCCCGTCGTCTACCGGTGCGACGGACGTCGTGGTCAGTTCGGTCAAGAAGGCGTTTCCGCTGGTGTCTCGCACCACGACGGCAAGGTAAACGGTGACACCGGGTTCAAGCGTGCTTCCGTCAGAGTAACGGTCCACAACCACAGGGAAATTGGGTGTGCGGTCGAGGGTGAGGCTTGGCGTGGCGTCTTCGCTGACGCGGTCAAACGGTGCGCTGAGGACATAGACTTCGTACGCGTCAACGTCACTGGCGGTGCTGGGGAGGAATTCCAGCAACACCGCACGCCCGTCGTCCTCCGGTCGGTCGGTGGCCACGATCTCTTGGATGCGTTCGGGCGCTTCGCGGTCGGCCAAATTGTCGATCGCCAAGGCCGAACTCGTCGTGAGTCCGTCCAGGTGAACGTTCCCTCGGAGGTCGTGAACGGTGACCGCAGCATGGACGGTCATGCCGTCTTCGATGGGCACAACCGACCAGGTCCCGTCCTGATTGCGGTGCAGGGCTTCGTTCATCGTGAGTTCAAAGGATGAGCCGTCGGCGTCGATGCGCTGCGTTTCGATGCGCAAGGCGCTGGTCGAATCGCTCAGCACACCGTCCATGTGCCATGCACTGACGTTGGTGATCGCCTCGGTAAAGGTCCACACCAAGTAATGGTCAAAGTCGTCGGCTGCGGACGGGGGGAAGACCACGTCAATGGCACCACCGTCGTCGTTTGGATGGTCGAAGGCTTCGATCTTCTCAAGCCGTGCGGGCGGCATGCCTTCGTCGATGACGTTTCGGAACGGAATGGCGTCGTCAATGATGGTGTCTTGTCCCAAACTGAGGTCCACGTTGAGCCACACATCATGGGCGGTCACGGCCACCAAGTAGGTGCGACCGTCGACGAGTTCACGGCCGCCGATGTCATCCACCACCGTTTCGTTGGCGGCACAATCGGTCACGACTTGTGCCTCTTCGAACGCCAGCGTCCCATCACGCAACTCAGCCACAGCTTCGGCCACGAGGGTGGCGTAGGGGCCGTCATCTTGGCCCGGCTGGTCCATGCTTTGGATGTCCCCAAGTTCGTGCAGCCAGACGGTGTAGAAGGCACAATCGACAGCGATGGAGGGTGTCCACGTGACCAGCAGTCGCCCACCTTCGTCGTTCGGTGCGTCCGTGGCTTCGACGTCCTTGAGGGCGGGAGGTGCGCGTCCGTCGTCAAGACCACCGGTGGGCACCACAGGCCCCAGGATGAGGGCATCGCTGAGGTTCTCTTGGCCCGCTTCATCCACGCACGTCAAACCAATCCAATACACGCGCCCCGGTTGGAGGGAAAGAACGGTCTCGTTGCCATCGGTCTTGGGCAGATCCACTTCAGGCGTGAGTCCGAGGACATCGGTGCGCTCGACGGTTGAGGCGTACAAGCGCGTGGAAGCATGGTCCAGGGCCGTGCATCGTTCCCAACGGACCTCAAGGTCACCGTCGGCTGCGTTGCTCAAGGTGGAGGGCATGGCTTCGCCGCTGTTTGGCGGGCGGGGGATTTCGTCGCTGGGTGTGGCTGGGCCCAAGGGCATCGAAGGTGTTCCGAGTCGACCGTCGGCGTATTCCACGACGATCACGGCGCTGTAGTCTTGCCCGTCGATCAACGGCTGACCGCCCGCGGTGAACACGTCAGTTTGCAGGCGGCTGTGCAAGGCGACGGCGGCGTCCGGCTCCATGCCGCCCTGCAGTTCTGCTGCGGTTGGTGGAACGGCCCAGCCGTCCGGCTTGAGGTAGATGAGGTACCGCGCGAAATCGTCATCGTGGACCAAGGACCACGATGCGCGAAGTGCGCCACCACCGTCGTCAGGTCGGTCCGAAAGGTCGAGCAGTTCGATGGGCGTCTCCGTGCGGCTCCAATCGTAGATGAGGCGCACTTCCATGGAACCGTTGACGGGACTGAAGAGTTGGGTCTGAACCGTCAGGTTGCCGTTGAGCATGCGCCCGGTGTCCACGGCGGCTTGCAAGCGGCTGACGAAGGCGTCGTCAGCCATCTCGAACGTGCCGTCCCAGAGCAGCAATTCGGTGGAGGCCCACACGGCCGCACCTTGGGTGCTTGAACTGAAGACCAGCGGCACGCCGGTGGGGGTGAGGGGGCCCGCCGTGCCGGCCGCAAGGGTCAGGTTTCCGAGCCCTGTCAGGTTGAGCAGATCGATGCTGGTGCCCGGATGCAGGTATTCGGTCACATCAGCGAAACCGGTGCCGATGCCGAGGTTGAGCGGCGTGGCTCGGAGGCTGGCTGCGCTGGGCACCGG
>PBUZ01000079.1 GCA_002728035.1 Methanobacteriota archaeon
CTCGATGACGTCTGCAATACTCCGTCCGCGACCGTTCATGATGGCGAGGAGTGCTTTGATGTGCTCTTCGTTGTCCTTTGGTGTTCGTACGCTCATGCCTCCACCTCCACTTCGATGTTGTTCTCAGCGTACCAATCGCTCCAAGGCACGGGTTCTTCGTCGGTCCATTGACTCAGAGGTCCTTGCTCGCTGAGCATGGAGNCGTCNNCCACTTCNANCAAGGAACGGTTGCTGCTGTGCTTTGGACCGGGTTGGCCGAGCACCATTGCCGTCTCGAGAATACCAGCTCCAAGGCTGAGGCTGTTGGTGTCGGTGCCGCTCCAGTACGCTGCAAAGCGCGGGTGGGTGTGGACCCAGAGTTTGAACGGAATGCGNCCGCCGACGGGCGGTTGNAGGGTGACTTGACCAGCGGTGCCCCAGTCGATGAAGACCTTGTCATCAGCATCGATGAGCACAGANGTTTCCAAACCAGCGAGCACGGACAACACATACACACCGTCCCAACGACCTGCTTCAGCGAGGGTTTGTTGGACAGCCAACAGGTCATCGTCATCGGTATGTCGCCTGCTGGCAGCGGCACAGGCCAACTCCCAGGTGTCGTCGTCGATGTTCAAATCGTGGGCATCGGGAAGGCCGTTCATGCGCTCACCTCCGGGAACGAAAGCACGCCGTAGGTGAGGCTGCCCATGGATTGAACGGGAGAGGTTCTTCCGCGCCATTGCTGGAAGGCCCATTGAGCGCCATGTGCAGCGGCTGCGGCAAAGCCGAATTCCAAGTTGCCTGCTTCGAGGGCCCCCTCGACCTGGCAACTCATGGGCTCATGGTCAGGGGTCATCCGCTCGAGCAGCGCAGGAGAGGTCTCGGATGACAGCATCAACCAACCATCGCCACTGCAGCGAACGTCGACCCATGGAACATCAAGGCCGTGAACGAGACGGCGTGGTTCAGGGCGATCCACGCACACGATNACGAGGTCTGCCCCTTTGAGTTGTNCAGCCTCTCGCAAGTTTTCCACCTTNCCTTGAACACGCAATGAACTGGTCGCATCGTCCAAGCGCTTGGCGAGGCAAGCGACTTTGGCTTGACCAATATCGTCCTCTGTGTAGCGTTGGTGACCCAAATTGCCAGCTTCAACGATATCTGCATCCATGAGGGTAATGGTGCCAGAGAGGTTGACGCGGCGCAAGGCTGCAACGAGCAATTCAGTCAGTTGGGTACCGATGCCTCCAGCACCGATGAGCAACAGGTTCCGTGGGGTTCGACCTTCGTCCATAACAGACTTGTCCCTTTACTCTACTTAAGGAAACGAACCATCACGGTGTGGGAAGGCCAAGAAGCGCCTCCAAGGCAGCGATTTGTACGGGGAGGGTGAAGTGCGTTTCAACATAGGGACGCCCAACCTTCGCCCAAGCAGAACGCAGGTCACGGTTGTTCAAGTCTTGATAGGCCGCTCGCCATCCTTCGACGTCATCACGGCGCAACAATTTCCCCGAATCAATGCCCGACATCGTGCACTGGAAGCCCCCTTCATCGACCATCAGGGCCGGCGTGCCCACCGCCATCGCTTCGATGGGCGTGAGGCCAAAGGGTTCGTGATGGGCATGGCTGACCATGGCAGCAGCACCNCGTACAAGGCCCACGAGCGCCGCNTGTGAAAGTCNGGGCATGCAGACCAAGGGCACACCCAAACGTTCGGCTTCACGCTGCAATTGAGCGATGTCAGCAGCATCGCCACCCCCCACCTGAACCAAGCCAAAATCGGTACCTTCCAAAGAGCGCAGTGTTTCCCAGGTTCCTTTCACGTGGGAGGCTCGCCCGACGGTCATCACGTAAGGCGAGGGAGG
Source organism: Methanobacteriota archaeon (assembly GCA_002728035.1). GTDB lineage: Archaea > Thermoplasmatota > Poseidoniia > Poseidoniales > Poseidoniaceae > Poseidonia. The sequence continues at coordinate 1,845 of PBUZ01000079.1, forward strand.
CGTGGGCGCGTTCTTGAGGTCCGCTCCTTCGTTTGCACTCGCCTCGGTTGGCCATGCTTCAAGATCGATGACATGCATGAGATGCGTGGCTTCGAGCGGGCGTGCATGCTCGTCACGTTTTGGGGGCTCTCCGTTTCCTTTCATGGGGTCGGATGCCATGCCATACACCGTTTTCAAGCGGCGTTGAATCCACATTGAGTTGCCCGAGATGGTGGCNTTGGGTCGCTGAATCAGCGCCTTCACGAAACGCTGGTCTCTTCGGCGCTGACGCGTGAACAGCAAGGAGGTCAGCCAGAGNGGGCGTTTTGGGCGCCCGTCGAGGCGNCGATGAAGCACGTCTTCGTACAACCAGCGCGGGGGCTCAAGGCAGTGNTAGTGNACGGAAAGGTNTGGAGGAATGAGCGGTAAGACCTCCAGCGTACCTTTGCAGACCGANAGATGNACNGCGTCAAACGATGCCCAAGGAATGTCCAACAAAGGCCAACGACGCTGCGCGAGTCGGCTGCTTGCAGCGGATATTTCGGCCCATGCGCCCTGCGGCCAGACCGTGTTCTTCGCTGGGCACAACACTTCGACGGCCGCATCACCAAGGAGTTCTCGGGCATGGTCGGGGAAGTCAAGGGTTGCAAGGGTGACCTTCCAGCGGCCCTCAACCGCACGAAGGAGTTGAAGCAGTTCACGTTCTGCCCCTCCGAGGGCGCCAAAGGAACCCCGAACGACGAGGACACGGGGACGCGAACCCTCCCTCTCGCCCTCTTGAGCCATCGTAGCGAAGCCCGCATTCTCCTCTTTGAAATCCACGCATGAATGGTGCTGATGGGAGGGAAATTCGCCCAACCCATCACGCGACCGTTTCAAAAAGGGAGGCACCCACGCACAACCATGAGCGGCAAGACGGCCATGATCACCGGCGTCACGGGACAGGACGGCTCCTACCTCGCAGAACTCCTCCTCGAGAAGGGCTACACCGTCTACGGATTGGTGCGCCGTGTGTCCCAACCCACCTCGGGTCGTAGCCTCATCAACCACCTGATGGGGAACGAACACTTTCACCTCCTCAACGGCGACCTCGCCGACCAGAATTCCATCGACAACGCCGTGAATCAAACGCAACCCGACGAGTTCTACAACCTCGGCGCCATGTCCTTCGTCCCCGAATCGTGGCGCTCGCCCATGATGACCGCCGACATCACCGGTCTCGGTGCGCTTCGCTGCCTCGAAGCCATCCGTAAGCACGCTCCTCACTGTCGCTTCTATCAGGCTGGCTCCTCGGAGCAATACGGCAAAGTGCGCGATGTCCCCCAAACCGAACTCACGCCCTTCCACCCACGCTCACCCTACGGTTGTGCCAAGGTGTTCGCCTTCGAAATCACCCGAAACTACCGTGAGTCTTACGACATGTTCGCCTGCACGGGCATTCTCTTCAACCACGAAAGCCCTCGCCGAGGCCTCGAATTCGTCACCCGCAAGGTGACCATGACCGCCGCTCGTATCGCCCACGGCTTTGACGAGTGCCTGTGGATCGGCAACGTCGATGCCAAGCGGGACTGGGGTTTTGCAGGCGATTACGTCGAGATGCAGTGGCGCATGCTCCAGCAAGAAGTTCCCGGCGACTATGTCGTGGCGACCGGCCGCACACACAGCGTGCGTGACATGATTTCGCTCGCATTCTCCCATGTCGGCATGGACTTGACCTGGTCGGGCGAAGGCGTCGATACCATTGCCACCGACCAGAACGGCGTGGTGCGTGTTCGCACCAATCCCAAGTTCTTCCGTCCTGCCGAGGTGGACTTGCTCATCGGCGACCCTGCACTGGCCGAGAAGGAACTCGGTTGGGTGCCCAGTACTTCGTTTGAGGAACTCGTTCAGATGATGGTCGACGCCGATATGGCGACCGTGCAAGAAGCCGTTGACGGTGGCTACGCCCCGCCCACGCCGCCCGAGTGAAACAGGAAGGGTCGCCGTGTCGCTGCCCGTTCTCTACTCCTTTCGTCGCTGTCCCTATGCGATGCGGGCGCGCATGTCCATCGTTCGGGAAGACTACCAAGTTGAACTTCGAGAAGTCGTGCTTCGTGACCGCCCCGACCACATGATGGAAATTTCACCCAAGGGCACGGTGCCCGTGCTCTTGCTGCCCAATGGGGCCGTCATCGAGGAAAGCCTTGAGATCATGCAGCATGTGCTCGATTGGGAACTCACCGAGGAGGAAGCGCATTGGGTGGAGCGCAACGACGACGAATTCAAGTTTCATCTGGACCGCTACAAGTACCCGAATCGCTACGAGGATGTGGACGAAGTGGAGCATCGCACGCTTGCATCGGCGTATTTGAACGACCTTGATGCTCGCTTGGGCGAGGGTCCGGCCTTTGCAGCTCAACTCAATGATGCGCTCTTCCCGTTCGTGAGGCAGTTCGCCAACCACGACCGAGATTGGTTCGACGCTCAGCCTTGGCCCAACGTGCATGCTTGGCTGGGCGAGCATCTCGAATCGGAGGAATTCAAGCGCTGCATGAAGAAAGAGAAGCAGTGGTTTGAGGGTGACGACATCACCGTGTTCCCCTGATGATTGGGATTCATTGAACATCGTTCGATGAGCGGCAAGCGAAGCCACTGCATCCTTTTCGAACTTCATGAGTATATGGTGAATTTATGAAAGAAATCTCCACGCGATGAATAAGAATAAAGCCCATGCTTCATGTCCATGACTATGCGAAAGGTAAGTTGCTGGGCAATAATTGCTGTTTTGACAATCCACATGTCAATTTACAGTATGGATTTTACAAATGATACTCTGACTGTTGAATCGAACGATTCTGATGATGTTTCACAAACATTGGGAAGGCAATCCTCTGGGATGCAGGGAAACGAACCTGGCGATAATCCAGACTGTAATTTCACGAATATAGCAGATGGAATGGGAGGCCCTGTTTGGGACGGCAATGCTACATACAACATGAACGATATCGTAGAATGGCCAGCAGGCTCAGGCCAGTTCTGGCAAAGCACAACGGATGGGCCAACAGGTGAGCCGAGCTCAGCCGCTAAGTGGATTGGACCGTGTGATTGTGCTGAAATCTCTGTGATAAGCGGTATTGTTTGGCATGCGAATGCCACCTACGATCCTTGGCAAATCGTTGACCACAACGGCAGCATTTGGATCGCTCAGGACGCCGGAGCGAACCCTGGCCAAGAGCCCGTGGTTGGAACGGATTTGTGGGTTATGTGTGAGGACTCGACACCGTGTGATGAGTTGATTGGAATGACAAACATCGTTGTATGGAACGCAACGATGTTGGTGAGCGAAGGGGAAATTTACGAGCATCCTGCCGATTCAGGAAATTTCTACATGGTTGCCCCATACATTGCCAATCAAACCGTTGGCGCACCAGGTGTTGATATGGATGCTTGGGACCAAGAGTTTTGCGATTGCAAGGATATTTGGAGCGACAGTGGGGAACCTGTTTGGGACGCTTCCTTGACGTACCCTGTCAACGCTGTTGTTGAACATCCATCCGGTTCAGGAGACATCTGGATTGCAACCGCACCGTCAACGACTGCAGGTGTTGAGCCCGGACAGCCTTGGGCGGACGGGAATGAATGGGACCAATGTGGTCCTGAAGACAACACCACCGGTGGTCCCTGTGGAGGCATGGAATCTGTTGGTGTTTGGGACAATCTTACTCGAGTCTCAACAGGCGAAATTTACGAGTATCCAGCAGGCTCACAAACGTATTACGAAGTCGTGATTCAAGGATACGTCGACCAAGAGGTTGATTCCCCTGCGGTTGATGATGATGGTGTCTGGGCACTTGTTGATTGCCCGTGCAAGGAAACATGGGAGACCAATGGACAGCCCGTTTGGGATTCTTCCGTGACCTATTGGCAACACTATGTGGTTGAATGGCCATCGGGTTCAGGGGAATTGTGGATTGCTCTCGACAATGACTTTAGCGGAGCAGAACCCTCACTGAATGACCCTTCATGGAAAAAGTGCAACGAAGTGAACACGTCTTCTGGAGGGCCATGTGCTGATCTCGATGTGGAAGTTTGGAGTAACGCAACGGTTGCATCGGTTGGTGACATTTACGAATATCCAGCAAACTCTGGCATGTATTATCAGGTGACCTACACCGATGCCAATGGCATCATCACCACGGTTCCTGGTGAAGCCCAAGATGATGAATTCTGGACACCGTA
>PBUZ01000080.1 GCA_002728035.1 Methanobacteriota archaeon
ACGATGCTGATGGAATTCCAAGGCATGGACGTGATCCTGCCCGCAGGGCACGGGCTCCGCGTGGTCATGACCGAAACCGGCGAGGACTACCTCGCGCCAGCGTGCGGTCTTGCGTGTCCCGTTCAGGTGTTGATGGACGGCTCCACCCTCACGCTGCCCATCATCGACCGCGACGGGTCCTCGGCGTTCCTCACGCCGCAGTCTGAAGACGCCGCGAACAACGCGTGAACCGATGTTCGCTCGCGCATCGGTATCGCCCACGGCCTGTGCCAACGGTCCGCATGTGTTGAGCCCCTCTACCTCAAAATGAACAAATGAACAGATTTCTTAGAATTAAATGCATTTTTTGAGCATAGAAATCCCCGGAAATTGTTCATATACCGGCTCGTCAGGGACATGGCCGATTCTTATGGATGACAGAGCGAAGTTGGAATACATCTGGTTGGACGGCTACGAACCCACCCAGAACATGCGAAGCAAGACGATGGTACGCAGCAATTTCACGGGCACCCTCGAAGAGTGTCCAATGTGGATGTTTGACGGCTCCTCGACACGCCAGGCCGAAGGTGGTGCTTCGGACTGCTTGCTGAAGCCNGTGNNNATCTTCCCCGACCCNNNNCGCNTNAACGGTTACNTNGTNATGTGCGAGGTNNTGAACCCNGANGGCACNCCCCACNCNAGCAACGGCCGTGCNACCATCGANGACGANGACNACGACTTNTGGTTCGGNTNCGAGCAGGANTACTTCATCATGGACGTNGNCACNCANCNNCCNCTCGGCTTCCCCGTNGGNGGCTACCCNGGCCCNCANGGCCTCTACTACTGTTCCGTNGGNGGNAAGAACACCCANGGNCGNGCCNTNGTNGANGAGCACGCTGACNTNTGCCTCGAGGCNGGCATCAACTTCGANGGNATCAACCAAGAAGTNGCCTGCGGNCAGTGGGAATTCCANATCTTNGCNAAGGGCGCCAAGCNNGCNGGNGANGAACTCTGGGTNGCCCGCTACNTNCTNGANCGCTTGACCGAGAGCTACGGCTACTACATCGAGTACCANCCCAAGCCNATCAAGGGNGACTGGAACGGCTCGGGCATGCACGCCAACTTCTCCAACGGTGCCATGCGCGACAAGGGTGGCAAGGAACTCTTTGACAGCATCTGCGAAGCCTTTGGCCAAAACATCGAGAAGCACATGGCCGTCTACGGCGCTCACAACGAAGAGCGTTTGACCGGTCTTCACGAAACACAGTCCATCGACCAGTTCTCGTACGGTGTCTCCGACCGTGGCGCATCGATTCGTGTGCCAGCCTCCGTCCCTACCGACGGCTGGGTTGGNCGACTGGAAGACCGCCGACCGGCGTCCAACGGNGACCCTTACAAGATCGGTTCTGTGATCATCTCGACCACGAAGTCGGTCTGCTGAGACTCACGTCNCTGCTTCACGCAGCCGCAATCGGCGCACGCCGATGAGGACCGCAAGGATGACGATGAGGGTGAACACGTTCGCAACGATCATCGCCAGTGACTCGACGAGTATTCCGTAAATGAGCCACAGTGTGAGGGCGACCGTGACCACACTGAAGGTGGTCAAGGAAATCCCTTCATGCTGTTCGTGAATCCACACGTCGCGAATTTGTGGGATCCATGCGACGATGCCCAACGCACCGGCCACCAAGCCGATGGCTTCAATCCACATCGCTGCCATGATGATGCGCCCCGTCGCATAGTGCTTCAAGGCTTCTCAAGATGTTGACCCAATCCATCGTTCAACGAAGGGGTGGAAAGGTTGAGCGAGGCTACGGTTGACCAAGGGATCTCTTCTGGATTTTTTTGCCCGACGACGTGCATTTTCAGCGTTTTTCCGTACGGAAGTTTTGCTTCCATGTGGCGTTCGCCAGCCTGCAGGCTGAGTTGACTTGGTGGCGCTGTGAGTAGCGAGAGGACACTTTTCGGATGAACGATTGAACCTTGCAAGGGGACCCTTCTTCCCGCTTGCCATTCGGTGATGGCATCGCCCAACCCCAAATCCAACACATCGCCTTTGCACATCAGCCCGCCGTTCAATTCCACTTCATCCCAAGTGCCAAAACCCTGCAACGTCTCCAGCAAGGCTGGATTGAGTTTACCAGGGTCTTCCTCCTCGAGCAGCTCGATAAATCCCGCCTCATCCTTGACAATGCTCCCCAATTCCATGACGTTGGAAGGCCAGTCCAAATTGCGATTGGTGAAAGCCAAGACCACCCGCACATCAACACCGTCATCTTTGCCAACGCGCTCGTTGTGCATTGCAACAAGCATCCGAGATTTTCGAGCAATGCGCTGGTTGACGGTGCTGTGGTTGTGGGTTGTTCCGTTTTTGCGATGCTGAATGAACTCCTCATCGGCATTGATTTCAAAGGAACCCGACCAGTGCTTTTGCTCAACCACGAGCAAGGTGTTTCCACCGACGATGACCAAGTCAATTTCTCGTTTCCCACCTTGCTCAGCATCGGGAATGCGGACGGATTCAAAGATGTGCCAACCGTTCTTTTTCCCTGCTGCTCGGCTGATTTTTGCCAATCGCTGCTCGGCCAATTCGCCGGCACGATGAATGTCATCGGGGGGATGATGCCGCCGCCGTTCTCGCCACCACTTCCACCGTTGCGAGAGCTTCATGCTGTTCACCGAAGAAGTTCGTTGATGCTGTTGACGATCACGGTTGGGCGTTGTTCAGCACCTTCTGGAAGCGCATCAACATCCGCCTGCGTCGCCTCGCCCGATAGCACCAACACGCCAACGACACCCGCCCGGGTTGCCATGGCCATGTCCGTGTAAAGCCGGTCTCCAACCATGGCACAGCGTTCAGGTTGCAGGCCGAGCGCCTCAATTTTGTGAAGGATCATGCCAGCGTTGGGTTTGCCTGTGATGTGTTCTGGGTCCACGCCGGTGGTCGCTTTGAACATGGCAAGATAAGCGCCGACATCAGGTAAGCCACCGTCAGGACTGGGGCAGACCATGTCGGGATGACTTGCGACGAGCGGTACGCCTGCATGCATGTGGATGCTGGCTTGAGCGATTTTCTCGTAGGTTAACTCCGTGTCGTAACCCAGCACCACGTATTCGGGGTTTGTACTCTGCGTCTCCACGCCAATCGCTTCGAGCATGCTGCGCATGCCCTCGGTGCCCACCAACCATGTCTTTGTGACACCGTTTTTCTTGAGCCAGGCCAACAGATCGTGGGTTGAGAGCAACACATCGTCTTCCGTGGCTTCAAGGCCAAGCGCGTGAAGTTTGGTCAAGTATTGCGTGACCGATTTGGATGAATTGTTGGAAAGGAAGTAGCGTTGGACGCCTTGTTCTTTGCACCGCTCGAGAAAGGCTTCNGCGCCTTNNATCAGNTCACCGCCCAANTAAANGGTCCCGTCAAGGTCGAGAAAAACGGCGTCAATGCCCGAAAGGGATGCGTCCATGGTGACACCTTAGAACATCAAGGTCTTGAACATGAACCATGGGGAGTGGAGATTTTCTTGCGCTTCTTTACTCGCAATCATTTCCGTCATCATTTCTTGAATGGCTGGTTTTTTGGACGCTTTGCCCACAAACCAGTTGAGCAACCATGCTCGGCGACTCATTTTTTGCATGCGGAAGGAGTTGGTCAACTCTGGCCCCAACGCCTTCCATAACGCATCTTGGTAGTCTTCTGGCCCCTTGCCTTGAAGGATGTGCTGCGCCGCCATTTCTCCGCTCACGAGGGCATTGCCAACCCCTTCGCCGCTGAACGGGTCAACCAACGATGCAGCGTCACCCACGAGGTAGATGCCCTTGCTTGCTGAACGACGAGGTTGGTTACTGGCTTTCTTTCTGGGTGAGCCAAACGGCAGCTGCCAACCCTTGCCGGTGCCGGCGATCATCGAAGCATTAGCAAACCGGTCTTTGAACAACGGATGTTCAGCGATCACTTCGGCCTGAAGGGCCTTGAGCTTCTTGGATTGCTTATCGAGCAGGGACATGACCATGCCGATGCCGACATTGACCACCCCTTCGGCCACCGGGAAGAGCCAGAAGTAGCCAGGGATGATGGTGTCAACGAAGTGAATTTCAATGTCGCCAACATTGTCTTCGCATCCTTTGACGCCTCGCCAATATTCGCGGTAGCCGGCGCAGTAATGTGCGCGGTCAACCATGGGCTCTTCGTAGGTTTCTTCGAGCATGGATTTCGCCACCGGGCAGCGATAACCTGCAGCGCCGACGATGTTGGGGGCGTGGAATTCCAACTCCTCGCCGTTTCGTCCACCCACGCGAACCACCACGCCGCGGGCATGCCGAGCAGAACCGCTTCCTTTCCCTGGGTCTGCGCCACCTTCGCCGTCGTCGTACAAGACCTCACGAACATCGCCGCCCTGAATCACCGCACCCCCAGCATCTCGAACGAGTTGTTGAACTTGATTGAACAAGAGGTGGTCAAATTGTTGCCGAGGTAGCGAATAACCAGCCTCAAGCCGTTGCACGTCTTCTTCGGGCAGCGCTACACGCACGCTGTGCCCTTTGGGTGAAGAGAAGACAATGCCGGTCACGCGGAAATGGGGCGTACTTTCCAGCGTTTCTTTAACGCCAAGGCGTTTTACGTGACTGAGTGATTTACCGCCCACGGCATCGCCGCAGATCTTGTCGCGCGGCCACGTCTCTTTTTCGATGAGCAGTACGCGTTGACCTTCCATGGCCAAATAACCCGCTGCCGCAGAACCACCCGGCCCTCCACCGACCACGATGCTGTCGAAGGTTTGCCCAGATGTTGGCGCAGGCCCAGACTCGATGGGTTGCTTCCACACGACATCTGCAGCAGTCCGTGGTTCTCCCATGTGTCCAATGGGTCATGGGCACCCTTTGAGCATATGGATAAGCGAACATCAACCACCATCAGCCTCATGACCTGCCGAACGATGCCAAGGGTCATGGGTGAGGCGGGTGTTGAAACGGTTGAACCGTTCCAACCACAGCGGCGAAAAGCAGCCTTGGTGTTGCTCAGCGTCACCCTTGTGTGGGGCGCGACCTTCATTTGGATGAAACAAGCTCTGAATGCGCTAGGACCCGAGATTGAACGCTATGGAACGTTCTCGGTCGTTGCCTACCTCGTCGCACTGCGTTTTCTCATCGCCATGGTTCTCGTGGCAGCGGTGTTTCCCAAGACATGGAACGGGCTCACCTCACTTCCCATCTGGAAGGGCGGAGGTATTCTTGGTGGACTTATGCTCGTTGGTTTTGTCAGTCAAATGATTGCTCTAAACGAGATCAACCCCTCAACATCGGCCTTCTTGACCTCACTGTATGTGGTGATGACGGCTCTGCTGACCGTGAAGATGACGCAACACCCGCCTCGACGAACGCTGTATTGGGGCGTCTTGATGGCCACGCTTGGAGCAGGCTTCATCGAAGGGCCGCCACACCTCTCTTGGGGCTGGGGCGAAGTTGTGACGGTTGGATGCGCCCTTTTCTTTGCCCTGCACATCATCTTTACACAGAAGCTGACCTTGGAATTTGACCCGTTGATGCTCACGCTCACATCGTTCATCGTTGTTGGATTTGGCTCACTTCTCCTCGCCCTCACTTCCTCTTCGGATGCATCATCGATGATGAGCGAAGTCGTGAATCGGGAAGGCGTGATGTTGCCGGTTTTCTTGTTGGGTCTGGGAGGCTCGTTCTATTGTCTCGTGGCGTTGAACGTGTATCAGCGCCACATGCATCCAGTCCAAGCAGCCATCATTTACGCCTTTGAACCGGTGTGGGCAACGTTGTTTGGATTGGGTCTTGGATTAGTCCCATGGACGTGGTGGATCGTCTTTGGGGGCGGCATTCTGCTCGCAGGAAACATCCTCGTTGAGGTAACATCACCGGAAGAGCCATCCGTTGATTTGAGCAGCGAGTGAGGCAGAATGGTTGAAGGAGCGGGTTTCGTTAGTAGGGGTGGAGATGGACATGGCCAGCGACGATGAAACCAACAATTTCGCCACCAAAGCCGTGCACAGCGGCACGCAACACATCGGCGACGCCGTGAACACGCCCATTTTCCAATCCTCGACCTACAAACTCACCGATGAGCGGTATGCAGGTTGGGCGGCCGGCGCGCAGCACACGCTTCTTTACGCGCGCATCTCCTCTGTCAACTCGGACGCCGTGGCACAAAAATTGGCGGCGATGGAGCATGGCGAAGACGCCGAAACTTTCTCCTCGGGCATGGGCGCCATTTCAACGACCCTGCTTACCTTACTCAATGAAGGCGACCACATGGTCGCCAGTGCAGACATTTACGGCGGCACATACGGCTTACTTACCCAGGAACTTTCCCGTTTTGGGATCTCAACAACGATGGCCGATATGCGAGACGCTTCGTCGTATGAGGCCGCCATCCAAGACAACACGAAAATCCTCTACATTGAGACGCTGACCAATCCCATGCTCAAAGTATGTGACATCGATGCGATGGTGGACGTGGCCAAGCGCCACAACCTCTTGCTGATCATCGACAATACCTTTGCCTCGCCGTGGGGATGCAAACCATTGACGATGGGCGTTGACCTTGTCATTCACTCCACGACGAAGTATTTGGGTGGACATTCCGATATCTTGGGCGGCGCTGTTGTTGGCTCAAAGGAACTCATCGCCGAAATCTTCCGAGGGAAGATGCACTTGGGAGCCGCTCCAGACCCCCATTCATGCTACTTGCTCGAGCGTGGAATGCGCACGCTGGATGTTCGAATGCCCCGAATCTGCGAAAACGCCCACACGCTTGCGCAACGGCTCGAAGCCCACGACGCCATCGAGCGCGTCTACCACTCCAAGTTGGAAAGCCACCCGGATTACGAATTGGCACAACGCATCCTACCAAACGGCTCGGGAATGATCGCCTTTGTTGTCAAAGGAGGCGACGCAGCGGCCCTCAGTTTCATGCGAAAACTGAACATTATCTACGAGGCCACCAGCCTCGGAGGGGTTGAATCACTCATCGAATGCCCGTTCAATTCCAGCCACATGTCCATTCCTGAAGACCTCCGAGTGGCGGCAGGCATCGTCCCGGGCTTTGTCAGATTGAGCATCGGCATTGAAGACGTTGAAGATTTGTGGCGTGACATTGAACAAGCGTTGTCTTGATGGTTGCAAGGAGAGGGTGTCTTGGACACAGAAGTTCTCCCGCCCATGCTTTTGCTCATGCTTTTCGCTTGCTTTTCACCTGGGCCGAACAACATTCTTTGTGCTGCGCACGGCTCAAAGTACAGCGTCCGAGAAACGCTCTCGTTGATGGTTGGCATGGGTCTCGGCTGGTCCGTATTGGGCCTTCTCATCGGCCTGGCCACAAGCACCTTTGAACAGTACGACACAACCTTCGAGGTGTTGAGTTTTGTAGGCGCCGCCTACATCGCGTTCTTGGGCATAGCCATGTACCGTTCCTCACCTCTCAAAGCAGAGGATGAGACGCAGCGCTTGGGCTTCAAGACAGGGGTTGCACTTCAGGTCGTGAATGGAAAGGCATGGGCGTATTTTCTGGCACTAATGACGACATTCGGCACCCTTCTCGGCTCAGGCCTTCCCCCGAAACTTCTCATCATTTTGTTGAATTTGGTTTTTGGTGTGGCGGCGTTGTTGGTGTGGGCAACCTTCGGCTCGTACCTCAGCACACTGTTTAGCTCGGAGCGCAGCGGTGTCTACATCAACCGAAGTTTTGGTGTTGCTCTCATCGGCGTTGCCGTTTACTTGGTGTTGGTGTGAGTCATTGGCCAGTGTTGACCTTGAGTTCGTCAAACGCTTCGTTCCAAGACGTTTGCAAGTCGGGCAAATCCTCCTGCGAGGCTTCAAGCAAGTCCTTTCCAACGGCCCACATCGCTTTCGTAGGCACGGCCCAAACACCGCCTCGGTCTCTTGCGTTGTTTTCGAAGTGCCATTCTTGTCCACCCGAACGCCCGACTGCAACCAGCCAAGCCCACGCTGCTGCCGCTTCGTCAAGCGAGGCATGTCGGGCGGTGGCTTTTCGCTCAACCGAACCCATGCCTTGCGTTAGCCCCGCCACGATAAACTCGTGAATCATGGTGGCTGCCACGCTCGCATCTCCACAAGGTGGGAAGCGAGCCTTCTGTTGCGCAAGCGCTTTCGCTTTGTCAAGCCCTTTCAAGAATTTTCCAAACGGTTTGGGCGAGGACAATTGTTGCTCCCAGATCGGGGCAGCATCATCCCCTTCGATGCCCAACACAGCCATGGCTTCCAGGCCGTGCGTCGCCCAGAATGCAGAGAGGATATCACCACAAGATGCTCCACTCATTACCCGCAGACACCCTTCATCCCGTTGCTCTGGAGAACCTTTCGATTCGATCCGCAAGTGCATCGTGTCCTCGTCCGGATGTTCGATAGCCAAACGAAGGATTTCAGCGGCCAACAATCGTTCTTCCTTTGAGCCTGTGAGCGCTTCAAGACTTTCAACGAGGGCTTCTCGGTCGCTACCGTCAAGCCATGTTTCACCGATGAGAACGCCCTCGTCAATGGCTTCCATCACGGACTGTTTGATCGCTTTTCCAACGACCCCTTCGTTCATCGAAAGCCCTTGCCAGGCGTCGAGGACGCGTTCAATGGCTTCCTTGCAAGCCTCGGGGAGCGGTTGGTCGTTGGGCCATCCTTCTGGCGACCATGTCGCCTCCATTTTCAAGATGGAAGGAAGTAAGGGCGGCAGCATGGAAAGGGCGAGGTGGTGAATGAAGGGGGAATCTTTCTTCGTGAATGTTTGGAGGGCATCCAAGCCGAGACCAACAACAGAGCCGTTGTGAAACCTCAAGGCAACATGACCTTGTGCAGAATGCGTTCCTGCGACCACCTCTTCGGCAACAAGCCCCTCTGTTACCCAAACGGGTTGGCCGTTGACCTCGCTTGATTCCAGGTCAAATCTGGAGCGCCTGAGCACATCCCCAAGCCATGCTTCCGGAGGGTCGGGGTTTGGGCCGGTGCACACAAATCCACCGTCCCAACTGAAGAAGTACATGCCTCGCTTGGCATGGTCTTCCCAAGGCAACATTCTCAGCGTGAGGTTGGCGTAGTTTTGGATTCCTGCCATGTAGCCCGGTTTTCCATCACCGCGCCGAACATAGGAACCCGAACCGAATGAACTCGAGTTAAACTGGCCGACCATGGTAAATTCTTCATCATGCGAAGCGTGGAGCGACCCTGCAAAGGCCTTTGCAACATCATCACCACGCTTGGCCATCATGCGCTTTTGAAGCCATTTCAAGTCGTCTTTTTTCTTGATGATCTTCTCAATTTCTGCCAGCGTTTTCGAGACAGGGTCGGTCCGGCCCCACCGAAGTTTACCTGAGAACATCATCGCTGGAAGGTGACTTCGAGGGTTTTCTCTGAATTGACCCAATTCACGAGCCAATTTCTTCGCCGTTGCTTCATTGGCTTGTTTGGTCCCGCGCATCTTCGCACGCGTCTTTTTCTTGCCGGGAAACTCCACTTTGGACGGTGCTGGCATGGTGCTCCCGTAACGACCGGGACGGTGTTGATGTTTGAGACCTTCGCGTGAAAGCCCTCATGACTGAACGCCGATAGGCAGGACCATGCCCGTGGTTACGCTTCTTGGTACTGCGCAAGACGGCGGACGTCCTCAACCGGGGTGCGTCAAACCCTGCTGCTCGGATTTAGGGCCAGAGGACGTTCGTCACCCCGTGTCCTTGGGAGTCATGGATGAACATGGACGAGGGCATCTGTTTGAGGCTACTCGGGCACTTGGGGAACAACTGTCTCTTTGGGACAACCCCTCTCTTCATTCCGTGGTCCTGACCCATGCGCATTTCGGGCACGTGGATGGCTTGGGGTTGTTTGGCCGTGAAACACTCAACGCCAGAGACTTGGCCTTGTACGCTTCTCCCTCCATGCTCTCGCTGATCGCCAACACGCCGCAGTGGGCCTTGATGGTCGACCAAGGCGTGTTTGAACCAAGCGACGTGTCTCCTGCGCAAGCATGGCCTCTCTCTGAACAACTCACGGTTGAAGCCGTGGCCGTTCCTCACCGAGCGGAGTTGTCCGACATGCACGCATTCATCTTGCGAGGCCCAAAACGCTCACTTCTTTTCCTGCCCGACCATGACCGTTGGGATGAAACGCTTGCTTACCACGGCGCCGCATCGATCCGGGATTGGTTGGCGAGCATGGACATCGATGTTGCGCTGGTGGACGGAACGTTTTGGAGTAGCGATGAACTCTCGGGCCGTTCACAAGCCGAGGTACCTCATCCCCCTGTTGTCGAATCACTCGAACGACTTGGCCAGCGAAAGGAAGGCGATCCAGAAGTGGTGTTCATTCACCTCAATCATACGAACCCCCTCCATCGTCCAACCTCTGCGGAATCCGAACGGGTGACTTCTTTGGGATGGTCCGTTGGCGAGCAAGGGATGACCTTCACGCTGTGACGGGCGTCATGCCGCTCGGTTGGAACACCAACATCTTCAACGTCACCGTGACCGTTTCACCACTGTCACCTTGGAATCCTCCAAACCCTGCATTGGTATTGACGGTCACATCCATGGAGAGGGGGCCTTGCATTTCGGGCGCTTTGCCCAACAGTTCGAGAACACCGATCAAGTCGCTTTCCGTACCGTTGAGGGTATAATCACCAAGGCCTTCGGGCGCATATTGATTGAGGTCGGTATTTGGCCGAATACTCCCCACCAGGGTCGTCGAGCCGCACGCATTGGTACTCCGTTCACTATCATCGCTTTCTGAGAGTGGCCCTGTCAATCCCGTGTAGTCGGGACTCGTCACCACGTCATCACAAGACGAGGTCACGCCAGAGTCTCCAGTATCCTCGTAGGTGATGGTAAGTTCGGCGATCAAGACTGCCGTCATTGTTTCATCAATGGTGACAGTGAATGTTTGCGTTTCACCATCTGCGAGCGAGAGAGTTTCCGTTTGCGTCCATTCGCTTACGGTGTAGGTGAGTTGGTAGGGATTGTTTCCTGAAGAACCCGAAGAACCCTCGGGCGCAACGGCTTGATAGGTACCCTCAAGCGCACCGAAGAGGACCAACATCACCACGGCACCGATGACCGTCGTTCGTTGGGTGGGCAACGAGTACCTGCCGAGCGGACTTGAATTGGACGCTTCACGTTTCCAGCAGAGGATGAAGTGTGTGGCGAAGGCAGCACTCATGGCCGGAATGGACGGGAAAATATCCTCTCCATACGGGCTGAGACTCCACACGATGACAGCGCTCAAGGCCGCTACCATCATCCAAATGGTGTGTTGTGTATCGGGTTCGTACCCCATCATGCGAATCAAGAGCAACGGCACGAAGATGCCACCCAAACCGTAGACGGCGAGCACGACCAAGGCGAAGACGGAGTCGCCAAAGCCGGGGAATTGTTGGCCGCCCAGTGCGATGAGCGTGACGAAGACAGCGATGACCATAGTGACGAGTTTCGTGGTTTTGTGCTCTTGGGCCCACTCGGGCTTGACGTCATCGGTGATGGCCGCGGTACACGCCAGCACTTGACTGTCGGCGGTGGACATGGTCGCTGCGAAAATGGAGGCGAGGATCACGCCAGCGAGGAATGGATTGAGCACTTCCATCGCCAACAGCGGCAACCCGTCTTGAGCCTGGGAAGCATCGAGGTCGAGGAAGATGGCACGGCACGCAAGCCCGATGATGAACATCAGGGCGATAAACGGCGTCTGCCAGACGAAGAACCAGATGGCGGCTTCTTTGCGGTCCTTGTCGTCTTTGAGGGTCATCACACGAGAGACCACTTGGGGTTGGCCCGCGACCCCGAGGCCGCCGAGGAAGAAGGCTCCAATCCACAACGTGACACCAAAGGTGAGATCGGCCGGGAACAGGTTGACCATCCCGGGGTCAACATCCTTCAGTGTGTTGTGCAAACCCGAGAACCCGCCCACTTCTGAAACGGCGACGTAGCAGAGGATGGTTGAGCCGACGATCATGACACAGGATTGCGCTGCATCGGTCCAAATCGAAGCGCGGATACCGCCTGCATAACAGTAAGCGACCACGAGCACAAAACCGATGAGGATGCCGACGACTTCCGACCACCCGAGCATCGCTTGGAGTGCAACACCGCCTGCGACCAATTGCGCAGCGGCGTAAATCGCAAGAAACGCGACCGAGAGAACGCCCGCCAACCTGGCTTCGGGCGCACCTTTCGTTTTGGAAACCAACGAGGAGAGCGAGCGAACCCCGCGCTCGTTGCCTTCTTTCTGAATGAACTTGTAGAGCCAAATCCAAGCGACGGCTTGACCAAGCGTCGATACCAACCCGATCCAGATGCCGGAATAGCCCTGAACGAAAATGAACCCGATGAACCCGATGAACATGTAGCCGGAGTTCCACGTGCTGACGGCACTCAGGGCTGCAAGTGCGGGGTGCATGCCACGGCCGGCGACAAGGTAGTCGTCCGTGGTGTCCTGTTTCACGCGCATGGATGCTAAGCCAACACCTGCAAAGAAACCCATGAACAGGAGGAAGGAAAGAAGCAAGACGATTTCGTCAGGCAACCCAAACATTCACTCACCCCGCTTCCAACGAAGGACGGCCTTCTCTTCAACCTCACCCGTGCCTGCAGGGAAGACAAGGCAGTTCAAACGCCCACCTTTTTCTTCGCCCAAAGCGCCGAGCGTTGTGGTGACGATGGACTGGTCAGGCGTTCCCATATCGGCACACAGCACCACGGGAATGTCATCGAAGTTCTGTTGCAGGTAGAGTTTCGTGGCCATTTGACGGAACGCGAGCCGAACATGGTCTTCGGACAGCGGTTCATCCACCGTCTCCTGCAATTTCTTCCACATCAGGCGCATGGATTGGACCGCATCTTCGGGTTTCATCGGACGTTGGTCACCGGTTCCAAGCCCCGTAGGGTCCAAGTCCAACAGAGCAAGCGTGTGGAGGTTTTGTTCCCAATTGGAAGCCAACACTTCCATCGGAGAGGTCGCAATCCAGTCCCCGTAGGGGTAGGTGAGCGTGGTCTGACGACCAAACTTGTAGTTTGAAAGGCCAACTGCGCCAGTGACCACCGTTGTGATGGATATACCATGTATCACCCGACAATCGATGCCTGCATCAAGCGCACGCAATTGAAGGTCAACATGCGTCGTTGCTTGCAACGGGTCGCCGACGATCAACAAAGCGACCAGTGAGCGTTCGGCAAGGGCGAACAATTCCTCGGGTTCTTCGACTTCAGGGCGCATGACCCGTTGAATGGATCCAACTCGCTCTTCAAGCCGCGTCAATTCGTCTTCGGGCCACAAGGCAGTGTATGCTTCGTAGCGGCGGTGATCGGCTGCCTTCGCAGCCGCTTGGGCTTCAACGGTCATGCCGCTGAGCGAACCCATCCCCATACCAACGAGCAACAACCCCGTTTTTGGAAACGATTCTCGCCCGTCCATCTTTTCCGCCATGCTCAAACCTCCGAGACGCTTGGACAGGGCGAGGACCATGCGTCATTTGAGCGTGCCGAGCCAACAAACAGAGGCATGGCTCCTCCGTTGCCGCCGCGAAGGGTGGCTTGCCGATACCGGTGTAGCCAGGCTTGAAGACGGCCGACGAGGCATCCCGCTCAACAGCAACGCACCCCCCGAAGACGATGCAGTATGGGGGGATTTTCCGTGTGTTGACATCGAGCCCAATGCGAAAGGCCCGACACACTGGCGTGAGCGACTACCACCTTCCTTGCAAGCTTTGGACGAAGCCATATGGCCGTCAGCCTACGAAATCCAAGGCGATGTCTTGATGGTAAAAGTCGAGGGCGAAGCAGCAACACACGAGCAAGCGATGGCTGATGCCATGCTCGCACAACTGCCGAACACACGCCTGATATGCGCGGATGAAGGCGTTGAGGGTGATTTCCGCGTACGCAATCTGCGGGTACTGGCGTCGCGAGATGGCAGCACCACGACACGAACCACGGTCAAAGAACACGGGAGCATCATGTGGGTAGACCCTGGCGAAGTGTATTTTTCTGCCCGCTTATCGACGCAACGTCAAGAAACGCACCAGCACATCAAATCCTTTCGCGAACAACTTGGCAAACCGTTGGTTCTCGCGGACCCTTACGCAGGTGTAGGTCCTTCCCTCCCATTGCTCATCAACGACGAGGGGTTGCTGTCTGGATACATCGTCGGCGATTTGAATCCCGTTGCCGTCGACCTTCTTCGGATGAATCTCGATGCGTGGACGAGAGGAAAAGACGCGACTTTTTCTCCTGCCATCACGGTCTGTCAAGACGCGCGGACTTGGAAATCAGCGCCGGAAAACCGCGGCCAAGCCGACGTCCTCCTGGTCAACCTTCCTCACGACAGTTTCGAACACCTCTCCGATCTCTTTCCACTCTTCAACCGAACCAATCCCTCGCTGTTGAGGGGATGGGCCATCGTTGAACGTGCGAGCCTTCCCCAGCGAAAACAACACCTTCAGGAACTTGTTCGTGATGCTGGAGGCAGACCTTCAGACACCTTTGTGGAGGAGGTCAAAGGGTTCTCTTCCACACGCTGTTTTGTGGTGTTTCAGACCGTCATTGCATGGGATTGAAGCGTTCACTTGATGAAGCCCCTCTGCGTCGCATTGCTCATGGACAACCTCGTGAAGTGCGAGTGCGGCGCAACCATCGACATTGCTGGCGTCCCTCCCCGAAAAGACGGCATCAAGGTTTGGTGCCGTGTTTGCGGCACGGTGACCACCCATCACCGCTGATGTTTCAGCCACGGTGTCCTCGTACCCTGTTCGCCTCCTTGTTCAGTCATCGGCATGTTCATGGTCGTTCCTCAGTCACCCGTCGGTGAGTGAGATGTCTGAAGCACCCTTGGTCATCGATGTGGTCGATAACGGAGGCCAGTGGACACACCGGGAATGGCGAATGCTCCGCTACCTCGGCGTGGACACGCAAATCATTGACAACACCACGCCGGTGGATGAACTTCGGGAACTCGACGGACTGATTCTTTCCGGTGGCGCGGCGCGTGTTGGTCTCACGGGTGAACTGGGGAACTGCGCCGCCTACCTTGAACTCACCATCCCAATCTTGGGCATCTGTGCTGGTCACCAATTCATGGCGCGTCATTATGGAGGCGACGCCCGAGAATCGCCCGAGCCGGAATTCGGTGCGATGGAGATCGAACTCGTGGACGGTGGAGGAACGATTTTTGCAGGAACGAACCAAACGCAAACGGTTTGGGAATCGCACAACGACGAGGTGCATGTTGTCCCTGAAGGGTTTTCCATCACCGCCAGCAGCCCTTCCTGCAAGGTTCAGGGAATGGAAAACACCGCCGGAGACCGCTTCGGCCTCCAATTTCATCCCGAAGTCAACGATTCCGAGTTCGGCAAAGAGATGTTTGAGAATTTTGTTGAAGTGTGCCGCAAACACCGGTCAATGCAGTGAAGTCAAGAATTTCCTACCCGATTTTTGTGAATGAATAGAATTAAGTTGGTAACACTGCCGATACTTTCCATGGCATCCATGCGACGCTCACCTGCCGGCCTGCTTGTAACCCTCCTGCTTTTGACAGCACTTTCGCCTGTGGCGACGGTTCAGTCGGCCCCAACTGAGGCATCGGAATACTACTACGGTGTTGAATACGATTGGACCAGCCTTGACAGCGACCTCCAAAACGTGACCGGCCTCGACATCCAAGAATTGTTCACCGAAATCATGTCGGATGCAGATAACGCAGGCTTCAACTTGGACCTCGGCCAACTCACCACAGGTGCAACCAATGTGTATGTCCACCAAACCGAAGACATCACCCCGCAGGTGTTCCAAAACATCAACGGCGATGATGTTCAAGTCTGGAGTCGAAACAGCGATGTCGTCCTTCGTCATGGCTTGCTCTCCAATGCTGTGATCATGACCGATTGGTCAGAAACCGACTTTGGCTCCGATACGACTGGCTTTGACATCGATATTGTTGCCGAGGCTGAAAACGTCCTTACCGTGGACATTGATTACACCGAATACCTCAACGACGCTTACGACTTGATTGGGGCCGACATGGATGTCTCCATGACGGTGAGCAACGACATGGGGCTTGCCATCGACATCATGGTTGAAGGCGGCGGAGAAGTCTTGAACGTTGATTTCGACACGGGCATTGATTTCAGTTACTCCATTTCGTCCGATGCCGTGTGGCGTTTGGGTAACCCCAGCCCGATTTACAAGACGACTGCAGCCAACGACAGGACCGATTGGGATTGCATCGATGACGCCTCGGATGTCGGCGTGTATGCTTCAGGAGGAGAAGCAGAAGTCGAGGATGTGTGCGGTACCATTGAAGGCACATACAGCGGATCTGCTGATTACAACATTTACCTCACCGGTCTGCCAACCGAAGAGTTCGGCTTGGACGCTGGGGAATTTGACATTTCCATCAGCGACGAACTGACCAACGCTGGCGACTTTGAAGGTGACGCCGAGATGGACGGCGTGGGATTCAACATGCGTGCCGACGAACCGCTCCAAGTCGACCTTGGCGACGGGCAATCGCTCGATGTAAAACCCTGTGAATCATGCCCTCCCGGTAATCCTGTGATGTTCATTATGATGGTCAATGTGTTGGCTCATGCCAGCGAATCGTTCGGTGAGGCCGTCGCACAGGACTTCCAAGATGAATGGGAGGATTCCGTTGGTGAATTTTATGAAAGCATTTGGGGCATCTCAGAAGACAGTAACGATGATGGCCAG
>PBUZ01000081.1 GCA_002728035.1 Methanobacteriota archaeon
CTCCGCTCTTCGTGGTGTTGGCCGGCTGGGGAGCTGCAGGGAAACCACGGCCGTGGCGTTCCCGGTGTGCGCGAGCAGTTTTGCTTCTTGCCGCACAAGTGCTGGTCAATCTCTGCGCGCCCCATTTGTATGACCCGTTCACGCCCGGTGTGCTGTCCCTGTTCGCCCTCTTGGCCCTGGTGCCGTGGACGCACCCGTCTCCACACGTGCAACGCGGGGCGCGGGCCATGGCGGTGATCTTGCCTGCCGTGGTGCTGGTGGCACCTGCACTTCAGGGCCCTTCCACGTGGGGCGAACGCGTCTTCGTCGACACCCCTGTTGATGTGGTGTCGCATTTGCTGCTGACCGGGTTGTATCCCCTGATTCCATGGTGCGGCTTGGCGTGGCTTGGGGTCATGTTGCGCACGCATGGCGGCTCCATGCGCCGGGCGGGCGTTGCGTGGAGCTTGTGCGGCGTGGTGGTTTGCGCCCTCCTGCTGTTCCGCGCCGTCCAAAGCGGGATGCCGTGGGCTGCTCCCACAAGCCCCGATGGACAAGCACTGCTGACCTTCTTCCCGGCCAATGCCCCCTTCCTGCTGGCCGCAAGCACGGGCGCGTTGATCCTCTGGGCCACCGGTGCGTGGCTTGCTCGAGCGCCCGGATTGCCTGCGTTGGGCCGGCTTAGCCTGACCGTGTACGTGGCCCATACCCCGCTGCTTTGGGCCCTTGATCGCACCGTCGAATCACCGAGCACCATGCTTTCTGCCGTGCTGGTGGCTTCGCTGACCTTGGTGTGGTGGCCGTTGGCCGCCTTTTGGCCCGAACCGTGGTGCAAGTGGACCTTGGAAGCGGTCTTGTCCAAGGCATGAACGATCATCGCGACCCGGTCTGGACCGACCACAACCGGTGGTAGAGGCCTTCCTTGGCGAGCAACTCCTCGTGCGACCCTGCTTCGGCCACGGCACCTCCCTCAAGGACGAGGATTCGGTCGGCGTGGCGGACGGTCGAAAGGCGATGGGCGATGATCACGGTGGTCCTGCCTTCGGAAATGCGGTGCAAGGAACGTTGGATGGCCGCTTCGGTCTCGTTGTCGACCGCAGAGGTCGCTTCGTCGAGGATGAGCACGGGGGCATCCTTCAGCACGGCCCGAGCCAGGGCCAAGCGCTGCCGCTGGCCGCCGGACAAGCGGTGCCCTCCTTCGCCGACCATGGTGGCATACCCGTCGGGGAAGGACCGGATGAAGGCGTCCGCTTCCGCTGCTTTTGCGGCCGCCTCCACCTCGTCATCGCTGGCTTCGGGCCGACCGTAGCGGATGTTTTCCATCACGCTGGTTGGAAAGAGAGTGACGTGTTGATCCACCAAGGCCATGTTGGAACGGAGGGTGGCGGTGGACCACTCCCGAAGGTCGTGTCCACACCACGTGACGGCACCCTCACTCGGGTCGATGAACCGCATCAACAGGCGGATGAGCGTGGTCTTTCCAGACCCGGTCGAGCCCACGATGCCCACCGTGGTCTGCGCCGCAATTTCAACGTCGACGCCGTCGAGGACGGTCTCTCGACCAGGGTGAGCAAAGGTCACGTCCTCCAAGCGCAGCGAGGAGGCGCTCGCCTCCTCACGGGTTGGGGTGACCTCACCGTCCACCAAACTGTCTGGCGCTTCGATGAGGTCGAGGATTCGTGCAGTCGAGGCCATGGCCCGCTGATAGAGGTCGAAGGTTTCCCCGAGGCGCGTCAACGGCCACAACAGGCGCTGCGTCATGAACACCAGCACCGAGTAGGCGCCGACTTCAAGCGCCCCTTCGAGGGTGAACCAGCCACCGAGCAGCAAGGTGCCGGTGAACCCGACGAGGATGGCCATCCGGATCAGCGGAACGAAGCCGGCCGAGAGCCGGATGGCTTCGCGGTTGCGCGCCCGGTAGGCTTCGCTGAGTTCGGTCAGCCGGGCCGCTTCGATGCGTTCCGCGGTGAAGGATTGGATGGTGGTCATGCCGCCAATGTCGTTCTCGAGCAACGCGTTCAGGTCGCCTGCCGCGTCACGAACGCTCAGGTATTTCGGCTCCAACGCGCGTTGGTAGCGGAAGGACCCCCACAGGATGAGCGGGATGGGCATGAAGGCCAGCAAGGCCACCTCCCAGGCGATGGCGAAGAAAATCGCACCAACGACGATGACGGTGGTTCCCACTTGCAACAGATCGTTGGCGCCCTTGTCGAGGAAGCGTTCGAGTTGATTGACGTCGTCGTTGAGCACGGCCAACAGGTCGCCCTTTCGCCGTTCATCAAACCACGATGGGGCGTGGCCCAGCACGCGTTCAAAGGTCGCCATGCGCACGTCGTGCTGGACGCTTTGCGCGAGGTTCCGCCACAAGACGCCGTACCAGTATTCGAACAGGGATTCGAGCGCCCAGATGGCCACGGTCACCGCCGCGAGCACCAGCAGTTGGTGCCACGGGTCCACCACGCCAAAGGAAGCGAGCAAGGAGTCCTCTTGCGTCACCACCACGTCCACGGCCACGCCAATCAACAAGGGCGGCGCCAAATCCCAGATTTTGTTGAGGATGGAGCACAGCACCGCCAAGCGGATGGTGGCAGCACGATGAGCCACGTGCCCCATAAGGCGCCGCAGCGGCCCCTGCTCGTCCATGATGGTCGCTTGTGCCATCGGGTTTCATCGTGGTGGTTGGTTCGGCAACGGCTATCGTCCTCTGTCCCGTGGTTCAACCGGTCGAGATGCGTTCAGAGCACGGCGATGTGTTGGCTCACGTGACGGCAAAGGTTGGGCCGCGCCATGCGCTGCTGATCGACCCCGGAAAGCAAGACGTGGAATTGGCAGCCCGCAGGGCCCTGGTGGCCGTCGAGCGCGGCACACGCCTCATCCTTGTTGGCGGCTCAACCGACACGCCCGACGACGTGGTTCACGCCACGTGCACGGCCATCCAAGACGCGCTGGACCTCGCCGCCATGGCCGCCTCCCAAAATCCGGAAGGCGACGAAGATCAGTGGCGCGTTCCCGTGGTGCTCTTTCCAGGTGGCGCCCACGCGCTTTCCCCGGCCGCAGACGGCATCCTGTTCATGATGCTCATGAACAGCACCGACCCGCGCTTCCTCATCTCAGAGCAGGTCCGAGGCGCACCTTACATCGAGCGTTTCGGCATCGATACGGTGCCCACTGGATACTTGGTGATGGCCCCCGGAGGAGAAGTCGGAAGGGTCGGCAAGGCCGATTTGGTCGAAGCCGATGAGGCTGAACGCGTCAAGGCCAATGCCCTGACCGCCTCGATGTACGGGTTCCGCCTGCTCTACCTTGAAGCAGGTTCAGGGGCCAATGCGCCCGTGAATCCCGACCTGATTCGTGCAGCGCGGGACGTACCTGGCCTGACCCTCATGGTCGGCGGCGGACTTCGTGATGGGGCGGCGGTAAGCCGCGCGATCGAGGCCGGAGCCGACTGGGTCGTGACCGGGACGCTCATCGAAGAAACGGCCGACAGCACTGCGTTGGTGCAGGCGCTGGATGACGTGTTGAGCGGCCTGTCCGCTCAGTCTTCGTCGTAAACGACCGGGTCGCCCTTGCCGCCGGGTGCGGGGGGCCGGTCCTCGTCGACTTCATCGCCAACAGGGACGGCTTCCACGTCCACGTTGAGGTCGATTTCTTCGCCTTCGGCCAAGCGTTCCATGTCCTCAACGGTTGGGGCGCTGATGCGCCGTTCCACGTCCGGCGCGTCCGCATAGGCGGCACGCGCAGCCTCGCGTTGATCGTGGCCACGAACCAAGCCAAGCGTGTCGGAGAAGGCCTTGCCGACCACTTCGCGCGTGCGTTCACCACGGCGCTGCCGGGCAACTTCGCCTTCCGCATCTTCGGCACGGGCTTCGAGGTCGCGCAACTCAGCGGTACGGTCCTGCAGGGCCGCCTCAAGATCGGTCATGGTCAAGGTCATCTGAGCAAGACGTTCGTCGCGTTCAAAGACGTCGTTGTGCAGACGGCGCTCACGCCTTCGCAGGGATTCATACTCGCGGTTCCGCTCGAGCAGACGGCGCTTCAAGTCCTCGATTTGTTCGACCAAGTAATCGTGTTCAGCCGAGATGGATTTGGGGCCACTCATCACACGCTCGACCTGGTCTTCGAGCTCGGCAAGACGCTGGTCACGCACGTCGATAAGGCCGCGCAACCGGTCGGCGATGTCGCGCAAGCGCTGACGCTCCTCTTCGAGGCTCTGGACGCTGGCTTGCTCGCTGGCCAGGGCGCTTTGCGCTTCATCGTTGAGTTGCTTGAGACGGCGGACCTCGTCCGCGGTGACCGAGGTCAGGCCCGCATCNGCCGCACGNTCGAGGGCCACGACCATGCGTTCCACGCGCCCCTCCATTTCNCCGATGACTTCGTCCTGNTCTTCGCAAAGNTTGCCAAGGCGCTCCACCTCGGNGGAGAGGCGGGACCGCTCTTCCGCAGACACCGACGCTGCGTGCATGGCGGCCTCTTCCCGNGCGTCTTCGAGCAACCGCTCAAGATGGACGATACGGGCCTGCGCTTCGCTGGCTTCCTGTTCGACTTCCTTGAGCCGCTTGACCTCGGGGGCGACCTCATCAGCACGCTCAGCGAGATCCAACTCCATGACGCGAAGGCGTTGTTTCGCTTCCACGACCTCGTCGTTGCGTTCGGCCAACTCTTCCCACGCTGTCATGACTTCCTCGACCAATTGCTCGACGGGGTAGCCACGGAGCATGCCTTCGAGGGCCGCTCGTTCCTCACGAGCATTGGAGGCCCCACGAGTCGAAACGGCTTCGCTGGACGACATGTGAGCGTGAAGCCCGTCGAACTGCACTTGAACCTTCCTTCAATCGAGCCCTTGAGGGCCTGCGTTGTCGGAGCAAAACGGCCGCGCCGTCACTCGATGGAGGTGAACATGTCTTCGGGCATGTCCTGAGCGAGTGCAACAGCGCCCACGGCCACCTTGTCGATGGGGTCCTCGACGCAGCGCACGGCCACGTTTCCGATGTCCGCAATCTCCGCCGCGAGGCGCTCAGCGATGCCTTCGATGAGGGAGCCGCCACCGGAGAGGATGATGTTCTGACGGAAGGTTTCCTGGTATTCTGGGTCAGCTCCTGCCACGGTCTTCTTGATGCCGTTTCCAAGGAGAGGCACAAGCGCATCACAGGCTTCACCGATCAGGTCGCCAATGTCCACGCGCTGCTGCTTGCCTTCGACGGAGAGGTCGACGAGCACTTCGCGCACGTCGCCGCCGACGTACGAGGAGGCTTCCTTCCAGCGGCGGACCATGTCTTTGGTCACTTGAGCGCCGGTGTACTTCTTGCGGATGAGGTCCATGAGGTGCAGGTCGAGCCAGTCGCCGGCTTCGGCGATGCTGATCTGGTCGTCATCGCTGGGGATGGTCCCGTAGAGGCGAGCGATGTCGGTGGTTCCTGCGCCGATGTCGACGACGATGGTGCCGTGGAATTCGCCAATGCCGTAGGCGGTGGCGAAGGGTTCGCTGACGACCATGATGGCGTTGACTTGACCACGGAGGGTCGCCACGAGGTTGGACTTGTCCGTGAAGGAGACGTGGGAAGGCGAGCAGACCACGCCGATGACCTCATCGTAGTCTTCGGGATCCATGGTCTCGATGAGGTGGCCCATGAAGGCCTTCGCCGCCGCGAGGTTGGCTTCATCGTCTTGCGTGACGCCCTTGGCCATGGGGCGGTAGAGGTCACAGGACATCTTGTGCTTCAGCGCTTCAGCGCCAAACAACACGTCGCGCTTGAGCATGTTTCGGGCCACTGGGTCCTTGGGTCGACCGACGACGGTTTCCACGGTGTGGATGGTGCCGGTGCTCGAGGCGATGGTGGATTGGTATGTGCCGAGGTCAATGCCGATGTACAGTCGTTCGCTCATTGGGTCCAACGTCCTATGTGACCTCGACTGCGCGGCCGACCTTCAAGGTTCACCCTGATGAACGAGGGTTCATTCGGCCTCAAAATCGGGCCTTGAAGTCTCCAAAAACGGGTCCCGTAGCCCCTCAGTCTTCCGTTCATGGCCCCCGCGTACCCGAAGAAGGACCACGATGAGCAGCACGAGGAGCGCCGCGTTCGCCACGGGCCGAAGCGACGGGCCGGTTTCTGCCGCAACCTCCACATCAGGCGGGTCGAACACCACCGCTCGAATCGTCTGATTTGGCATGACGATCTCAGCGGTTGCTTCAGGCGAAGCGTTGGATGTTTCAAAGGTCAGGATGACGTCGATGAACGAGCCATTGGCCGCCCACGGCGTCGCCCAGATCGAAGCGTTCCAGACCACACGATGAGGCCCTGCCCCGTCCATGTGCTGAAGGCTGGCCGGCAAGGGCACCCCGTCGACGACCAGCGAGGCCGAGAGCCTTCCCTCGTCCCCGTCGTCGTCCCATACGTCCACCACCACCTCAACCTCTTGATCAGGACGGACTTCTGGCCGCACAAGAACGACCTCAAGCACGGGCACGGCGTCCTCTGGACGGCAACCGTCCGGATTGATGGGCCAAGCAGCATCCGGCACGGTGTCAAGGCACGCGTCGAGGTGATCGGAAACGCCGTCGCCGTCGTGATCGTCCAAACATCCGTCAGCGTCAGCGTCGGCCGGGCGAGCATCTTCGTCCGGGCACGCATCGACCACGTCGTCCACACC
>PBUZ01000082.1 GCA_002728035.1 Methanobacteriota archaeon
AGATTGAATTTGAGCAAGAGATAGACGATGATCAATGGACGTACAAGACCGTAGGTCCCACGAATCGCAAAGAATTCCCAGAGGGTGGACAACAAGGGGTCATCGACCAAGCCTCTGACCATCGCATTGGCGATGCCCACGAAAAACACCGTCAACGCGACCAAACGCAAAGGCGGGCTTACAATCTCCTTTGAAACGGTCAGCTCCTTGAAGACGATGTAGAGCAAAAACATACTCGTCATGATGAAACGTGAATGGTTGAACACAACGGTCCATGAAACGGTACCCGAAACACTTGCACTTGTCAATCCAGTTAAGCCTCCAACAAGCGTTTCCCCACCAAAGATGAACAGCGATGGCCAAGAAAACATGCCTTGGGAAATCAAGATCCCGATTCCGAGCATAGCAGCAGCAACTGCATGATTCCGTTCAATTTGTGACGGGCTATCTCGATAGAGGAGGTACCAACGGATAGGGATCAAAAATGCTGGGAGCATGATGATGTTTGACACGAAAATAATACCAGCTAATGGCAACAGTTCGAAAACACCGATGGTGAGCAGAACCAGATAGGTCACGGCAACAAGTACGCCAAAGGCAATCACGTGTTTTCGCTGTGTAAAAATCGGCGAAGGGAAGAGGACGAAAATGATTGGAAACAACATGGCCGTGTAAAAGTCCATGCTTACGGTGAGCATTGAGAGAAAGACGACGGATTGGGCAGAGAGTGTCGCACCCTTCAACTGAAGGAAGCCTTCTGCAGCGAAGAGAAGACCGTTCGCAAAGAAGAGCAGAGCAATGATGGAGAGGAAGAGCCTGTTTTGAACGAAATTGTCTTTGTGTTTGATAATGAACCAAAGCAATGCCGCTGCGATCAAAATGTTGAGGCCCATGGATAAGATGACCAAATCCAATGTGTCTGCAGTTTCTGTTACCCCCTCTTCAGCACGAACGACTGGAAGGAAAATCAAGGCAGACAAGAGAAGTGCAACCCGGACCACCTTCGTTCCGAGGTGTTGCATGCTTTTGGAAAGGAAGAATGAATCTTAAAAGAACTCCCCCTTCATATTTCCAAACTTCAGAGATCCCAACCCGAACCAAGAGCCGTTGGGAGGGTGGTGGACGCTAGGGCCAACGCTCTGCAGCGATCCTTGCGAGCGAAGGGCGTGGCAAAGCGGCCACGTCTCTCAACCAAAAAAAAGGCAAAGTGGACGCTGGGGAGTCGGACAGGGGTGCAACTGCCAGCACATGCTCAGCGCAATAGCCTCACTCATCCGAGCCCAGCGGTGCGAGATGGCCCTCCTTATTCTGGAAGAGGTGATCTCTCCACACCGCTGAAGCCGACAGAACCGTGAATCATCCCAGGCGGGCCTTCATCTCGTCCAACATCGAGGCAGGAAGGGGGACATAGCCCACATCGGCGACGTGTTCCATGCCCGCGTCAGAATAACCGTAGTCAAAGAAGCCTCGAACCAAATCCCAATCGTTGTTGTTGACGTTCATGTAGATGTATCGCGAGAGAGGGGCGTAGCTGCCATCAGCGACCGTGCTGGTCTCGGGGGCCACAGCATTGCCAGCATCCTGGACGCCATGCGTATCGTTGTTGGCGATGGCAACGACAGAGAGAACATTCGCATTCTCTTCGTAGTAAGCGTAGCCAAAGTAGCCAATAGCATACTCATCACCGGTCAGGCCGTTGACGATTTGATTGTCATCGGCTGAGTTTTGGTATCCTCTCTCGGAGTCAAAACCTTCTGAGACGGGGTCAGCGTCGGCGAAACACTTCTTGCAAAACACCTGCTCACCGAAGTATTCGTATGTGCCTGAGTCAGAATCTGCGCCCCAGAGTTTGATCTCTTGGTCGGGGCATGCATCGGAATCGTGCAGGTCTCCCCATTCACGAATACCGTCACCATCATTGTTGGGCGTTGTGGAGTTCATATCCAACCCTCCCTCGGAATGATTGGCGAGGTCATCTTCACTCCAATCGCTGTAGATCCAACGTAGTTGAGCCATCGAAAGGCCCCCCATGTCGGTGACGCACTGGTCAGCTGCGCCACCTTTCTTCATCACGACCGATAGGCCGTCAATAGCGACAATGAGTTGCGTGACGGTGATGTCTGAATTCAGACAATCATAGGTGTAGCCGTCGCTGCCAACCGTCGCCTCAGACGTTTTCCAGCCTCGACTCATGTCGCCGATGTTGACGCTGTCGGCGTCTGTGCTGCACACCTTTGATGCGCCGGCACCGGAGCCTCCACCTGCGACGGTGACGGTGAAGTCAGCGTTGGCTGCACTGTAGGCTTGGCCCCAGGCGCTGGCCACTGGAAACACCGTGCTGCTACCGGCGATGTTGATGGTCTTCTGTTCAACCTCTGTATCTTCGCCACCGATACAACCAGCCAAACTGGTGATCAAGAGGGTCAATACAAGGGTCATGGCTTTCGTGTTTTTCATCAGGTTTCGTCCCATAGGTCGTATCTCCTTTAACCCCGCCATATGGCTAAACTGCATAGGATTCCTCCATAGAGTATAACGAGAAATAAATATGAATATATAGCCATCAATAGAATAATGCCGTGCTCTATCTATCCATGACAAACTTCCGCAACATGAGGCAGTATCTTGGTGGACAGCGAGTTTCGGAAATTGCAAATCACCGGTGGGTCCACCACCATCGTCTCCCTGCCGAAGGAATGGGTCAGTCAAAACCAACTCAGAAAAGGTGACGTGGTGAGCATTGAAGAGTTGAGCTCAGGCGATTTGAGAATCTCAACCCTCCAGGGGGCAAGGAACAAAACATGCATCACCATTGATTGCTGCCAGTTGGAAAACGGACTCGTAGACCTCATGATTGGGGCCTATTTGTCCGGTGCCGACACCATCTCCATTGTTTGCTCTAAACCCATTTCTCGCATCGTGCGTTCTGAAATTCGGGGCTTCCTACGAGATACGAGAGGCATGGAGATCGAATCCGACAAAGAAAAAGAAATCCGGATTGTCTCGTTGCTTAATCCATCCGAGCTTAAACTTCAAGTCTCTGTCAATCGAATGTACATTCTGATTTCAGGGCTTGTGAACGATTCGTTCGCCGTCTTGGGCGGAGATTCGAATGAATTGCTTCATGACATCGAGGATAGGGAGCGTCAAATCGATGCTCGAAGATTGCTGATTGAGCGTCAAGTTGCTGCCGCCCTCAAAATGCCATCCGTTGAGAAGCGATTGGCTGTTGATCGTTTTTCGGCCATGGAACACGCAAGCATCGCTCGGGTTCTCGAGCGCATGGGAGATCACGCAACACGCCTCGCCTTCTTGGTTCGAGAAAACAGTAGGAGTATTCGTCTTCAACCGAACGATATGCCATTGAAAGCCATTCCAATGTTTTCCAATGGGCTCAAGGAACTCGTTCACAACATGTACACCAAGGAAATCTCGCTCATCCACGGAGCAAAAGTATCGCTGGGGAACATCATCAAGGAAATCGAAGCAGATGAAGATGAATTGTGGACGGGACGTCGACCAACTGAACGGTTGTATGCAGAATTCCAAATTTCGGAATCCGTCCGTCGGTTGTGCGCCTACGCAGTCAATTTTGCGGAACTGTTGCTGAACATGCTGATGCATGAACGGCTAGAACCCGTTTGAGGAGGTTCAAAGGATGAAGAAATCGTTGAAGCCCGTCGCGCAAAAGCGAGCCCCCGCTGACAGGGTACGATTGTTGCTCTTCATCACCAGCCTCTCAGTCATTTTTATCACGCTTGGAATTATCCAAACACTTCTGTTTGAGGCCATCACGTTCTTTCGTGAAATTGCCGGCGTTCGAGGTTGGTTCTCCTTCGAATTCGACCCAAAGGGGGTGATGAGCCAAACCGGCCTCGGCGCCTTCCTGTTCATGTTGGCCCTCATGATGGAGTGGATCAGTGAACATCGGCGCCATTACCTGGCAATCATTCCCGAACAAATCCTGTTCCCGCCTTCATGGGCACTCCGTTCAATCTACGCGTTGCTCATCATCGCCGTTGTGGTCGTGAATTCCATGCTGTTGTGGGCAAGTACCGTGGCGCTGGTAGCCGTATGGAGGCGAGTGGCAAAAAAACACATGCTGCGAGGAACCGGAAACATTGACCAGACCGATCGCAGTGTGACGATAGCACTCGGATGTTGCCTCTTCTTTTCGCTGTTTATCGCCACAACTGAACATTACGGTGGTGCTTTTGGAGAGTTCTTCTTCCAAAACCAATGGACACCGACTGGTGCATGTGCGGACCGACGCTCGTTGTGTGAAAACATGAATTTTGGCGTGAATAGCCTCCTTCTAACAACGCTTCAGGTCGCCTTCGGCGCACTGTTTATTGCCGTGCCGTTAGGAGTTGGGTGCGCCATTTATTTGAGCGAATATGCATCTCCTCGCCTCGTGTCCGTGGTCAAACCAACCCTTGAATTGCTCGCAGGCATACCTTCGGTTGTCTACGGGTTCTTTGCATTCATCTACATCGGGCCGCTGGTGGTTGAATTGGGTGAAGTTGCCTACACCAATGGTTGGATTGACCAACCTCCGAACATTCTCAACCCAATCAATGGAGCTATCGTTGTCGGCGTTATGATTCTACCTTTGGTCGCCTCAATGTCCGAAGACGCCCTGCGCGCAGTCCCCAACGAACTGCGAGAAGGTTCACTTGCGCTTGGAGCGACACGCATTGAAACGACGCTTCGCGTGATGTTGCAAGCCGCCTTGTCCGGAATCCTCGCCAGCATCATCCTCGCCCTCTCGAGGGCGGTCGGTGAGACGATGGCGGTCACCCTTGCTGTAGGCACGGTCGCCGTTTACACCTCCAACATGTTCCTTCCTGCACAGACCATGACGGCCTACATCGCCCAACGTGTTGGTGGTGACCTTCCTTTCGGTGAAATTGGTTACCTTACCATCTTCGCAGTTGGTTTGTACCTCTTCATCATCACGCTCTCGTTGAATTTACTTGGCAACAAAGTGTTGTCTGCCTACAGGGAGGCGTATTGATGAAAAAAGACATTGACACCCTGAAAAAACGCAGTCGCAGAAGGCGAGATGTTGTTGAACAAGCCGGTTCAGCAAGTCTTGCCCTATCGGGACTGGTAGGGATGTTTTTCCTGGTCGTTCTCGTTTGGCAGATTGCCATTCCGACCTTTATTGACGGGGAAAATGGAGAGATCTCAGCAGCCTCGGAATTTATTCCAATTTCCGATTATGTCCTTGAGTGGGACCATCCAAATGTGAACGAACAAGGCGACTTGAACACCGAACCAATTGTCTTGACGATCACATGGGAGGGGCGAACAGGTGCACAGAAACATGACCTGGAAATCGTTGTGACGGCCAACAGAGGTGAGAAGGAAGATGTCCAAATTTCTGAAGAAGGACTCTCTACCACCTCTATCGAAGTAGGGAAGAAGACCAAATTTTACCTCAAATCAGTCCTTGATGTTCCCGTGAGCGTGGAACAGCGCTCCGGCCCTGTTCCAGCGGCAGATGCCTCAGGCAACCCTCATGTTTCATCCTTTGTCGTTTCCGGGGATGTAGCCGTGTTGATTTCAAACGGAAGCGCTGTCTTTGAACCGCTTGAAATGGCAGGTTGGACGAGTTTACTCGTCCTGACCTTCATCGTGTCTCGACCCACCGAACGTCGTCTTGCTCCCCTTGTACGTTGCTATGGACGTGAACGCCAAATTCGTGGCATCATCTTGCTTCTCGCCATCTTCACTATCGTCATTGGCCAAACAACCCTCTCTGCATTCTTGGGCGGGTTGTGTTGGTTGTTGTTTGGTGTAGCCTTACTCCGAACGATCGAGGGAATGGAGCGTCTCCAAAATCAAGGCCGATCACTCACCGAAGTCAAACGACTCAAGCATTCAATTTCGGACCGAGAGGGGTTGTTGTTGTGGTCGAGGATGCTCTTGGTCAGCGCTTGTTTCTTTATTCCTCTTGACATTGACATTCCATTTTTGACTGAACGCTACCAAGACATCTTCCAGCCTTATGCATCCGGAATCAGGTCGGCCTTCTTTGGAACCGTTTGGGTCATGTCGATTGCCATGCTCGTTTCAATGCCCATTTCAATTGGCGCAGCCATCTATCTTGAGGAATACGCAGCACCAACGCGAACAACGAAACTCATTCAAGCACTGGTCACCAACCTCGCTGGTGTTCCATCGATTGTCTTTGGTATGTTCGGTTTGGCAATTTTTGTCAAACAGGGTGGCATTGGCCTGGGACTTGGACCCTCCATCCTTGCCGCTGGTCTCACCATGGGAGTCATGGCGATGCCGATCATCGTTCTCGCAAGTCAAGAAGCGCTTCGTAGCGTACCAAGGTCGCTTCGCGAGTCTGCTTACGGTGTGGGTTGCACCCAATGGCAGGTGGTCAAGGACCATGTCCTGCCCTCCGCCATGCCCGGCATCATGACAGGTAGTATCCTTGCGATGAGTCGAATTATGGGCGAGGCCGCACCGTTGGTGGTTGTTGGAGCTGCGGCACTGGTCCTCTTTGACCCAGAACCACTTGCTGCCCTTACAGGGGGAAACCTCAATTTCACCGTTATTCCGATTCAAATTTATTTCTGGACATCGGAACCGGAACACGCCTGGCATTCCATGGCCGCCGCAGCAAGCATTGCCTTGATTCTTCTGCTGATTGCGATGAACAGCATCGCTATCGTCTTAAGACAACATTTCCGAAAGAGGTTGAATTCATGAGTGAGAAAATTGGTGGAGAATACGTACCCGACTCGACGCGAGCATTGGATGTTGATGGAGACATTGACCTCATGGTGGATGACCTTGATCTTTGGTACGCCGATAAGCAGGCGCTTTTCGGCGTCTCCCTTCCGATTGCGAAGAATGCGGTGACCGCCCTTATCGGGCCTTCTGGGTGTGGAAAAAGTACGCTTCTGCGAACCATCAACCGAATGAACGACCTTATTCCAATCTGCAGATATGAAGGAACCATCACGAAGGGGGATGTCGAAATCACGGCGAAAGATGCCGATCTCGTTGAGATACGGAAGAACATTGGAATGGTCTTCCAACGGCCGAATCCCTTTCCAAAATCAATCTATGAAAATGTTGGATATGGCGTTCGATTACACTACCAACCCTCTCGAGAAGAACTGGATGAAATCATTGAAAAAAGCCTGAAGAGAGCTGCTATTTGGAGCGAAGTCGCCGACAGATTGCACGACCTTGGCACCTCCCTTTCTGGTGGACAACAACAGCGACTTTGCATTGCACGGACGATTGCCATTGAACCCGACATCATCTTGATGGATGAGCCGTGCAGTGCTTTGGACCCCATTGCAACGGCGGCCATCGAAGAACTCATCTTGGAACTCAAGAAAGATTTCACGGTCGTGATCGTGACACACTCCATGTCTCAGGCTGCCCGTGTCAGCGACTACACGGGTTTCATGTATCTTGGAAGGATGATAGAATTTAACAAAACTGACAAGATTTTCTCCGACCCGGCCGAGGAATTGACCAAACGGTACATCACTGGAAGGTTCGGATGAGGTGAACACCATGCCCCCAATTAGAACAGGACTTGACGAACGCATAAAATCTGTACAACAGGAATTGAAAGGCTATTTTCAAGAGGCGAAACACCTCTACAAAGAAGCCATCAATGCCTTTACGAAACTTGACTCGGAGGTTTACATTGAAGCGAAAGAAGCTCGAGCGAAGGCCCGAGAAGTCAATTGGGACTTGACCAACGATTTGCTCCTCATCCTCGCCCTCAATCAACCTCTCATGCAGGATTTACGAATCATAGCAACGTATTTGCGTGCAGTGGACACGGTTGAGCGAATCATCCGACATGCACGCGACATCGCCCGTTCGGATCGTTCCATAGATGAAAATGCAGACCATTTACCTGAAGAAATCGTGAAACCCGTGCTTGAGATGCACGGTTATCTCAACGACTTGATGGACATCACGGTGGTGTGCCTTACTGAAGGAAAGGAAGTCCCCGCTGATGAGGTTCGTAAAACATGGAAGAGCACCAAAGATGCTCATGCCAAGGCGATTGCTGCCCTCTCAACGCTCCAGTCAGACACCATGGGCGGCAAGGCATCGCGACTGGAGGTGGTCAACATCGTCAATCGGGTTGACCGATCTGCATACAACATTGTTCGCTTGAACGGCATGTGGCATCACGCACTGAACAACGAAAACATCATCCTCGATTAGTTGATTCGGGGATGCTTGGATTCGTTGATAACGCTTGTGAGTCCAAACCCAAAGGGGTTCAGACGCAGAGGCGTCGTGTATTTTGGATACAAAACCCGCTGACTGCGAGGCCAATAAGGGATGGTGGACGCTGGGGGATTTGAACCCCCGGCCTTCTGGTTGCAAACCAGACGCTCTTCCAACTGAGCTAAGCGCCCTTGTGTTCCGAGCGGTGAGCCTCTCCCTTTTGAGCCTTCACCTGCATGGGCCAGCGATGGTGCTGGCAAGCGAGGCCTCAAACGCAGTCGATGGTCGCATCACGGTCTGGACCTACGCCCACGCTGGTGCAGGGAACCCCGACCAACGTCTCGAGTTTGGCGATGTACTGTTGAGCGGCTGCAGGCAGGACGGAGATGCCTTTCCCAGATTCGTTGGCATGAACCGCCATGGCAAGCCACTCAGAAAGCGGTAGCCCTGGGAAACCGGGCATGGTGATGTAAATCGGTTTACAGCGGGCGAGGGCGGAGGCGGTGGAGGGCAGTTCGGTGATTTCTTTTCCGTCCAATTCGTAGGCCACACAGATCTTCAGTTCCTCCAAGCCACCCAAGACATCCAACTTCGTGAGGGCGAGCCCTGTGAATCCGTTGATACGTTGAGCATGGCGCATGACCACGGCGTCAAACCAACCACAGCGTCGCTTGCGACCGGTGGTGGTCCCAAACTCATGACCGACGGTGCCCATGTGCTCACCCGCTTCGTCGTCGAGTTCGGTCGGCATGGCGCCGTGACCCACACGGGTGATGTAGGCCTTTGTGATCCCAATGACCTCTTCCACATGGCCGGGATGAATCCCTGCTCCATGGGTCGCATTTCCTCGAGAGGTGACCGACGATGTGACGAAGGGGAAGGTCCCCTGGTCGATGTCCAACAAACATCCCTGTGCTCCTTCGAGGATCACATGCTCCCCAAGTTTGAGCGCATTGTCAAGCATCAAGCCCGTGTTGGCGACGGAGGAAGCATAGGTTGCATGAATCCATGCAATATCGCTGGCCAGGCCTTCCTGCGAAACCCGTTCAGTCGAACCTGCAGCTTCCAAGGAGGCATTCATGCGTGCAACCGCTGAAGCAGTCCATTCGGCATCGCCCAAGACTTCGGCCACATCCCCGAACCGTAGACCGATTCGGTTGATCTTGTCCGCATAGGTCGGGCCAATCCCTCGGCCTGTCGTGCCGATTTTGGTGTCAAGGCTGTCCATGTAGCGATGGTAGGGCAGAATGATGTGGGCGCGCTCACTCACAAAAAGGCGTTCACCACGAGGGTCTTCACCGGTTGAGTCCATCCAACCGTTGAGTTCTGTATCGAGCACCCACGGGTCGATCACCATGCCATCGCCAAGGACCAGATGACACTCTTTTCGAGTGATACCGGAGGGCAGAAGGTGAAATTTCAGAACTTGGTCGCCCAAGACGACGGTGTGTCCAGCGTTGTTTCCGCCTTGGAAGCGAGCGACCCAAGTGGCTTGTTCAGCCAATCGGTCCACCAATTTCCCCTTTCCTTCGTCGCCCCATTGGGCGCCCAAAATCACCGTCGCTGGCATGGCCTTCCTCACCCTCCTGCCGATGCAGGCCGTCTTTGAACTCTATGCTGGTTCTTGTTGAACAAAACAACAGGACTGAGCATTTCCCGCCCCATGAAGAGGAACGACTGTTTATAACTAGACAAACGAAACTACCACATGTAAGGCAGCACTGAGGGATTCCAAAAGCGCTGTCATGCAAGGTACCAAGTATCTGCAAGGAAACCTTGGATTTATATAACACAGCAGCCCACTACTAAACAAGGAGTTGAGAAGATGAAACAGCGTAACGAGACACCCTCAGTCAGAACTTCAAACAGCAGTAAAGCACGACCGGGATTTGGTGCGGAACGCCCAACCCGCCGTGTGCTTGAAGGCCACACCCGTCCCTGCGAGGATTGTGGGGCTGTCAGTTGGAACTTCGATGTCAGCCGAGGAGAGATCACGTGCGAGAATTGTGGTCTCGTGGCCGAGGAAAATGTTCCCGACCCTGGAGCGGAATGGACCAATCGCGACAACGGCGAGGACCGCTCACGGGTGGGACGACCCATGACCTACACGCTCGCTGACAAGGGACTGAACACCACCATTGATGTTCGCGACCTGAACACGGGCATTGCATCTCGACACGGCATGAGTTCCCAAGCACGTCGTGACTGGCGACGACGAAGAGTCATCGATGAACGCTCGAAAACACGAAAGAGCAGGGAGCGAAATTTGGTCAAGGCCAACCAATTTATCCGGGACCGTTCCGGTCTTCCGGCCCCGCTTCAAGAAGAAGCTGCTCGGTTGTACCGACGGCTGTCAGGTGAAGGATTCGTCACCGGTCGTTCAATTGCAGGGGTCACCGCTGCTTGCACCTACCTCGTGGCTCGGCAGGAAGAACTTCCACGCCAGATTCCTGCACTCGCCGAGGCGTTTGAAATCACTGAAAAGGACCTCTCGCGACTCATCCGTCAAGTGTCCCGTCGCCTCAACCTCCACAAAATCACTGGACCGAACGAATACTTCGACAAATTTCTGTCCGACCTTGGTCTTGAACCAAGCATTCGAGGCCCGCTGGATGAATTGTGGTCCACGATTGAACCGCACGACGATGTGTGGCAAGGAAAGAAACCCATGGGTGTTGCAGCAGCGTTGATCTACAAGTCTGCCAATGAGGTTGGAACGCCACGAACGCAATCGGAGGTCTGTGCGGTGGCCAATGTTTCCGAAGTCACGCTGCGCGGCCTGCTGCGAACGATCGACGGTCTGCTCGAAAAGATTCGACATTACCAAAGCCTTCAGTAAACGAGCGAACCTTGATGAACGGGGTGCACGAGGCGTTCGCATGGGATTCAAAGCGAAAGCCCGTAAGCATCGAAAGGAAGAAGGCGGTGACGACGCGAAAAAGCCAGTCAAGAAAGCCAAGGAAGGAGAACTCCCATGCGGTGTAAGGGATTGCGATAACTTCGCCGATAAGTCGCTGGGAGGGCGTTCGCTCTCCATTGACGACGCCATCGACATGTGGGGCAGCAGTGGGTACGAAGCACGAAAGGGCCGTGTCCGCGTCTGCAAGTCATGCTACAGGAAATGGAAGAAGGAAAACAAGAACGACGACATGTATTGATTCACTTTCACCTTTCCACCAGGGGTGTGGGAAACAAAGCAGTACCTCCTGCTCACCTCCCTCACCATGAACCAACGAACAATTGTCCGAAGTTGTACCACGAAGGATGGCACGCTGATCGCCATGAACGATGGCTCGGTGACCTGGAAACCTGTTGATGGCCGCCCTACACGGACCATGTTGGACGACCTACCGACCGTCTTGCTTGCAATTCGAGGACCGATGGGCCCCGTGGACAGCGTTGCCATTGGAACCGCTGAGGGTGATGTCTTGGTTCTCACCATCCCTCGTTTGGAAACCGTGGCCAAATTTCAACTCAAATCAGGAGGTATACGAGCCATTTGCCTGAGAAGGGAAGGTGAATTGCGGTTCCTTGTGGGCACCCAGCATGGTGCTGTTTGGCGGTTGGATGACGGGGATAAAGAGCGATGCAGACATGTTTTTTCAATCGAAACGCCCGTCTCAAGCCTCCACCTCGAAGGGGATTTACTCCATGTTCGAAGCGGCTGGATTCACCACATACGCACACTGGATGGTACTTCGCACGACGTTGAGAACACCGCTGCAGGTTACAATCCACGGCCATACAAACGCCTGGGTCAGGCTTACTTTCAGCCCTATCCGGCCTAAACTTGCTCCTGTTCTTCAAGAGGCCAAGGTGTACGAGGGGTGTGCCAGAGCGCAGTTGGTGCAGGACGTTGCCAAGACTGGGGAGGTTTGCCATCGTTTTCTGCGGCTTCTTCGAGGAACGTGAGATGTCGGTCGAGCACTTCCAACACGTGCCCTTTCCCTCGAATGGCTGGTCCTTGGAGTGGAACGATCGAGGCGAGCTTCATCGCTTTCATCGCCTTGTAACTGGCAATCAACGCCATGAGGGAACCGCCTGGTAAGTCCCATCGTGCTGGACGGTCAGCCCGTGGGAGAACCGTACCGACCACCAACATGGAAAGGTGTGGGATGTGGAAGCCGATCTCATCGGGAGTGTGCCCTGGCAGTGCAACGGCTTGGACTTCTCCTTCCCCGAGCGCAAATACATCGTTGTCAGCTAGCGCTTGTGTTGGGGTTCGTGGCATGTCAGAGTCGTAACGATTGGCCCATGTCGTGAAGAAATCACCCGTATCCAACGCAGCCTGCCCGTCTGGATGAATGTGAACAGGTGCATCATCGAAGGATTGAGAGATGTGCAAGGCGCCACCTGAGACAGGGAAACGACGCGAAGTCAGCAGGATACGGTCGAGGGGATGGTCTCCCAGTTGTC
Organism: Methanobacteriota archaeon; assembly: GCA_002728035.1. GTDB lineage: Archaea > Thermoplasmatota > Poseidoniia > Poseidoniales > Poseidoniaceae > Poseidonia. The sequence continues at coordinate 12,643 of PBUZ01000082.1, forward strand.
CCAAGATACGCTCAACTTGGAGAGATTGGTACCAAGAGGTCCCGGCGTTGATGAGAAGGTGGCCAAATGAACCCGAAACCAGCACGACGTTCCCGTCGTGGTGTATACCTGGCAGGCGCACGACCTTCATGGCTTGTCCAAGACAAAGGGTACTTTGAACATACCCAAACGATGTGGTTGCGATTAAATAGGGGGATTTGGTCGCCCCACCATGGCACGATTCCCCGAAGCAGAGGCTCGTATGCTTCATCGCAAAATTTGCATGCGCTGCAACGCCCGCAATGCTGTTCGTGCCGCCCGTTGCCGAAAGTGCGGCTACAAGGGACTTCGTCCCAAGAACATTGAGCGCAAGGGCAACTGATGCGCTTTAATTGATCCAGTTGACGATCAATGCCGTTGGGTCTCCCACAAGCACCAGCGGAAGCACGGCTGGGAAGAGAAAGACCAACAGTGGCATCTTGAAGCTCACCCACACCTCATCCACACCGAGCGCTCTCAGTCGTTCAACGTGGGCCTGCATGACCTCGTCCGTGGGCGTTTGGCGTGGGGCCCTCGAACGGTGAACGATGCGCTCTTCACCGTTGGGCATGCTCATGGTGTCCGTCAACAACCAAACATGTCGCTTCGCCACATCATCAAGCGGGATCTTTGATGCGTGCCAGGCGAGCTTCAGGTCGCTCAACCCTCGCAGATGACCGTCTTTGAGGTTCAACGCCAACATCACCACGGGAATGAGCAGGAACGCCAAACCACCCCATATCAGGAGAGCGATGCTGACCGGGAGTGCCACCACTGATTGCGATGCGTCGGCAGCGAACGGCAGCGGCACCGTGGCCCATGTTGGGAAGACCAAGGTGACCCACATCAATGCCTTTGCATCAGCACCACCGTGAAGCAGTCGCATTCGCCACGCCAAATCAATGAAGAATATCACCAGGAAAACGGCCGCTGTCTTCCACCAGAGAATACCCAATGAATCGCCTTGATTGAGAATCACGTCCATTGGCGTCACGTCTTGATAGCGAAGAGCACCCGCCACGGTACCAACGGCAGCAGCAGCGTACCAGATCAAGAACCAACGATCCATCCATGAGCCTGCTCTCGCATCCTTGAGGGTGGGTCGACCAAACACCGAGATACTGGCGTATGCGACCACACCTGCGGCCGTCAAATAGATGGTCCAATCTGCACCTTGAACCATCAAATCAAGTGCCCAAATGAACACAGCGGGTTTGGCCCAGACAATCCAATGTTCATTTGGAACTCGACGGTTCTTGTGGTCCATCCATGCAGCCCAAGCCATGCCGAGGAGAAGAACACCAACGCGAACCCATCCCAAGATGGCCTCATTGGTTACCGCCATACAAGAACCACGGCGGCCATCAACTTAAAGACGGTCACCATTTAGGGTATGGTGCGTGCTTCTTGGTGAGACTTATGGATATCGAACAGAGATTGGAACAAGTTGCCGAGGTCATCAACCAAATTGACGACCCGAAAGTCCCACGAAACATTCGACGACAGGCCAAGGAAGCCTGTGAACAATGGTTGCTCAACAAGGGGAAAAAACTGGATGTTCGCATCGCCATGGCACAATCAAAACTTGAGGAGCTGTACGAAGACCCCAACATTCCACCGGAGTTTGGAACCTTGATCCTCACCATCAACACCGAGCTTGAGCGAATCCTCACCGAAGTGCTTTGATTCACTCCTCCTCATCGTGGTCAAGTGCAAACACGAGTTTGCCGATAAGCAAGCGCTCAATGACGCTGAGTTTCCCCTCAGTGACAATATCCTCAAATTGTTCACTCCACTTCCTTGGGTTTGACATGTTGGCGATACCAACCCGTATCAACTCGATTTGGTCAACACTCAGTCGACCTCGGCGCAGTGCATATTCGGCAGCGATTCGAGCCGAAATCAGTTTCACCTGCAAGTCGCTATAACCCAATGCAGTCTGTAATTCGTTGAGCATGCGCTCCTCATATGCCGTAATCCGTCCATCCTTGATGGCTTCACGCCACGCTTCCTCCAGCGTTGGCGCACGCTCGGAGAGGAGGATTGCCAACGGTCGGGTGGCATCGATGTTTTCGAGGACAATCTTGAGGATAACAACCAATGGGATGGACAGAATCATTCCGATGATGCCCCAAACCCAGAACGAAAAGGCCGTGACGACCAGCAGCAACACGGGAGAAATGTCCAACGCTCGACCTGCCCATCGCGTCTCAATGATGTTACCCCACAATTGCTGGTTGGACAACAACAAGATGGAAAGGAGGAGAAGCATGGACGGGTCAAGAAGAATGAACCCGAGCAACAAGGGAGGAATGGTGGCGAGAAGAGAGCCGATATAGGGCACGTAATTGAGCAAAAAGGTCAGGAGCGCCCAAGTAAACCACAGGTCGATACCAAACAGCAACATGACAATACCTGCACATACACCTGTTCCAAAACCAACACCCGTTTTGACGACCACATAGGTGTTCACGCTGGCTTCAATTTGGTCGCGAATCATGTGCACGCGTTCACTTGCACCACCGGGGTAGGCACGCTCGATTCGGCCCGGCAATAAACTGGCTTCAAAGATGATGAACAGGAGGAAAAACAGAACCGTGACGCCCGTGATGAAAAAGACACCTACGCTTGATAACAACCCGCTAAAGGCTTCTGTTACACCCGAACCCTCGTCAAGAAGACCCATGCTCCCCAGGTCCTCGTCCAAGCTTCCGTCGATGGTTGCACCCGAATCGAGGATGCTCTTACCGATGAGCGGCATCTCTTTCAAATCAGCCCACCGCTCATCCAACAATTGCGTGTACTCATCCATGCGTTCCTCATCGTCAAGGAAGGTGGCGGCTTGCTGATAGGCGAAGAAGCCGGCAGAAAGAACGATCAAAATCGCCAGCATCAACATCGTGATGTAGGAAAGCATGATTGGGAAACCTTTCTTTGAGAGGAAATCAGCTCCTGGCTTAAGGACGAAGTAAATACCCAAGGCAATGAACAACGGTTGCAAGACATCGACCAGCTGAATCAACCAAACGGTCACCAAGGTCATGATGACTGCGGAATGAGAGAGAACGGTGAGCCGGTTGCGAAATTGTTGCCCGGTCCATGCAGTGGAAGCAGTCTCCATAGAGGTCCGAGGCCCGAGAACCATATCAAAACATCTCTACCGATGATTACTCCTCATCATCGAGGGGTAACAGGTCTGGAAGGCGAAGGGTGAGTAGGCCAGAAACGAGCATGAGAACACCACACAAATGGAACACGGCGTGATAGTCCCATGGATAGGACCCGCTGGCCGTCATCTCCCAAACAATGCCTCCCGAAAGCGGACCGATGATACGTGCAAAGGCTCCGAGAGATTCCTGAGCCCCCATGACCATGCCAAAGTCATAGCCTTCATCCTTGGCAATGTGCGTGAGGTAGGCGCTGGAGGACGGTTGGAACAAACCGTTGCCAATGGCGATGCATGAAACCACCATGAACAGTTGAAGCCACGCCATCTCGGCTTGGGTGTATGGAATGAGAGTAAGGCCAATACCGGTGATACAGATGGAGATCGGAATCAACCGCCGGGTTCCAAACTTTCTCGTCAAGGGTCCAATGAGTGCACCCTGCGTAAAGATGCCAAACAATCCAATCATCGCAAAGACCCGTCCGTTGTCTTTCTCAGAGAAACCAAGGCCGCCGAATTCAACGCCCATTTCAGTGTAAAGAATGAACACGGCATGCATGACCGTAAATCCAAGGACGAACAACATCGACACCCAAATCATAGCCCCTATGGTACCTTTTCCAAGCATGGAGACGGAATTGGAGACCATGGAAGACATCTGGCTGCTCCACGAACCGCGAGCGCTTTCCAATGCCATTTTCCCTTTGTCAACCGACTCGGGGAGTTTGAAGTAGGCAAGCACCAAGGAACCTGCAGAAAGCGCACTTGCAATCACACAGGGCAGGAGATATGGGTATGTTTCGAAAACCGTTCCCACAAAGAGGTCCCAACGCTCTGCTGGACTTGAGAACTCACCGCCCAAAAACGGCCCGATGGTAAATCCGAGCCCAAAGGCTGCGCCAATGAGTCCCATTCTGGTAGCGAGTTGTTTTGGCGTACTCACATCGCCGATGTAGGCTCGAGCGACGGCGATGTTGCCATTGAACACACCTGCCAAAAACCGCATCGCCAAGGCAAACAACAAGGTGTTGGAGAAGCCAAATGCTGTGAAGAACACCGTGTTCCCGACCAAGCCGATCATGAGGATAGGGCGGCGGCCCAAACGGTCGGAAAGCGAGCCCCAGAAAGGTGAAAACAGAAATTGAGCAGCAGAGTACGCCGTCATGAGCAAACCGACCCAGAGTCCGATTTCTACGACCCCCTGCTCTTGGGCAAGATCCTTGACCAAATAGGTCAGAAACGGGATGATGATACCAAAGCCAATCATGTCGATCATCGTGACCAAGAAGAGCACCAAGAGGGCGCTCTTGCTGACATCGTTGGCCGTCGAAGACATGGCTGCTCAAGTTGACGCAAGAGATACTCCTTTTGTAAAGCGCGATGGGACAACCCCTTCACAGGGGGATTTACCATCAAACGAGGGAAATCTTGCTCTGAACTTCGGGGGTCAATCTGTCAATCACCGCTTCAAGGCGTTCGACCAGACTTGCCTTTTGTTCGTGCTTGATGAGTGCGTATTGCATGACTTCATCAAGCGTGTTCACAGCTACCACTTCGACCATGTCCTCAAATCGGTCGTCAAGCAAGACGTCCTGCATGTTGGCACGAGGGACGACGATCGTTTTGACACCGGACCGAGCGGCAGCCTCAATTTTTGCAGTGACACCACCGATTGGCAGCACTTCACCACGAACGGAAAGCGAACCCGTCATTGCCAAGTCCTGGCGAATGGGGATGTTTTCAAGGGCGGAAATGATGGCGGTGGCGATGGTGATGGACGCAGAGTCTCCGTCAACACCGTGTGTATCAACAAATTGGATGTGGATGTCATAATCGGAAATGTCCTTTCCAGTCAACTTCTTGATGACCGCACTGACGTTGGTTACGCTTTCCTTGGCGAGGTCCGAAAGCCCTCCAGTGGCGTGAATCTTCCCTCCACCTCCTTGGGAAGGGGTGACCAAGGCTTCGACGGGAAGCATGATGCCGCTGAAGTCTGAAAGCCCGGAGTTGGCACCAAGGACAGCAAGGCCGTTGACTCGTCCGACACGCTCACCGCTGTTGACGAGCATGGCGTAATCCTGCCTTCGCTCAATCATTCGGTCTGCGACTTGCTGTTCAAGGGGCTTCGCAATGTTTCGGGCACCAAGCACATGCTCAGCAGAAGTGAACGGAGCACCAGCTTCTACAGCAAGGTCACCAGCAATGCGAACCAATCCTCCGAGTTCACGCAATCGAAGAGAGAGTTTGCCACGGCGACCTGCACGACGCTGGGCCTCACGAAGGATCATGGACACGGCGCTCTTGTCAAAGTGAGGGATTTCACGCACCGTATCGATGTCTCGCAAGACTTCCTGCGCAATGAAACGGATCAAGCGTCGACGGTTGCGGGAGGTGTCGGGCATTTCTGAATTGACATAGACCTCGTAACCATACCCTCGGATACGGCTTCGAAGTGCTGGGTGCATGCCTTGGATTGCATCGAGGTTTCCCGCAGCAATGAGAATAAAATCACATGGAACCGGCTCGGTTTTAGTCAAGGCACCTGATGAGCGTTCAGAGCGACCAGAGATGGGGAATGCTCGGTCTTGCATGGCTGTGAGCAAAGCCTGCTGCTCCTCAAGACGAAGCAAGTTGATTTCGTCGATGTAGAGGACACCTTTGTGGGCACGGTGGATGGCACCTGGTTCAACTCGGTCGTGAGCAGGTGTTTCCATGCCTCCAGATTGGAACGGATCGTGGCGAACATCGCCCAAGAGCGAACCTGAGAGCGTCGCTGTTGCGTCAACAAAGGGCGGAAGTTCGTTCAATTCGTGCTTCACCAACACCTTCGGAATTCGACTGTCATCTGCCGCGCCCAAGCGACTTCGAATGAACATGTAGCCGAACACCAAAAGGAAACCTCCGAAGAGGAGTGTGAAGAGGTCACCGTTTTGAAGGGCGGCAATCAGCAACAGAAACCCGATGGCTGCAAAGGCGATGAAAAGCATACGCTGTGACTTTTCTCGCTGCTGACGAATCGCTTCCTTCTGCACCTTGACAATGCGTTCTGCACGACCTGCTGGGACCGTTCGTACCCGTGGTACGTTCTCATCGTCCTCATTGGGGTACACCAACACGTCCTCAAGGGCATCTTTTGGAAGCAAGTCGGTCATCGAACGAGCAAGCATCGATTTGCCCGTACCAGGGTCACCGATCATCAGCATGTGGCGCCGTTGTTCAGCCGCTTTTTTGATGACGACCGAACCGGCTTCTTGGCCGATAACTTGGTCGACAAGACGGTCTGGAATGGGGACATCTGCCGTGGACTCGAACGCAACACCGTCGATCCAATCACTCACCGATGAGGTGAGGACCTCATCTGCACCCGTGGGTTCAGGAGCCCAAACGGTGACTTCGTCTTCGGATTGAGCGGGCACATCGACATCAACAGGAAGAACCTCCTCAGGCTCTTCTGCGTTTCCGACGGGTTCTTCGGCCACGATTCTCCCTCTCATCACTCCCCTTTAGGGGTATGCTTTTCCTTCACCCCTGTCAAGGGATGATAAACCTTGCAATTACTGTTGGTTCAGTTGGTCGAGGTATTGCTGTCCGTAGTAGACCCACTGTTCCATGGTCCAACCTGCGGGAAGCCCGCTGGGGGGAAGTGGTGGGCCAGCAGGTGCTGCGACCGGAGCGGGTGGAGGTGCTACGTGAGCCACAGGGGCTACGGCTGGTGCCACGGGTTGCTGGAAGATCTCCTGAGCCCCTCCGTACATGGAGTTGGCCACCGTGTCGTGAACAGGCAAGGTCGCCTCGTTCCACTTGGCTTCCTCAGCCTCAGAGCCGCCGCCACCGCGCATGAACATCAGTCCGAGAAGCGCCGCAACGATGAGAACACCAATGACGATGAGCACGACGTTCATGTTGAGGCCTTGTGAGGCTTCACTGCCGTTGCTCTGAACTTCGTCGGTGGGGCAGTCTGCTCGCTCGTCGCCACATGCAACCTCCAACTTGGATTCGAGTTCCATCAAACGAGCTTCGAGGTTGACCTTGCTGTCTGCATCCGCATCTTCGAGGTCGGATTCAATCTCCAAGATATCGGCCAAAAGGTCGCTGACGTACCACTCGAGAAGAGCGTCTTCCATCTCTGCAGGTGCTGGAAGTTCCTCTGTTGTGAGCCACTTCGTGGTTTCAGTGGTCTTGTAATCATTGCCAGCATCGTCGACTGCCTTGATGGTCAGGCCGATATAATCCATGTTTCGCATTCCGTTTTCTCGAGCAAAGCCTTCACCGAGTGAGGATGGAATGTTCATCTCTTGCGACCATCCCGTGGTCGTACGGGACATGTCGAGATCGTATTCCCAAAGGCCGTCGCAGGTACCGGAGAGTTCGTTGCAAAGCGACCAAGTAACGGAAATGACATTGAACGTTGGTGCATTTTCAGTCAAAAAGAACGTCGCTGTTGGCGTTTGTGTCTCGTAGGTATCTCGCATGTCGACATGGAGATAGCCGCTTCCATCGTCCACCTTGGCGATGTAGAACGGCAAGGAGTCGAAGACATCAACGGTCATGATGTACGAGTTGGTGTCTGAACCGTCGGTTGCGGAAATCGTAACCGTTTGTTCGCCGACTTCCTCAAAGAGAAGAATCATGTTCCCGTCAAGAATGTTGTATCGAGCAGCACCAGGTTCTGAAGGAGTCACGGTGATGAACGCTTGGTCGATCGAGTTGTCAACATCGGTCATCCTCGATTTGAGATTGATGACCATCTGCTTGTTGGATTTGAGCGAAATTTCCTCAATGTCCGTCATGTCAATGCGAGGTGCATCATTGATGGGGTTGATGCGAATCGTGACCGTTTGGTCGGAGAATTGCTCGCCGTCACTTGCCCGCAATGTCACAACCGTTTCTCCATTGACGTCACCGTCAACGGCATCAAAACCAAGGGTGTTGCCACGGAGTTCAACAGCGACGACATCGGGATTGGAGTTGTCCATGATTTGCACGGTGAGCGTTGATGCGTCAACTTCAGTCCCAGTATCATCGGTATCGGAGAGATAGGACATCAAAGAAAGGACACCGCTACCGCCTTCATCGATGGTCTGGATAGGAAGCCCCTGCCAACGAGGCTGACCGTTTTCAATCACGTTAAACAACAAGGTGCCGTAAGGAAGTTGGCCTGTATCGCTGTAATCACCACCGTCATCAACCTCGATTGCAATGGATTTCTGGCCAAGCGGGCAACCGTTGTCGTACGGGAAGAGAACTTCCAATTCTTCGGTATCTGCGTGCCATGCCACGAAGTTGTCGCTGTCCGAGGTGACCACCAAGTCGCCGAGCGGCGTTTCAGGGTCGGCAATGTGACCGTCCATGCTTACTTTGGTGCTGATATCACACATCACGGTTGGAACGGGGTCTGCGGTGATGGACGGGCGACCGTTGGCGAGCTCAAAGGCATCGCCCAAAACCGACCACATGCTCGTTTGACCTCGGCTATCGACGGTGCGAGAGCGAAGGTCATACATGCCTGCGGCCATGCTCATCGAGGGCGTGATGNAGTNTTCTCGTCCCTCTTGAGGCGTATCCCTGAAAATGATGTTTTCACTCTGGCTGGTGACGAGGCTCCCGTCCCAGGTGTCTTGTCCTGCTGGGGAAACTTCAACTTCGAAGGTCATGGAATCAATGGTGTCCACGTTGTCGTCAGCGTCGCCCTTGGCGAGCACACGAACAGATTCAGTTCGCTCGATGACGTCTGAGTCAAGCACTTGGGGCGTCTTCACCATCGGTGGACGGTCATGGTCAACCGCAGCCTCGACGAGATTGTTGCCTGAACCCATATCGCCGGAAGTGCCAGCGAGGCGGGCGCCGAAGGTTGTCGACCAAACATTGGCTGGCAAGTTTGTGGTGTCGTAGGTTGCCGTTGCAGTGAGGTAGCTTGAGCCGGGTGCGACGTTGAGCGTGGGCACAGAGGTGCTGTCAATCACCGTGGTGCTGGCGCCGTTCTTGTAAAAGAATTCCAGCGTACCNCCGTTGGAATAATCNAGNTCGCCNGTGTTTTTNACATCGGCTTGNAGNGTGATAACATCGCCNCGNANNTACGANGACGTNCCTTCAGAATTTGTCACGGTGAAGCCAGAAACACCAATGTCCATCTTTGGACCCATGTTGGAATCTGCCGCTGAGAGGAGGTTACGGTGGTCGGTGTGATCGCCATCAAGGAGGGCGGCCACCGTAAGGAAATTGTCAACAGCGCTGACACCGCCACCTGCTCGAACGGTGGAAAGCGGCACCGACCAAGACTTGGTCACAGGAGAGCCAGCGNAGATCGTCACCGATTCAAATCCAGTACCGCCGCCGTTGAGAAGCCATTTCTTCCAAACGTGATGTGGATGAGGGTTGGGTGAGCCACTGTAGGCTTCAGGAGAAGTCTCTTCGGTGACTGCAGCATAAATGTATACTGTTTTCGTACCCGTTCCTGTGTACTTGGCCTCGATGTCGATGTCCATGTTGGCGCCGTTGGTGGCTTGATACACCGTGAGTGAATAGTCGGTAGCGCTCTGGGAGTTCCCGCCGTTTTGGTAGAAACTGTTGTAATTCTGACCACCGGTGGTGTAGTATGTTCCTTGGTCTGCATCACCAAAGACCACCACGGGAATACCTCCGCCATATCCTGGTGCACCCTGGATATGTGCNCGCCTGTTAATCGGTGACAAGTTTGGATTGCCAGTCGTAGGGGATTCCCAGAACGAAATGTACGTGAAGTCTTCGGATTGCGTACCGCCTCCGCCGTTGGTGCCATAGAGGCTGTGAAGGTTGGCGGATGCCGTGTGACAGGGACCGCACCAATGAGCACCCATGTATTCTGCGAACACAGGATGTCCCGGGCTGGTCGCTTCCATAACGACCGGTTCAGACTCAAGTTCAAGTTCAACGGGTTCTTTGGCCAGTTCAATGGCTGCTCCCGACAGCAGACTTCCAATAAAGAGGATAACAAGGCTGACGGATAGGCTACGCATGAGATTGCTCATGTTATTAGCAGGCGTTGGTAGGTATATGAAACACACGCTCAAATGTCTTTCCAGCCTTGTGACGAATCAAACGCAGTCATTTGTTATTCCTTGGNAGGTGAACCTTAACATCAACCCCCCTCTGGGCGGTTCGTGACTTCACCAACTTGGGCCGTGCTCACAGAAGAAAACGGCAAGACCTACGTCGTTGAACTCGTGGAAAAACAGACGAAGGTCAAAGGCTTGGGCGTGTTCAACCCGATGAGCACCCTAGCGGACGTTGAAATCGGTGAAATGGTGACCATCGGGCAAAAAGAACTTCGTCGCCTCCCTACTCGACTTCCAGAACTCAGCAGCGGCATGGTTCGGAGGGCCCAAACGATCGGGAGCAAAGACGCTGGATTTTTCATCGCCCGCCTCGGGTGTGGCCCCGGCGATGTGGTGCTTGAAGCAGGTATTGGCAGCGCTGGTTTGTCCATGTACATCGCTCGATGCCTTGGCGCCAGCGGCACCCATATCACGGTCGANCCNCGTCAAGAGCACGCCGATGTNGGNCTCGAAAATCTAAGGCGGGCAGAGGCTTGTTGGCCCGAATTTCCAACCCATCATCATATCGAAGGCGCGGTCGAATCATCCATTTCTGCAGTCAATGACTTGGTAACGGGTGTCGACGCGGTGGTGCTTGATTTGCCCGACCATCCCCCCGCCATTGCAGCAACTGCACCGTTGCTGAACGCTGGTGGCCGCCTGGCGTGCTATTGCCCCGTCAGTAGCCAACTTGAACGAGCATGGGAAGCCTGCGAAGCAGCGGGACTCCGCGTGGAGTGGGCAGGAGAATTGATGGAACGGGAATGGGGCAGAGCCTCAAAAGGGGGCATGCGGCCTGTGAATGGACCGTTTGGACACACGGCATTTTTACTCGTGGCTCAAAAGTTGTGATCATTCAACGACACGAATCTTGTTGTCGCACTTCGGGCAGGTGAATCGGAACGGTGGAACGCTTCCCCGAGGAACGCCAAGGCGAGCATCGCAGGTTGGGCAGTTGACCTTGCTTTCTCCATCCAAGCGGCATTCATTGTAGCCGAGTGCTTCTTTCTCCTGCTCTGCATCATCCTCTTCTTCCTCTTCTTCCTCTCCTTCAAGTTCCTCAAAGAGTTTCTCTTGTTCATCGCTTGACGAAGGACGGCGGAGTTGGCGTACGGCCAGGATGGCGATGAGCCATCCAAGACCTATGGCAGAAAATGCAACCGGTTGGCTCACCGACAAGCCCAACGGCAGAGCAAGTCCGTTTGGTGGCAAGGCTGGACCTTCGATGGTGACAGGAAGCGGCAGACTCTGGTCTGAGGTGAGGATGCCTCCACCGCTCGACGTTGCACGCACGACCACATCGGCTGAGGCCGTGCGAGCGGTGTTGGAGACGACCGTGAGTTTGAACTCAACACTTGAGCCGGATGTCAGCGCATAATCGCTGGTAACTTCCCCATCCGACAACCTCACCCACTCCAACAGCAGAACGCCAGTGTCTTGCCCGAGCACACTTAGCGAGCCGGTGATGTCGGCATTCGCCAAGTTTTGCACCGTCAAGACCGTGGAGGTTGAACTGTCAACACCGAGGGAGAGGGAGGTGTCCTCAAACGTCAACGCCACCAGTGAATCCCCCGGCCAGGTTGCTTCAACCGTGTAGATCATGGCTGTCTCCACTGCAACATTGCTGCGAATGGAGCTCACCGCACGGAACGAAACGGTGCGTTGACCGGATGCGGCATCGTTGGGGACAATGCAAGACCAACCCAAGGGTGTTGAGGAGAGTCCGGGGGCGAGCGTGACGCTGGTGTCCAAGCCGCAGTCGGTGCCAACCGAAGTAATGGAGTAGGTGTCCTCCGCGTTTCCGGTGTTGGTCAACACGATGCTGCCATAAACGCTCTCGCCGGGCTTGGCTGTGCTTTGTTCTTTGAGAACGGTTATGTTTGCGTTTGCATCAACGGCCTCAACCGTGATGTCCGTTGAAGCCGCCACGCTTGCGTCGGTGGTTGAGGCGACACTCAATTGGTGAACAACCCCCCCGCTGGGTGCACCTTGGAGGACTTCGAGTACACCGATGGACACTTTCTGTGTCGAACCAGGGCTCAACTGGAAGGTCGTTGGTTCAACGGTGAAGGCGAACCAATCTCCAGTCGTCTGTGCAGTCCACTCGACGGCAAAGACATCGCTCTGGGTCCCGAGGTTGGTGACGTCAACCGTCATGGTGGTCGATGATGCTGGGTTGGCCAAGAGACGATTCTGGACAGCGTTGAGGCTGACTTCAGCACGGTCGATGACGATGAGGTCAAAGGAAAATTCCTCACTCAAATCGCCCGAAACATAGGCCAGCGTGACATCGGTGGTGGAAGGTGTTGCACCCGTTTGAGCCGAGAAGTTCGCCGTGACGTTCGCCGATTCTCCTTTGCTCAACACGAGGCTTGAATCGGAGAGGGTGGCACTTACACCCGCAGGAACCCCCAACAGCGAAGATGTCAATGCGAGATCGGCGGTGCCGGTGTTCGTGAGCGTGAAGGACATGCTCGAAGATGCACCAGGTGAGATGAGAAGACGGTCTTCGGTTGGGCCAAGAAGATCGAACGAAGCCACCTCGAGAAGGTTCACATCGACCAGTGTTGTGGCCGTTTGTCCACCGTAAGTCGTCGCGAACGGTTGTTGTAGGATTCCAGAAAGCGTTGTGTCGCCCTTGGTGTTCACGGTCCAAACACCGATTTCACCGGGCAGGACGTTCACGCCAGAGGCGCTCACGAGCACCGTATCAAGGCCCGCTGTTTCTGAAATGTCAAGGTAGAACATCGCTGCATCACTGCCGTGATTCGTAACCCTGACTTCGTAATTGATGCCATCGCTCGGGACGATGTCAACGGTGTTGAGCGGTCCAGAAAGCGAGAAGTCCACCGCTTCATCGATGTCGACTTGGAAGGCCAATTGGTCCAGTTGAACCATGGCACCTTCGACTTGGTGCCAGGCAGTCAAGGTCAAGCTGCAGTCGTCGGTGCTATCAGCCGCCTCATCAACCTCCACGACAAAGCCCACATTGAGAACTTCAGCAGGTTGGACGTCCAGCGATTGGGCGGAGCTCATGGACACTTCACATAGGGAATTCACGTCCGTCGTGATGTCCCAATCCAGGTCGAGGCCAACATTTCCTGTGTTGGTCAGCTGGACGGCGCTTGATGTGCTCTGCCCGGGCAAGAAGAGGTCGTTTTGTTGGAGGAACGCAAGCGAAGCGGAGGGTTCGGGGGACACAACTTCGACGACCAAGAGGGTGGAAGATGAGATGTTGCCGTTGGTAGAGGCGACGGTCAAGCGATAGCCGTAGTAATCCGGGGCTGCATCGGCGGGCACC